>CANAZG010000056.1 GCA_947365965.1 uncultured Clostridia bacterium
CCGGTAAAGCCCGGTATCCATTAATGCGGGAATTAAAATACCCAGTCCCAATATCCCAACGAAAAACGTGATTAAAGGCAGTCGTCCCCACCCCTTGGGCCGGCCTCGCACCAGAAAATATAGAACTATTGCAACCGTTACAGCACAAATCAAAACCATGCCTAATGCGAGGTCCAGAGATAACTTGTAATTTCCCACAATATTTCCAGCTTCCTTTATCAAGAGCAGGTCTGAAAACAGAAGCGGATCATCGCGGAGCATCAGCTTAAAATAATTGACTGCGGAAAGCATTAATACAAACACAGCATTTATAGAAAAAGCTATCCATGCGCGCCGCGTCAACGCATAGAGGATGAGCGTTAAAAATGCGACCGGCAGGGTATTAAGCGTTACAACTTTGAAATTGTGCAGCAAGCTTCTTGCAATGTCAGCATTACCAGGCCCCGGAGCCAACAGCAGGGCCAAAAGGCCCAGTATAAGCCCGGACGCCAATACCGAGAGCAGATTCCAGGTCCAAAAACGACTCCTCTGTTTCTTTGACCAGGAAGGATCCGGGTAAGCCTGAAATAAAAAATTGTAGGTTCCATCGGATATTGCAATATACGTCTTCCTTACCTTGCTTTTTGTCCATTCCAGCACAATGGAAAATAGCAGACTGACGGCGCATACTGCCAGCGGCGTCAGCATAAACCATGGCATGGAAAATAAAAATGTATGTAGGTAGGAGCCGGAGAGGACTGTATGAATTAAATACATGTTGATACTGTGTTTCCCCAGAAACGCAAATATGTGCCGTATATATGGGTAGCACAGTACACACTCCTTAAAGACGATGATGAACAGCAGCGGAATCAATGCGGCATGAATCTCGTCATAGGCTGCGCCAGGACCGACGATATACATCTTATAGCTAAAAAATAATACAAGCAAAGCGGTGACGGCTTTAAGGCTCTGTCCTATTGCCCCGGTTAATTTTTTTGCCAGAAGCGTTTCTATCCGATCAAACAGCTGATAGCGATTAAAGATAATTCCTAAAAGGAGCGTAGTGGAAAAGCCACAGATGGGATGTCCAAATCCTGCGCCTGTGACCCGCGGTATAGTGATTAGCAGGAACAGGGGCACTGCCCACCCATACCGCTCCACAAGGGCAACAAATACGGGTGTCAAAAGAATAAAAACCACGTTGGCACTGAGATACCACCACTCATGAACAAACATCGGAGTGCCAAAAAGGTAACTCATGCCCAATCCCTGTATGAGAAGGTTATAAAGCGAGTCAAGCGGCCCGCCTGTCAGATAGGTCTCTGCCGTATGATTGTCAATAACTACCCCCGCAAGCAGGCATATAGCAAGGACAGGCCAAAATTTGCGCATAAATCGTACATATCGCTGGATACAAAAGGACGCGGCGCTCCCTTGGTGTCGTTCCAGCGCCATGGACAGCCCGTAACCCGAAATAAACGCCAAGATTCCCACACAAATACCGCCCAATGCTGCCAGGCGGTTCAATTGTTCTTCTGCCAGCGGGAAAAAACTTCCCTCAAATCCTGTATAACACCACGGGGCCAGAAAGCAATGATGGAAAATCATCAAAAAAATCGCAATTCCCTTTAACGCCATGGATTCCTCCTTGGTAAAGCCCTGCTTCTCCATGGCGCCCTTTGTTAAAACGCTCCCCATTTTTCTCTCCTGCTATTCTTTAGGTTTTGCCCTAGTAGTCCACCAAGCTAGGAGCTTACATTTGTCTTGTGCCGATTTCCCGCACAGCGGCCGCCTAGCCCTGCGAAAATCCTCCTCCACACACAATTGCAATTCCTGCCATGTACACTACTCGTCTATAGTGTATCTCAAAACCGCTCTGCAATAATATCTTCCAGTTTTTTCATTCCTAAATTATACTTTATCAGCCTCTTCAGTCCCTCAATGACAATCGAAATTATTAATGAACTCCACAAAAGCCTCCATAAAATGACTCCCCAATGTCCCGGCCCATAAATAAACGCACTGCAATAGTATGCATACAAAAAGGCATGGACCAGAAAAATATTTGTTGCATGCTTTCCTAAAAAAGACAGGGCTTTTCCAAGCAGCGGAGCCAACCGTATTACCTCCCAAATCAAAAAAATAACAACTAAAGGAATCAGTGTAAATTTTACGTTCCACCAGCGATTGATATCTAATGCATGGTATAACTTATATGCGATTCCCGTTCCAGCCATCAAAGTAGGATACCTCAGCCAACTGCGGTGTTTCCCCCAAAATCGTATCCACCGCCCAAAAATATCTTTGGCGGCAAAAAGCGCCCCCGTACAAAACATGGTCAGAAAACTCAGCACGTGCTCTGCCCCAGGATATCCCCCCTGTAATCCGGATATCAGCCAAACAACCACAACCGCATATACGCCCCCAATGCGGCCCATTAGCTTGTCAAGCAGAGGGAGAAATACCACATATATTATTGCAGCGCTCATATACCACCATATTGTGTTTAGTGGTTTACCTCCGAAAAAATTTGTTAGGCCCCAAAAATCTATAATCATATTCCAAAGGCCCAGAAGTGGAGACACCTCAAATTGATACCATTGATATGTCAAGCCATTTATCAGGCTACAGATTATCCAGGATAAAACTACAACAAACCAATAGCCTGACAATGTGCGGATTAACCGCTGAGCAATCCATTTAGCCGGCGTCCCTCCTGTCTTCTTCTCTTTCGAATAGCTCAGCCATAAACCATAGCCGGAAATGAACGCAAAGAGACTAACGCATATTTTGCAAAAAACCGCTATATGCAGAATCTGACTTGCTTCAAATGGCCATGGATTTGCGGTTAAATTTTCAATTCCCAGACAGTGATGCCACAGCATCATTAAAATCGCAACGCCCTTCACTGCCAATGAATTTTCCTTTGAAAAGGTTCTGTCCATTTCCTATTGTTTCCCTCCTATAGCAGGGAACGCTCAGGAATGTTTGAGAGTGCACATAGTGCACTCTCAAACAGGGTTCCCTGTTTGAATTTTCTGTCGCCCGCGCGGAAAGGTCTCTTATCGGGGCCCATATAGCCAGCGGCCCCGCTGTATTCCACTCTTTATTCGGCGCGTGCTTTTTCTAAACATAATATAAAAACTTGGTATTGTTCTTCTTATACATCACGCATCCGATCACCAACACGATAAGAACATCTGCCAGCATCAGCAAGTGAAACCATATCGTGGGAATGGTCGCCTCAATGACAATCTTACGGAAATATCGGATAAAAAGATAGAGCGGGTTCAACAGGAAGAGATTCCGCACTGTCTGGGAGTAAGTATCAATAGAATAAAATATGGCGGACATATACATCAGCAGCTGCAAAAATACGGACCAGAGATATTCGATATCCCGAAAAAATACAAAAAGCGCTGATAGAATAAGCCCGGTACCGATATTGAACAGCATCAGACACACAATGGGATAGAGCAAACAGATCAGCTTCCAAGTAAACGTAATCTGGTCCAGTATGCAGAAGACAAAGAACGCCGCCAGAGTCAATCCAAAATTAATAAGCGTCTGAACATTTTTGGACAGCAAAAAGAGATACTTAGGAACATTGACCTTTGTGAAAATGCCTGCGTTGTCCATCAGAGAGGACATTCCCTGTCCGCTGGCCTCGCTGAAATAGGCAAAGACCAGGTTGCCGCAGAACAGATATGTCGTATAATGGTCGATACCAGAACCGAAAAAGTGGGTAAACACCAGCCGCATAACAAGGAGTGTCAGTAAGGGTGACAGTACGCTCCATACCATCCCCAGTACGGTCCGTTTATATTTCCTTTTGAAGTCCCGCTGGACCAGCTCCTCAAAGAGGAATTGGTATTTTTTTAATTTTTCTATCATGCTGTTCTCCTGAATGTATTGAGCTTCATTGCCTTTATACGGTCCACTCAGATAGTTCGCGCTTTGACTGTCTCCAAGGGATATCATCAATCATAAGGTCCCTCCGGCAGTAGCGGCAGAACGGAATGGGTTTTGCTAGAAACTCCAAAATTTCCTCTGCCGAACTTGCCTGATAAATATCGATAGAATCCTGTGGACTTTCCCGAATCTGTGTTCCAAATGCATCATTCATATAGTGGGCGGTTGGCGCTATCGGGCAGGTATAAAGCCTCCCGTGCAGCAGATGTATACAGGAATTCGCCATAAAGCACATACGGTAATTCCCCTCGCAGTCCTGAAGTCCCTGCGGATCCAGCGCATATTTTTCAAATGTCCTTGAGACCTCTTTTTCTGCAAAGTAGCGATATTTTACATTGTAGCTCTTTGCCAGCTCCTCTGCTGCACCATAGTCAAAATTGACAGGATATTTTGTGGGCGAAATCACGATCTGATTTTCCCTGCAAGCTTCCCAAAAAGACGGATCCATTTGCGGCAGTAACAGCCCGTTTGTAACGATCACAATCTCCGCTTTGGGAAAACATTCGCGGGCCACAGGCAGGTATTTGTTAATATCACGGTTCAGCAGAGGCTCTCCACCCAACAGCTTAACCTGCTGCGTGCGCTCTCCAAATAAATCTGCCATTTGCCTAAAATCACGTGTAAATTCCTTCAAATCTATAAAGCTTGGCGGGGCAAGCGGCGAAAAATGATTACAGCCAACACAATTTAAGTTGCAGTGCTCTGCTAAGGCAACTTCAAAGCTCAACATAGTCTTGGGGAACCGGCGGAAAAATCCGTATAGCTCATTTTTTACACTTGATACAGCACGATCGAGATCGTTCGTACGCCGATGGAGCTGGAGGTTCATCTCCTCCTTTAGACGGGCAAAAAGCTCTTCCGTCTGCGCGTTGACCTGCGCCTCCATGGCGCCCTGTAAATCGTTGATTCTTCGATGGAACTGCGCGTTGAGCTCTTCCGCCAGCTGTGTAATGATGGCGCTTTGCAGATCGTTGGTACGTCGGTGAAGCTGGGCGTTGAGTTCTTCTGTCAGCTGTGCAATGACAGCGCTTTGCAGATCATTGGTGCGGCGATCAAGCTGCTCGTTCGTCTCTTGACTAAAGTAAGCCTTCAACGCCTCGGTTTGGAATGCGATGACGCCGTCCAGATCATTGATCCTCCGGTGAAGCTGGGCGTTGAGTTCTTCCGTCAGGTGTGCAATGACAGCGCTTTGCAGATCATTGGTGCGGCGGTCAAGCTGCTCGTTCGTCTCTTGACCAAAGTAAGCCTTCAGCGCCTCGGTCTGGAATGCGATGACACCATCCAGATCATTGATCCTCCGGTGAAGCTGAGCATTTATCTCCTGAGCCAGCTGCGCCGACAAGGCTTTCACATTGCTCTGAATATTCTCAGCTTGCTGACGCTGCATAAGGGTTAACTTCTCATCAAGATAGTCCTCAAGTCCCTTTCTGGTGAAAGGCAGCCTCATCTTTAATTTTTGTTTGAAAGACATATTGCGTCGCTTTCCTTTCCGTAGCGCAATTCGGATGCTCCTGTTATTTGAACCAGCTTTTCAGCTTCTGCCTCATGCGGCTCCCCAATGCCTGTGCCTGTATAGTCGGGGACTGTGCCGCAATTCGCTCTATCCCCATCTGAAACATGATCTGTACCTTTGGGTCCATTGCGTAGGGCTTGATTTGTCTGCACATGAGCCAGAAAAGATCTATAGACTCATAGATACAGACCTCTTTGTTTGGTAAATCCCCCATCTGCTCAAAAAACAGGCGCATATTGCCCAGGGAGTGAGTAGACAATTTCTGCAAATTCGCCACATAATCCGCGGCCACCTTATGAATATCAAAAGCATCCATCATATACGCGCGAAAATCGAAACAATCTGGCTGAGAATAAACCCGCTCCAGCTGCCTGCACAGAACATCTATTTTGCACTCTGGCAGATCAATCGCTACAAAATTGCAGTCACCGCCCAGTTTAAGAAGCGCTTCGTCAAATACGCCACACATCCTGCCATAGCCCAGCTCCAGAACCGGATACCCCATGGTAAGTCCTTCTAATGCTACCCGATCAGCGCCTATGATACCGTTGTAGTTTCCATCCAAATGTTCGTAGAGATCGCTTTGGAATCCCATAAAATGCACTTTACGTTCCAGTCCCAGCTCCCTGACGTACTCCTCCAGCGCCTGACGCTGAGAGCCATCCCCGTAAACATCTACAGCGTCAATTGGAAGAGACGGCATTGCCTCGAAAAGTTTTCTCAGCGCGGATACCTTGCCCAGATCCCCGTCCAACCGGGAAACCGCCGCCCAGCGCCGGTTGTTTATTACGGTATGGCGGCGATAAAGCCCAGTGTCCACCGCGTTGGGAAGATGGGTGACATTGGTCATCCGCATTTGATCCTCCAGCCCGTTTTTCCCCGCTCGGCTTACAGAAAAAACTTTACTGACCACTTCCGAATAGAAGTAGTAAAACAGGATCATTTCGCTAACCCGCGCCGGGAAGGTGAAAGAAGCTGGACCGTGATGCGTACACACAATGGGAACTCCGGCAACCTGGCTGGCTACCATGGCCGGGAAGATACTATAGAAGGGATGTACATGGATCACATCAATGTTTTGGTCCTGAATCAGCTCTATCAGCCGATCCACATCCTGTAGAAAGGCCCCCACAGAGCTGGTGTTGGAAAAGTTAAAGTCACTATAAACATTGCCCTGTTCAAAGGGCAGTTCACTTTGGAATCTGCCAAAGGCAAAGATGAATCTGTGCTCCCGGGATAATGCGGTATAGTAGGAGTGGATGTGGGTCTCCAAACCTCCCTTGGTGAAATTTTCACAGATGACAAGAATATTCATCAAATCTCTCCCTCAACTGTTTTTGCACAGGAATCATCTTAGATTGCGTTTGTCAGAAGCGCAGGGTTCTCTTCTCCCCACTGCGCCGCCAGCCGATTCTGATCCTGTGCGGCCGGCAGCTCGCCGCCGGTTTCCTCCAGCTGCACGGGCTGCGTCAGCTGGAGGCAGGGGCAGTAAGCAACGTCATACCCCTGGCTCTTGAGCCGCAGAGACAGATCGATATCTTGGAAGCGGGGAAGGGCATAGCCCTCGTCAAAGCCTCCCAAATCGTCAAAACGCTCTTTGGATATAAGCAATCCATTCCCCCGGAGGTAGGCCGCGTCTGTACGAAAGAGGACGGCCGGTGACTCCACACGGTCGTGGCTGCTGCGGGCGTCAGAAATCGGCGCCCCCTCCAGGGTCCAGCGTCCCTGCCGCCCCACCGCTCCCACAAATTCCTCCCGGCGAAGAATATTCAAGGCGCTGTCCAGGTAGCTTTTGCTGACCACCCGCTGGGTGCTGTCCATAAAGAAGAGGAACTCCCCGTGAGCCATCCGGCCTCCCAAGTTCCGCCCGAAAATGGGATTGTCAGACTTTATCAGAGTGATCTGTCCGCCGTAGCGTTCCTCCAGCGCCTTATAGCGCCCATTGCTGCCCACTGCCACAATGATCTCGCCTCCATAACGGGTATGGAACGCCAGAAGAGAATCCACACATCGAAAAATATTGTCCCCACAGCACAGATCGGACACAATTGCGGAAACCGCAGGGGGATTGACAGGCAGGAGCCCAGTACGCTCCAATATAGCAGTACACCGGGCATACCAGCTGTTCTGTGCGGTGAAAACTCCTGTGTCGACCACTTCCGGCCACTCCTCTGTGACTGCCCTAGCCCACTCTTTTTCATCTTCGGAGGTAAAAACATTCGGATACCCTGCAATATCGTCCAGCGGCGTGGCTAGCACAGGCTTATTCATGGCAACGTATTCAAAGATTTTTAGAGGCGAGACATACCGGCCAATCTCACAGTTCTTGAATGGGAGAAGCGCAATATCGCTGTGCGCCAAATAAGCGGACAGCTCAGGTTGTGGCTTTTGCCCCAAGAAGTGAATATTTCTGGGGAGCGTTTTTATCTGTTCCTCCAGCTCATCATATCCTCCAATCAGATTGATAGCGCAGTCACAGTGTCTGGCCACGTAGATGAGCTTATCCCAGTCAAACCACTCTCCCCATAAGGAGCCAAAATAGAGCAGAGTTTTCTTCCCCACCACTAAGTCATCCGGCTTTTTATAATACCTCGCTGGCTCAAAGAGGATTGTGTTGACAGCATTGGGCAGGTATAAATATTCTGTCTGGGGAGATACCGTCTTTACCTTCTCACCCAGCAGCCGGGCGGTGACTGTGACCAGAGTACATTCCTGCAAATACCGCCGGAATATATGCTCTCGATAAAACCATCCGCCTAGTTCCGAATCCCAGTTGTCAATATGCTCATAGACTGTGGGGATATGGTGGGCTTGGGCATACTCCAGATAGGGCTCAAACTTGTCCACGGGTACCTCAAAGATAAAAAGTGCGCCTCTGCTCACCAGCCGATCCAGATCCCGGACAGAAAAGGCGTCCACCTGGCAGTGGAGCAGGGTTGGGTTAAATATGGACCCATCCCGTAACGGTTCCTCTTTCCCCTCTCCGTAGCGGGGATGGACCAGATAGTGGATATAGTAGACTCGGTACCCCATATCGTTGAACGCCCGGGCCATTTGAGCTGAGCGCTGCCCGCCGCCGATATCACAGTAGTGGACTCCGGCAAAAATAAAAACCTGCCGTCCGGTCTTTAAGACAGCATTTCGATCCTCCTCTATCCCTGCCCGTTTAACAGCCTGGAAAATCATATCATTCAGGCCGTCCACTCGCCGCAGCTGCGATTGAACAGACTCTAGTGGATCAAACACACAGAGCCACTTCGCTCCATTATCTCTGTGAATAAGCTTGCTCCATGACCACCGAAAGAAATCCTGCTTCTCTGCCCAGCTCCCATGAAGCACCTGCTCCTTAAACCGCCGCCCCATCAGGAATCGCTTGTACCCTCTGAGGCTCTGGGTATAACTCACATTCCAGTGGATTGCTGATAAATTTTCCTGTCTGACACAGAGCAGGCTATCAACCGCATGATTCTCTGGCTCTGCCCTGGGCGGGGGAGGAGCGGAAACCTCAGTCTGCTTCCCCTTAGCCCCACAAAGACAGATATACAGTTTATCCGTCCATTTTCCTAACGCCAGAGCCCATCCGCTGGGGTACCAGCGCGCCAGCCTGTATTTGAACCGCCCATAAACGCCCACGCCGGCGCCGTTGTATCTCTCCCAGTAGGGCACGCAAAATCTTGCCATCTTCCGCATCTCCGGCTTAACGGTCCGTTGCTGTTCCTCTGTCGCGCTGGAAAAATACCACTCCCAGGCCCCCTCTGCTGACAGCAGGCAGCGCCGGGCTGACAACTCCTCAAACTTAGGCCAGCGCGCCATCACCTCGTCATGGCGTTTTTTAATGGCATTGAAGTCATCCAATATTGTCTGGGCGTTCTTGGCGGTAGTGGCGCTGCCGGTACGGCGGCAGTAGACATATTTATCGTCGGATAGGCGCACGGTGATATTGGTTCGCTGGAAGATCTCCCACATGGCCATCAGATCCTCGGCGATTCTGTAAGCAGGAAAGCGTAAGCCCCTCCACAACTCCCGGCGGTAGAGCTTATTGACGCATCCGTCGTGCATATTACGGTCCAGGTACATCTCAATCGCCTGTTCCCTGCCAAGCACTCTGATGCCATCGTAGTGAGTAATCCACGGGTTCGCCTGTTCTCCATCAACCATAATGCGCAGTCCGCACACGGAAAGGTCTGCACCGTGCTCCACTGCATGGGTTAACAAATATTCATACATGTCCGGCTCGATGTAATCATCCGGGTCCACAAAACCGATCCACTCTCCGGTGGCGGCATCCAGCCCGGCGTTCCGGGCGGAAGCCACCCCGCCATTAGGCTTATGGATCACCTTAAATCGCTTATCTGCGGCAGCGTACTCTTCACAGATGGCCGCACAGCCGTCTGGAGAACCGTCATCCACCAGAATGACTTCCAGCGCCCGATGGGTCTGACTGCGGATACTATCCAGGCAATTGCGCAGATAAGATTCCACATTATAGATAGGAACAATAACGGATATCTTCATTGCGCGCCTCCCTTCAGCTTGTAATCCAGCCATAGTCTGGCCAAACGCAGCAGATAACGCATCCCAACCTGTCCCTGCTTGAACTGTATCTCCATGGCAAATCTGGAATTTCCTGTACCGCTGCCTGTATTATGCGTAATAAGTTGGCGCAAAAGGGTTTCCAAGTAGGGTGTTTCTGCTGCATACGGCCAAAAACGCTCTTGAAATGGCGCATCGGGTACAGTCCACGGCTTAAATGGGCCCGCAAAATGCGCAATTTTCGGATGGGCCCAGCAGTCCTGATATTCGGCCCGGAGGTCATCGGGCAGAAATTGGGGTGCGTCGCCATAGATGGAGTTCCAATTGGACTCTATGAGGACAGATTTATCCTGGCATAGTATATTGAGAATATCCTGATCGTGGGCCTTCCAATGCCGGGAGACCGCATATTCTAACAGGTAGTCCATGCTATACTCCGCACGAAAGGCCGGAATATTAAACAAGGTCAGTCCAGCATTGAAATACTGGTTGGCATCCTTCACTTTCAGATCGCCATCCCAGTACTCCTTTTGCGTCTGTCCATTCTGTCGGTCAATGCAGTAGCTGGGGTTGTAATACGCCATCAAGCCCACCAGATCCCGACAGGCCGCTACAAGATGATCGCCCAGTTCTATATGGTACACTTCTGCCACATCACACAGAGCTGTCATGTCTCCGTCTAAATAGAGCACTTTTTCGTATTCAGACATGATTTCCGGAATGAGCAGTCGATAATAGGTCTCTTTTGAGATTTCTTTTTCCTCCCGCACCGTGCCGATAAAAAAGTTATACTGGGCAATAAACGTCATCACATCTATAAAGCGCATCGAGGCGTTTTGATGTCCTGCTGTTATCTCCGTCAGCTTCCGCTGGTTTTCCGTACGCATCCCGCTGTGGAGTAACACAAAATCATAGTTATTGTTTTCGCTCCCGGTGGATAAAATAGAACGGATGAGTACTGCTGTGCAGGGAGCAAAATTATCATCAGCGCAAAAGGCAATGGCAATATTGTTTTCCGAAAAGGCCGGCAACAGCTTATCCATGCTCATTCCTCCATATCGAAGCTTATTTTATAGGGACCAGCGATGCTTTCGCTGGTAGAGCCAATTAGCAAGTCCAGCTAGAGTTAGCGCCCAGCCATTAGGCCAAGCTACCAGGCGCAAGGCAAGCCGCCCGGTATATCCCATGCCGGTATGTGCCAAAGCGTTGGGAATATAAGGACGGCAGAAATCAGAAATGCTCCGCAGCTGAGGGCGGATGCCTCTCCGCTCCTCCGGAGAAAATCTCCTGTATCCGCACCATAGCCCACTGGCACTTTCCACGCACCGGCGGGCCAGGAGGGATTCAAACTGGGGCCAGCGGCTCACCATATTGTCAAAACATTCCTTTGCTGCCCGATACTCATCAAGCCGGGTTTTTGCCTTCTTGCTTGTGGTAATGCTCCCATCCCGCCTGCAGCGAATGTATTTCTTCATCCCCAGGTGAACTACCTTCTCAACGCGCTCAAAAAGCCTCCACATAACCGACAGATCCTCAGCCATTTGATAATCAGGGAAATACAGCCCTTCCCACAATGATCGACGGCTCAACTTATTAACGCAGCCGTAGTGCAGTTCTCCGCTCAGATACTGCTCTACAGCCTTCTCACGGTCCAATAGTACCATTTTCTTCCTGGCAGATATCCAGCGGGGTACCTCTTGGCCGTTTATCATGGTTCTTATGCCACACACCGCAATATCTGCATTATGGGCTAAAGCGCAGGTCAGCAGATATTCATACATATCCAGCTCGATGATATCATCTGGGTCTACCCATCCGATCCACTCCCCGGAGGCTGCAGCCAAACCGGCATTGCGGGCGGCAGCCACTCCTCTGTTTTCCTGATGAAGTACAGTGATACGATTGTCTCTTGCTGCATACATATCACAGATGGCCCCGCAGTTATCAGGTGACCCGTCATCCACCAAAATAATCTCCAGATTTCTATATGTCTGCCCCACAATGCTGTCCAGACATTTGCTAAGATACAGCTCTACCTTATAAATCGGAACAATAACGGAGATAAGCGGCGCTTTCCTCTCGTTCTGCTGTATGGTTATTCTATCCAACATACCTCTCACTGTCTTTGGCTAATTTCCACTTTGTCAGCTTGTATCTCAGCCAGGCGCAAATATACTTCAGTATATATCTGCCTCCTACTTTCCCCTGCCGGAACTCCTCTTCCATGGCGCTGCGGACCGAGTATGCCCCCCGGTCCGATTCAACCCGCCTCTGGATCATTTCTTGGATGTAAGGCGTCTGCGCAGCATATCTCCAGAAATACTCTCCCAATGGGGTATCCATATAAACCCAAGGCTTCCTGTCCCCGCCAAAATGAATGATATTTATATTTTCAAGGGATTCCTCCAGCTCTTTACGCCGCATTTCTGGCAAATATCGGATAAATTCTGGGACCATAACGTCCCAGGACGCAGATACCAGCTTTACTCTTCCCTCACACAGCACATTCAAAATATCCTGATCGTGCTGTCGCCATTCCCGCGACGCAGCGAACTCCAGCAGATACTTTGTACTGTATTGTTTTCGAAACTCCGGAATATTGATCAGCAGCATCCCAGCAATAAAATAGTTGTCTGGTTCCTTCAGTTTCAACGATTGATCCCGATACTTCCGCAGATCAGTCAGTGGATTATAGTAGTCGATCATCCCGCACAGGTCCCGGCTGGATGCCAGCAAATATCCATCCACATCCGTTTGGTATAACTCCGCCACATCGGTCAGAGCCACCATGTCTCCATCCAAGTACAATACCTTCCGGTAGTCACTCATCAGCTCTGGAATAAGCAGCCGGTAGTAGGATTCCTTTGTAAAATTCTCTTTGTTCCCGACAAAGAAACAGTATCCTTCTATATACGCTGTAACATCGACTATGCGAAGGGACATATTTTCAAACAAATCTGCTATTTTTTGCAGCCTTTGTTGATTTTGAATGCCAATATCACTCTGTAATACGACAAAATCGTAGTTATTGTTTATATTCCCGTTTATGATAACCGAGCAGATCATCGTTGCCATATATGGAACAAAAGCATCATTGGAAGCGGCAACAATCGCAATATTATTTTCTCTAAAAGCTGGCTGTAAAATTTCTGTCATCCCCTTGCCTCATCCATCGCTCTCTAATCTTTTTTGCAACAGCAAATATATCAAACCCAGCTTCTGCCACTCGGGTCGCACCAGGTATACGGTTCAGGTGCTTTATCTTCAATACTGCTTCCGCCCAGACCTTCGCTCCTACAGACAGGGGCAGCCGCACGATCTCCCCCGTTATATCCGCCTCCTGTGGAATAATCTCCGAGCAAAGCACTGGCAGCCCAGCAGCCTGTGCCTCCACCGCAACAATCCCCAATCCTTCAAAGCGGCTGGGAAATACAAACACATCCATCGCCCATAACAAATGTTCTACCCGATCCGACGTGCCATAAAATATAACATTGTCGGCAATCCCCAGTTCCCTTGCTTTTTCTTCCAGTGAAGACCGATCTGGCCCCTCACCTACCAGCAATAGAACTCCATCCGGTCTGCCTTCTAGCACTTCATAAAGCATATCCAGAAGGAAGCCTTGATTTTTTTGATAGCACAGTCTTCCAATATGACCTATTACATATCTATCCTGTATGCCTAGATCATCACGAACGGTCTCCCGCAGCTCTGCGTTGAACCGGAAGCGATTCGTGTCGATCCCATTGGGAATAAACCGAAAGCCCCTGCGATCCAATATCTTGCGCGGAAAAAGAAACTCTGCCGCCTGTCCTGAGCAAGCCCACAAGTCCGTCGCTTTGTCGGCAAATGCTTCCTTTGCTGCTTGATGGACCAACAGCTTCAGCGGCTTTGTTCTGCTTTTCCGCAAGGCTGTATTGTGACTGTGGGCGATTCGTATGGGGACGCCCGCCTGCTCGGCAAGGTTCCCATACCAAAGGGACAGGCCATGAAAAATGTGCAAATGGACCACATCATATTTCCGCTCTGCCAGAAGTCTCCGGAATAGGCGATAATTTTCAGGAAGCCGGTTCTGCCTCCCAGAAAGCTCATAGAACTGGATCCCACGTGCTTTCAATGGCGCCGTAAATACACTCTCCTCCATCTGTGCCGCAACAAGATCCACCTCCATCATGGATAGCTCCATATGCAGCAATACATTGTAGAGAAAGGATTCAATTCCTCCGGATTCCCACTGCTCACAAAAGCAACAGACCTTTATCTTTTTCAATGCCCCACACATTACCTTTATATATCATCCCGTTCAGCAGAAAACCGCTCCTATTCCCGCCAGTAGAAAAATATTGCTCTCCATCTATCTTTGTGGACACGTATAGTTTCCATTATGTTTTAACGCTCTCTATCTCTCGAAATATTAGGGCTTGTTTGATAATTGGCGATATGCCCAACAGCAAGGAATTTTTTTGCCAGACAAGGCAAATTTTCGAAGGCATCCTGACGGATAGCAAGAAAATTTAACGATGTATGGCGGAAAAGGTCTGCTGTGTGGGCGTGTTGACAATTTTCAAACATGCCCTAGCTACTTCGCAAATCTTCTAGGTTAGTGTAAAGCATCGGCGGTATACCCACCATATTCTGCAGTTGATGCTCTGCATCACGCATCTCTATGCTCCTCCCACCCAATCTCCAGCTGCTCCTGCTCCAGCAAGCGGTTGTGGGCCTGCTCCACCAGTAGCGAGATATTCTCCTCGATCCCCGCCCGGGTGCTCTGGTACAGCCGCTTCAGACACCGGGGGTTCCCCTTCTCCTCCGGTACCTTCGCTACCGCGCACAGTTGTCGGATGATGGTGCTCACATAGGTACGGCTCATGGGGGTACCGTCTTTGGTCAGGAAGATGGGGCCGGAGAGATAGCCGCTGCGCTTGGCGTAGTCCAGCAGTTCCTTTTGCAATCCCTCTGGGATGCGAAGCACCTGCTTGTTCCGGCTGAAGGTGACCGTCAGCTTGCCATTTTTCACTGCCTCCACCGTTGTCTTATCCAATTCCTGCACTGTCAGACCGGTGGTGCCGAACAGCTTCACCAGTAGATACACTTTCTCGCGCCCCAAAGCCCGAGCCGTTTGCAGCAGCCGCAGATACTCCGTCCGGGTCAATTCCGGCTGTAGCTCTGTTGCCAGCTTCAGTTGGTTGGCCAGCTGATATTCACGATGACCCACAAAGTCCAGATAGGCATTGTTCACCGACAGGTAGCTGTTGATGGTGCTGGGCGCGTATCCCTCTTTTACCAGCTGCTCCCGCCAGTATTCCAGGGTTCCGTGACGGATAGTTTTGTCCTCCGGGAGATCCTCATAGAGGCGGTTCAGACCCCGGCGATACCACTTTAATGTGCCCTCCACACGGCCCTCTCTCTGGCAGGTAGCCATAAATCGTTCGATACCCTCCCGGCTCAGGCGCACGCCGACATCCGACGCCGGGCTATGCCGCTGTCGCTGCTGGCTGTAGCCTCGCTGGATGTGTTGTCTTGTTTGCGGCATAACTTTCCCCTTTTCTGGTTCATCACAGACTTAACAAGTTGCCTTAAAATTTACAAATCAGCAATAGACAACGTGAGAGACTGTAAGCATCCTATCACAAAAAGCATGGGATTGCAAGTCTATTTTCCCTGTTTTTCGCATAACAAATCCTGCCGATCAAGGATGTTGGATGATCGGCTTATATTTTCATGCCTTTTTCAGCTTCGCGCTTTCTGCGCGAGGCTGTTTGTTGTTTTTGAGACCTTCATGCGTGGTAAAAATCGCAAGGAAACAGGGCAGTTTGTTAATTTTGTCTATTAATTCTTTAAGAAATAAGCCCCAGCCGTTCCAGTTGCTGAGCGTGCTCCACACCTGTAGAAATCAGATAAATCCGTGTGGTCTCAATGCTGGAGTGTCCCAGCACATCTGCCAGCTTGGCCACGTCCCGGCAGGCACGGTAGAACGTCCTGGCAAATAGGTGTCGCAGATTATGGGGGAAGACCTTTGACGGTGCTACATCTGCCTTTTTACATAACGCCTTCATCTCCGCCCAAATTTGGCGGCGGGAGATGCCTTTGCTGCTTCTGGTGAGAAAAATCTCGCCGGAAGTGATTTTTTGCTTCATGGCATATTTTTGAAGTTTTCGGCACAGCTTGCCGGGGATCAGGATGGTGCGGATCTTTCCTTTCAGCGCAATATCCGCTCTGCCTGTCTGGATGGCTTCCACGGTTATGTACTTCACCTCTGACACTCGGATGCCGGTAGCGCAGATTGTTTCAATAAGTAGCGCAAGACGGGGCTTTCCTAGCCGATTAGCCGTTTCCAAGAGGTGGGTATATTCTTCTTTTGTGAGCTCCTTCTCTGTGCCGCGAAACAGCTTCCGCTGGATTTTCAGGTATCTTGTCCGGAGCTCCGGCCATCCCATAAAGCTGAAGAATTTGTTTAGCGCTGAAAGCTTGGAGTTGATCGTCTCCGGCTTGTATCCCTCTGCATATAAATATCTTTTCCATCCAGTCACCGTCTCTGCCGTCACACCTCGTTCTGCCAGCCAGGATCGGAAGAGTCTCACTTCCCGCAGGTATTTCTCAATGGTACTTTCTTCCCGTTCCTCCGATGTTAGATACCATTGAAATAAACCCAATCTGCTCGTGGTCACATAGCGCTTCATTCCTAATGTCTCCAATCTTGTATATTGTCTTTCTATTTTACTTGACTAGAGTTAATATGCTCAAACCCAAGTACGCAACACAGGGTGCCTCCGTAAGGTCTCTATGAGCCGCCGTGTAGTCCACCTACTTATAAACTGTGTCTCTAGCGAAACGCAGGAGCGCAGTACTCAGAGGAGTTCCAAACAGAACGCCAAAAACAAAAAAAGCTCCAAAACCTTGAGGTTTTGGAGCTTTTGGCAGCGGGAGAAGGATTCGAACCCTCACATACGGAGTCAGAGTCCGCTGTGCTACCTTTACACAATCCCGCTATTTTATGGAGCTGCTGACCAGATTTGAACTGGTGACCTCATCCTTACCAAGGATGCGCTCTACCGACTGAGCTACAGCAGCAAATTATGGCGGCGAAAACTGCGCTATATCAAAAAGGCCAAGGCCTAATTGTCTCATGGCGACCCAGAACGGGCTCGAACCGTCGACCTCCAGCGTGACAGGCTGGCGTTCTAACCAACTGAACTACTGGGCCATAGACTGCCCATCGCTGGGCTATATCAAACAGCATCGCTGTTGACCGCAATGGCAGGGGCAGAAGGATTCGAACCCTCGGCACGCGGTTTTGGAGACCGCTGCTCTACCAGCTGAGCTATACCCCTATATCTGTATGCTCATCCTCCAGCGGCAACTATCCTAACCATTCGTTCCCCGACGGAGTGCCCAGCACCCCGTCGGGGGCTTGGTGGGCCTTCAGGGACTCGAACCCGGGACCAACCGGTTATGAGCCGGCCGCTCTAACCAACTGAGCTAAAGGCCCAAGTCTGTCATCGCTGAGAAAAGAGGTGGACCGCCGCGCTTTTAGCGGCGGCCCACTCTGGCTCCCCCAGTTGGACTCGAACCAACGACACCGCGGTTAACAGCCGCGTGCTCTACCGACTGAGCTATGGAGGAATGTGTGTGAGTGGTCTGGTCCAGTCAGACCAGACCACTCTGTGTTGGCGTTACCTATCTTCCCAGGCCGTCTCCAGCCAAGTATTGTCGGCAGAAGCGAGCTTAACTTCCGTGTTCGGGATGGGAACGGGTGGACCCTCGCCCTAATCAACACCAACTACTGTACTGCTTACACAGTAACAACCTATATTATAATTTCGCGTCTTCCCCTAAAGGAAGTGGTGACCCGTACGGGAATCGAACCCATGTTTGCGGCGTGAGAGGCCGCCGTCTTAACCGCTTGACCAACGGGCCATATGGTACACCTTCAGGGACTCGAACCCTGGACACCCTGATTAAGAGTCAGGTGCTCTACCAACTGAGCTAAAGGTGCAGATCCGAGACGATCACACCCTGAAAACCGAACAAAGGGGGAGAGGTAAAGCTAGGCACGAATGCCTGCATATTGTAGGTCAAGCCCTCGGGCGATTAGTACAGGTCAGCT
>CANAZG010000057.1 GCA_947365965.1 uncultured Clostridia bacterium
TGCATTGTCTTGTTAACCTGTCTTTCAGGCGCCGTTATGACCGCGCTGGCCCTGGTCTTTGCCGATCCGATCCTGCGGACGGGCCTGGGCGTCACAAACATCCTCTATCCCTATGCGCTGGACTATTACCGCACCCTGATGGCCTTTGCGATCCCCTGTCTGCTGCAGGTACAATTTCAGTATCTGTTCGTTACAGCCGGAGCGCCTGCGCTGGGGCTCCTCTGTGTTGCTGCCGGAGGCATTTCCAATATTGTCCTGGATTATGTGCTGATCGTCCTCTGCCAGCTCCATATCAGGGGCGCTGCCCTAGCTACCGGGATCGGCTACAGCATTCCCGCCGCAGCGGGACTCATATGGTTTGCATGCAATCGGAGGGGCGCGCTGTACTTTACCACGCCAAGATTCCGCCTTTGTACGCTGAGAGAAAGCGCGGTGAACGGGGCGGCCGGCATGATTATCAACCTGGCAGGCGCCGCCGTCACCTGGTTCTATAATCGCATCATTATCCTGTACTTGGGCGAGACTGGCGTTTCTGCGGCTACCATCGTACTCTATGCCCGATTCATGTTCAACTCGCTTCCCTCCGGCTATGCCAGCGGCGTGGCGCCGGTCATCAGCTTCAACTTTGGCCGGAGGGACTTTGGCAGGGTGAAGCTGCTTTTCCACATCTCCATGAGGGCAGTTCTGATGGGCTCCGTCCTGATCTTTGCGGCGTCCACCCTGCTGCGCGGCCAGATTACGTCTCTCTTCGCTTCCGATAATATCCAGTTAGCCTCTCTGGCTCAAAGAAGGATCCTCCTCTTCTCCATCAGCTATCTCTGCAGCGGCGTGAATATATTTGCGGCGGCCTTCTTCTCCGCCCTGAACAGGGGTAAGCTCTCTGCGGCCATCATGTTTATGAATGTATTCGTCTTCCTGATCGGCGCCATGCTTCTCCTGCCCAAGCTGGGACTGGGCGCAGACGGCGTCTGGCTGGCTGTCCCAGCGGCCGAGCTTCTGAGTCTGCTTATGACGGTCCTTCTGCTCAGGCGAACCACTCAAGACATATGGCAACACGCAGAATGAGTGGCGGAGGCCGCCCCCTGCACAATCAGCGGCAAAAGAACGCATAGCTCGCTCTGTTATCCGGCGGCGGAGGGTGTATACTATAGACATCCATAGCAGGAGAACCCCGCCGCTGCGGGGAAAACATACAGGGGAGGCTCTTCTATGCAGTACGGACATTTTGACCAGACCAGGCGGGAGTATGTCATCGACCGGGTTGACGTGCCCGTTTCCTGGACCAACTACCTGGGGGCGGAGGACATGGCCGCCGTGGTCAACCACACCGCCGGGGGATACCTCTTCTACAAGAGCCCGGAGCACCACCGGATCACCCGCTTCCGGCCCAACGGGGTGCCCATGGACCGGCCGGGCCACTATATCTACCTGCGGGACGAGGACACAGGGGAGTTCTGGTCCGTCTCCTGGCAGCCCTGCGGCGGAAATCTGGCGGACTACCGCTGCCGCCACGGCTTGAGCTACTCGGTGTACGAGTGCACCCGCGGCGGCCTCCGGGCCGCCCAGACCCTGTTCATCCCCCGGGGGGAGAACGTGGAGCTGTGGGATCTGGTCCTGGAGAACCCCTCCGGGGCCCCCCGCAGGATTGGCGTCTACTCCTACGCGGAGTTCGCCTTCCATCAGATACCCATTGACAACCAGAACTTCCAGATGTCCCTCTACTGCGCGGGCAGCAGCTATGAGGACGGCATCATCGACTATGAGCTCTTCTATGAGCAGGCCCACCAGTTTATGGCCGCCTCCTTTGCGCCCGACGGCTTTGACTGCCTCCGGGACAGCTTCATCGGCCCCTACCGGACGGAGAGCAATCCTCTGGCAGCGGAGCGCGGGCGCTGCTCCGATTCCTTTGAGAAGGGGGGCAACCACTGCGCTGTGCTCCACAAGCGTCTGACGCTGGCCCCCGGCGAGAGGGCCCGGCTGGTGTGGATGCTGGGGGAGGGGGACAGGACGGAGGGCCGCCGGGTGCGGGAGAAGTACCGGGACCTCCGGGCGGTGGACGAGGCCTTTGCCGGTCTGGCCCGATTCTGGGACGACAAGCTCTCCCGGCTCCAGGTCTCCACGCCGGACGGGGACATGGACGCCATGCTCAACGTGTGGAACCTCTACCAGAGCGAGGTGAACGTGATGTTCTCCCGCTTCGCCTCCTTCATCGAGGTGGGCGGGCGGACAGGCCTGGGCTACCGGGACACCGCCCAGGACGCCATGACCATCCCCCACTCCAACCCCGAGGGGTGCCGGCGGCGGATCATGCAGCTCATGCAGGGCCTCACCTCCCAGGGCTACGGCCTCCACCTCTTTGACCCCGCCTGGTTCGGCCCCCAGCCGGAGAAGCCCGCCTACCGCTCCCCCACGGTGATCCCCACCCCGGACCGGGCCAGCATTGTCCACGGTCTGGCGGACGCCTGCGCCGACGACGCCCTGTGGCTGGTGGCGGCGGTGGCGGAGTACGTCCGGGAGACCGGGGAGCTGTCCTTCTTTGACAACCTGGTGGGCTATGCCGACGGCGGAGAGGGGACCATCTATGAGCACCTGAAGCGGATATTGGACTTCTCCGCCCAGCAGGTGGGATCCCACGGCATCTGCAAGGGCCTCCGGGCGGACTGGAACGACTGCCTGAACCTGGGGGGCGGGGAGAGCGCCATGGTGAGCTTCCTCCACGTGTGGGCGCTGGGCCACTTTGTGGACGCGGCCCGGGCCCTGGGGCGGCAGGAGGACGCGGACCGCTACGAGGCCATGAAAAGGGATGTGACCGCCGTCTGCCAGCGGGAGCTGTGGGACGGGGCCTGGTATCTCCGGGGCATCACCGCCGATGGGCGGAAGATCGGCTCCCACCGGGACCAGGAGGGCCGGGTCCACCTGGAGAGCAACGTCTGGGCGGTCCTCTCCGGCGCGGCGGACAGTGAACGGGGCCGGCTGGCCATGGACGCGGTGGACAGCTGTCTCTACACGGATTTCGGCCTGCGGCTCAACGCCCCCTCCTACACGGTTCCTGACGACGCCATCGGCTTCATCACCCGGGTCTACCCGGGGATTAAGGAGAACGGCTCCATCTTCTCCCACCCCAACCCCTGGGCCTGGTGCGCCGAGGCCATGCTGGGCCGAGGAACACGGGCCATGAAATTCTACAGGGCCTTGTGTCCGGCGGCGCAAAATGATAAAATAGAGATCCGGCAGAGCGAGCCCTACTCCTACTGCCAGTTTGTCATGGGCCCGGATCACTCCGCCTTCGGCCGGGCCCGTCACCCCTTTATGACCGGCTCCGGCGGGTGGAGCTACTTCGCCGCCACCCGGTATATCCTGGGGGTACGGCCCCAGTTCGGCGGGCTGCTGGTGGACCCCTGTGTGCCGGCGGAGTGGCGGCGGTTTGAGATCACCCGGGTCTGGCGGGGGACAGCCTACCACATCACCGTGGAGAATCCGGAGGGCGTGGAGAAGGGGGTGGCCTCCATCCTCTGCGACGGCCAGACCGTCTGCGGCCTGATCCCGCCCCAGGAGCCCGGCAGCGTCCACGAGATAGCGGTGACCATGGGGTGATCGCAAGAGGAGAGCGGAGCATGAGAAAGGAGCCTGTCCATGAGTAATATCAAATTTGGCACCGGCGGCTGGCGGGCCGTCATCGGCGACGGCTTTACCAAGGCCAATGTCCAGCTGCTGACTGCGGCCCTGGCCCGGAAGCTGCGGGACGAGGGGGGCGGAGACCGGGGATTTTTGGTGGGATATGACCGCCGGTTCCTCTCCAGGGAGGCCGCCCACTGGGCGGCGGAGGTAATGGCCGGTGCGGGCATCGCCTGCATGGTGGTGGAGCGGGAGGCGCCCACGCCTCTTCTGATGTTCTCCGTGCGCTACTACGATTTGCCCTACGGCATGGCGGTCACCGCCAGCCACAACCCTGCCCTGTACAACGGGATCAAGGTGTTCGTCCGAGGGGGGCGGGACGCGGACCAGGAGGTCACCGGCAGCATTGAGAAGTATATTGCCGCCCTGGAGGGAGAGGAGATCCCCACCGTTCCCTACGAGGAGGGCCTGCGCACCGGGCAGATCCAGATCATCGACCCCATGAATCAGTATATCGACGCCATTATCCGGGCGGTGAACATGGACGCCATCCGCTCCCGGGGCCTGAAGGTGGTGCTGGACCCCATGTACGGGGTCAGCAAGACCGCCCTCCAGACCATTCTCATCACCGCCCGGTGTGACGTGGACGTGATCCACGAGAGGCGGGACGCCCTCTTCGGCGGCCGCCTGCCCGCCCCCAACAGCAAGACCCTCATCGGCCTGCGCAGCTTTGTGGAGGAGAACGGCTGCGACATCGGCATTGCCACTGATGGGGACGCGGATCGGCTGGGGGTCATCGACGACAGGGGGGAATTCCTTCACCCCAACAAGATCCTCTCTCTCCTCTACTACTACCTGCTGCGCTACAAGGGCTGGCACGGCGCGGCGGTGCGCAACATCGCCACCACCCACCTGCTGGACGCCATTGCCGGGGAGTTCGGCGAGATCTGCTGGGAGGTGCCTGTAGGCTTCAAGCACATCTCTGGCAAGATGCTGGAGACTGGGGCGGTCATCGGTGGGGAGAGCTCTGGGGGGCTCACGGTCCGGGGCCACATCCAGGGCAAGGACGGCATCTACGCCGCGGCGCTGCTGGTGGAGATGATGGCTACCACTGGGAGGCGGCTGTCGGAGATCTACCAGGAGATTGAGAACCGCTACGGGACCTTTGAGATGGTGGAACGGGGCTACCGATTCTCCCAGGAGGAGAAGATGCGCATCAATCGTACCCTCATGGAGGACAAGCTGCTGCCGGACTTTGGTCTGGCGGTGGAGCGGGTCAGCTACGCCGACGGGTGCAAGGTGTACTTCCAGGGCGGCGGCTGGGTGGTGAGCCGCTTCTCCGGCACCGAGCCGCTGCTGCGGGTGTTCTGCGAGATGGACAGTCAGGCGCACGCCGCCCAGGCGGCGGCGGTGATGGAGCAGTTCCTAGGCCTGGAGGGCCGGGAGAGTGAATAGAGAATTGGCCAGCGGCCCCCTCAAGGAGGGGCCGCTGCAGGCTGTCAAAAACCCTCGCCATTGGCGAGGGTTTTTGACAGCCTGCGGAAAAAGCGCCCGAATGGTTCAGAACCATTCGGGCGCTTTTTCCTGCCGATAACGCTGTGCATACAGCCTCTAAAAGGCCCCCTTCCTTCCGCCCTCCCGCATCCGCCGCCACAGCCGACGCACCCGGGGGCCGCAAACCAGCTTCGCCGCCTCTCTGGCGGCGCGGCCGGGCTCTATGCCGCCGTGGACCAGCAGCCACGCCAGGGCCGCCGCCCCCCTCCCCCGCCGGTTGTGCCTGAGCGCCAGGGCGTACCGCCTGCCCATCTTCCACAGGGCGATCCGCCGCCTCTCCTCGGGCGATTCCACGGGGCAGAGGGCCGCCAGCTCGTCCACCAGGTCCTCAAAGTCTGCGTATTTTTTCTCCTCCTCCCTCTCTGTCAGAGAGCGGCGGGAGTGGCTGTCCGGGGAGACATAAACCGTATACAGCGCCTCCGGGATGGTGGGACATCGGTGGCGGTACAGAAACGGCAGGAGCATCTGAAAATTCTGCCCCACGTCGTACTCCGGGATCCGCCGCTGGGGGTAGATGGCGAAGAACGCCTCGCAGCGCAGCATATAGCACCCGCAGCACACAAAGCTCTCTCCCGTCAGAACCGGGAAGAACAACTCCTCCCCCGCCCAGTCCGCCATGTTTTCCTGAGGCGGGCAGGGGCTGCCGTCCGGGCCCAGATAGCGGCCCAGGGAGCGGACGCACTGGTACTGGGGATTGGCCGCCAGGAAGTCCGCCCGGCGGCGGATGGAGCTGGGGTGGAGCTCGTCGTCGCTGTCCGGCCAGATGAGATATTCCCCCGTCACCTGGGGCAAGGCCCGGTTGATGGCGGCGGAGGTGTTCCGGTGCTCCCCGGTCACGATCCTCAGGGCGTAGCCCCGCTGGCGGAATCTGTCCCGGAAAGCCCGGGCCGCCGCCAGCGTCCCGTCCTGGGACCCGTCGTCCGACAGGATCATCTCCACGTCCTCCCAGCTCTGGGCCAGCACCGATTCCAGCAGCCGGTGCAGGTGCTTCTCCCCGTTGTACACCGGCGTCACCACGGACACCCTGTTTTTTACAAAGTCCCCCATGTCACCGCACCCTCACCAGCCGCCGGTTCTCCAGCCTGTACACACGCTCGCAGACCTCGGCCAAGCTCAGGTGGTGGGTCACCATCAGCAGGGTCTTCTGTCCCCGCATCTGCCGGACAGCGTCGATGACCGCCCGCTCGGTGTCCACATCCAGGGCGGCGGTGGCCTCGTCCATGATGAGGATCTCGGACTGCTTATACAGCGCCCGGGCCAGGGCGATCCGCTGGCGCTGGCCCCCGGAGATGGCCGTGCCGTTCTGTCCGATGATGGTGTCCAGGCCCTCCGGCATCTCCCGCACGTCCTCCCAGATCTGGGCGCACTCCAGGCACCGGATGATCCGCTCCTCGTCCTCCTCCGCCGCCATGAAGGCCACGTTGCCCCGGACGGTCTCGTCGTTGAGAAAGACGGTCTGGGGGATGTAGCTGACCACCGCCCCCACGTCCCCCCGGCAGGGCCCCTGGCCGTCCCGGCCCTCCACCAGATCAAAGTCGTCGTACCAGATGTGGCCCCCCTGGGGCCGGAGCAGGCCCAGGAGCAGATCCAGCAGGGTGGTCTTTCCCCCGCCGGAGGGCCCGATCACCGCGGTGGAGCGCCCCGCCGGGATGTGGATGGAGGCGTTTTCAAAGATCTGCTTCCCGTTGGGGTAGCGGAAGCACAGGCCCTCCACCCGGATGCCGCTCTCCAGCGTGACGGGCTTCTCCCGCAGAGGGATCCTGTCCGCCTGGGCCCGGCGCAGGGCGTCGTACCGGAGCAGGGACCCGCGAAGGGCCTCGAAGTACTTGGAGGCGAACCGGAGGCCGGTCAGCGCCTCCACAATCCGCTTGGACACCGGGAGCATCCGGGTCAGCAGAGTGATGAAGATCAGGGCCTGGGGGAGAATGCTGCCCAGCTCCAGCCCGGCGGCCAGCAGGGCCGCCAGCAGCACAAACAGGGCCGACTGCATCATGTCCCGCAGCACCACCCCCTGGAGGCCCCGGGTGAAGTCGTAGTCCTTCTGGATCTGGGCGCACTCCCCGCTGGCCCGGCGATACTTCTCCAGCAGGTTCCCCCGCCGAGCGTCAATCTTGATCTCCTTGTAGGACCCGAACATGGTGGACACCATCCCGCTGGCCCGGATCTCCAGCCGCCGCCGCTTCTCCCCGTACCGGACGGCGTAGATCCGGCCCCGGCAGTAGAGGCCCGCCATCAGAGCCGCCAGCAGGACGCAGCTGGCCGCGCCCACGCCCCGGGCCACATAGATCATGGCCAGCGCATAGGCCGCCGTGGTCAGCCCGTCCACCGCCAGCCCCAGGCAGGCGGGAATCATTCCGGCGCAGACGGCGGGGTCGTTCCGGGCCCCGCTGACCGCCTCCATGGCGGTCCTCCGGTTGTGGTCCTCCAGCTCCTCCATGCCGTAGAGCTCGTAGAGCTTCACAGACCAGCTGTGGGCAACGTCCGTCACCAGGGCGGTGGCGGCGCGGCCCCGCAGCAGCTCAAAGGCCCCCACCGCCAGCAGCGCCAGGGCCACAAGGGCCATCCGCGCCGCCAGCGGGCCGGAGGAGCCCTGGTCAAAGGCCTGCTGGAGGAGGGGGATCATCATGGACACGCCGGCCAGATCCGCCGCCGGGGCCAAAAGGCACAGGGGTACAAACCGGGCCAGGGCCGCCCGCTCCGGCGGATCCAGGAGCCGGAGAAGATCTCTAAACATTCCCATGGACAACACGCCTCCTCAGCAGAATATATGCGGTCACAGCCGCCGGAAAAGCCGAAGCCAGAGGGAGAAGGGGAGCAGCCGCCAGAGGGCCATGTACACCCCCCGTCCGGTCCGCTCCGCCGTGGGCTCCCGCAGCCTGGGCTGGCTGTCGTTGGCAATCTCCTCCACGCCGCAGGCAAACCACTCCGTCTCCCGGCAAACCCGCCGCCACAGGGCCTCCCCGGCCTCTGTGCGGCAGAGGACCGCCGAACAGCCCATGCCGTCGTCAAACCCGGGCCGGACCTCCTCGATCCCCCAGAAATCCCCCAGAGTGAGGTCGCTGCTCCTGTCTGGGGTGCAGTACCGGCAGCGGAAGCAGGAGGGCCGCAGGTTCACACGGCTGAAGTAGGACCTGCAATACAGGTCCCTGTCCAGGGGCCAGACCAGCTCCTCCTCCCCGATCAGGGCCGCGCAGGTGCGGCCGCTGTCCCGGTTCCGCTTGTCCCGGAAGGAGAAGCTGTGAAGGGGCCCCCTATAGCGCCGCTCCAGCCAGGCCCCGTACCGCCGCCAGACCCCCGGGGAGGGGACGCCGTAGCAGATCAGATCCGCCAGGATCCACCCGCCCCGGTCCTCCCCCAGGCGGACGCGCACCGCGTCCGTCTGGCAGGGGGTTCCGCAGAAGAGGACCGGCCGGCCCCTGGCCGCCGGGTCCCGCAGCCCCTCCCACACCGCTGTGAGATCGCTCTGCACGTATTTGGTCCGGGTGATGGCGGGGAGATCCTCCGGGGAGCGGATCTCCCGGTGGCGCACAACGCCGTCCGGATCCATGGCCGCGCCCCACACGCTCCCCCCGTCCGCCAGCACCCGGGCCGCCAGCAGGGGGAAGATCCCCCCGGAGGACCCCAGAAGCCGGGTCCGGTCCTCCCTGGCCCGGGCCCCGAAGCAGGCGGCCGGACCCGGCGCGGGGTCCTCCCGCCGGAGAGGGCACGCCTCCCGGCACAGGCCGCAGTCCGTACAGGCGGCAGCCTCCAGCGCGGGGTACAGAAACCCCTCCCGGTCCTCCTCCATCCGCAGAGCGCCCCCGGGACAGACCGCCGCGCACGCGCCGCAGCCTGTACACAATTTCCGCTCAACCATTCCAGCCCCGCTCCTCTCTCCGCCGGGCCTGCTCCCGCTCCCGCCGCTGCCACTGCCAGGTGGAGAAGCGGTGCATGGGCAGGTACAGGGGGTAGCACCAGAAGGCCAGATAGTGCTTCCACCGCTCCCGCCGGCTCAGCAGGCGGAAGCGGTCCGTGGCCGCCTCCTCCCTGGCCAGCCGCCGCAGATAGGCGGACAGCTCCCGGCGGCCGCCCTGGCGGCTGCGGACGTAGAGCCGCCGCAGCTGGGCGGAGGCCACCTGGGCCCAGAAGACGGCCGCAGCCGGCCGGTCCTTCTCCCGCTCCCAGATGTAGGCCCAGCACCTGCGGCTGTCCGCGCAGGAGGCCATGGACATGCTCTGGCTGGCGTTTGTCCCGTGCTTCCGGTAGGCGTACCACTCCTCCCACAGGATCACCGCGTCCATGCCCCGCTCCAGCAGCCTGTAGACAAAGATGGTATCCTCCCCGTTGCCCAGGGCCTCGTCGAACCGGAGCCCCCCCAGGGCCTCCCGGCGGACCAGCTTACCGCCGATGCCGTGGAAGTTGTAGCCGTTTTCCCGGGAGGAGAACTGCCGGAGCGCCTCCTGGTTGTCCATGTAGGTGTACTCCCATCTGCGGCTGTCCTCCTCGTTGAGGCAGTCCAGAAAGTCACGGGGCTCCACGGCCTCCACATGGCGGTACACCTCCGTGGCCAGCGCAGCCCCGGTGGCATGGCACAGCTCCAGCAGGGCCTCCAGCAGCCGGGGGTGCATGGCGTCGTCGCTGTCCAGAAAGAACACATACGCCCCTCTGGCGGCCTCCAGCCCCGCGTTTCTGGCCGCAGATACGCCCTGGTGGGGCCGGGGCAGCAGCCGGACGCGGCTGTCCTCCCGGCACAGGGCCTGACAGACCTCCCTGCTTCCGTCCTGGGAGCCGTCGTCGATGAGCAGCAGCTCAAAGCTGTGGTATGTCTGGCCCAGCACGGACCGGACGCACCGGGTCAGATACGCCTCGGTGTTATAGATCGGGACAATAATGGAAATCAGATCCGTCATACGCCTCCTCCGCATACAGGCCGCGCCTAGGGCATGTTTGAAAATTGTCAACACGCCCAAACAGCGGGCCTTTTTCTGCCATACTGCGTTAAATTTTCTTGCCATCCGTCAGGATGCCTGCGAAAATCTGCCTTGTCTGGCAAAAAATTCCTTGCTATTGGGCATATCGCCAATTATCAAACAAGCCCTAAATATTTTCCAGAATAAACTGCCGGGACGCCGCCCGTTCCTCCGCCAGCCGCCCCCGGACCGCCGCCCAGTCCGTGCCGGTCCACAGGTCCTCCCGGTCCGGGTCCCACAGCCGGGAGGTCAGCCCCAGCTTGCGCAGCAGATCTGCCTGACGGACGCTCCGTCCGCTGTGCCGGAAGGAGAGAAAGGGCTTCTCCAGCAGCGTGGAGAAGGCCGTGGCGTGGAAGGAGTTGGTGAGTACGCAGCAGGCGCTGCGGATCCAGCCCAGAAACTCCCTCGGGCCGCCGTCCAGCTCCATTTGGATCCCCGCCAGGGAGCCGGGGTCCCGGGAGAGGGTGTCCGGGCGGGACAGGGACACGATCCGCCGCCCCAGGCGGGCGGAGAGGGCCCGGGCCTGTCCCATCAGGTCCTCGTTGGGCTGGGTGGCGTAGACCACAATAGCGTCCCCCGCCGCCGGGGGACGGGACAACGCCTCCCACTCCCCCCGGTCCAGCAGCAGCACCGGGTCCAGCACGTCCCGGACCGGGCGGCCGATGAGCTTTTCCACCCAGTCCGCGTCCGTCCGCTCCCGGAGGGAGACGGCGGAAAAGCCGCCGCCCACGCATTTTGCGAGCTTCTCCCGGTCCTCCGGCAGCAGGGGGTTGCCCCCCAGGCTGGCGGCGTAGGCGGCCAGCCGGCAGTCCCCCCGCCGGGGGATGCCGCCCACGTACGCATCGTCCAGGTCCACGGTGATATCCGGGTTCCACACCTGATCGCTGCCCACGAACACGGTCTTATAGGGCGCAAGGGAGATATCCGCCGCCCGGCGGATGGACGGACGGGCTGTCAGATACGTCCGGCGGAAGGCCCGCATTTTCTGCCGCCGCCGCCAGAAGCTGCCGCCCATGGACAGGTGCCGGGCGAGCATGTACCGGTTCAGGTAGTAGTGGAGCCCCTCCGGCCGCCGGTCCGCACACACCGGGCACAGCCAGTACCGGCCGGTCAGCTTTACCGGCGCGTAGGGGATGAGCTCCGCCCGCTCCCCCAGCAGCTCCAGCTGCCGCTTCAGGGCGTAGGCCTGGAGCATGGCCCCATAGTCGTCCGCCCAGTGGAAGGTCAATATGCCAACCATGGTCTCCTCCTTTCCATCTCTCAGGAGGGAAAGGGGGCGTACCGCTCAAAGAGGCTGTCCGGCACGGTGTAGGCCCAGAACTGCCGGGGGGTGCGGGTCAGCAGCTGGGTGCCGCTGTCGCAGGCCTCCCGGATGTATCCGCCCGCCACATGCCGGTCCTCCCAGGCGGTGCGCATGTCGCACCCAATGTCGCACATGAGGCTGCCCTCCGCCCCCTCCTCCTTGATCCACACCCGGGCCGTGCCGCACACGTACTCCACCCGCTTTCCCCCCAGGCTCTTGTTGTCCAGGCTCCAGCAGTGGAGGGCCCAGGCCTCCTTCTCCCCGGAGCCGGCGCGGCGGAACAGATCCTCCCGCCGCAGGGTGATCTCCACCCGGCCGCCGCAGTCCTTCCACGCCTCCGCCGGCAGCTCCTGGCTGGTTCCGTCCCAGTTCAGATCAAAGAGGCCGCCTTCCACGCCCTCTCCGGAGGCCCGCCGCCAGGTTTTGCTGCCCTTGAGGGTATAGCTGGCCGACAGCTTTGAGATGCAGACCGTGACGGCGTCCGGGAAGTCCTCCTCCGCCACCGCCGGCTGCACTGTCAGCCACACGTTGAGCTTATCCCGGTCCTTATCAAAGGCGAACTCCATCCGGGGGGAGATGTTCCCGGAGAAGTCCCCGCTCTCCGTCCAGCCCCGGACCTCCTGGAGACAGGTGACCCAGTGCATGCTCCGCCAGAGGGCGCTGTGGAACCGGGTCTCGTCGATCCACCCGTAGTTCTGATAGAGCAGGGGCTGGGACTCGCCGGCGGCCAGATAGTAGAGGGAGCCCCCCAGCCACTCCTTGAGCCAGATCCGCCCCGGACCCCTGATATTCTGGATTCTGGCCGCCGTCAGCTGGCTCACCTGATAGTCCCCCTCCGGCAGGTACAGCCGTCCGTCCCCGGCGTCGATGGCCGCCGCAAAGGCGGCGGTGTCGTCCGAGGCCGGCGACGAGGCCACCGGATCCGCCGCTGTGTAGGCCATCACCCGGTCCCCCACAGCCGGGGTGTAGTCCCTCTGCCCGGGCCGCACGTCCGAGAGGCGGATCTGGCGGCCCCGGGGGGTCTGGCCGTCGGGGATTACCTCATAGGCCCCGGCGTTTTCCCCCTCCCCGGCGCAGGGGACGTGGCGGGTGGCTGTGACCAGATTGGAGTAGTGGCCCACCCAGTAGTTCCACGTGTCCCTCAGCTCCCCCAGGTGGTGGTGATACGCGGCGTCCCCCGCCGCGCCGTAGTCCCGCACGTTGACCCAGCCGCTCTCCGCCGTCTCCGGCCGGGCCGCCGCCGAGGCCTCCCCGCAGGCCCACAGCAGGAGCAGCAGGGCCAGCATCCATCGTTTCATCTTGTTCACACCTTTCCGGCTCTGGGCCGCTCTCTTTTCATAAACCGCCCTACGTAGGCGAACAGGTCCCTGCACTCCGGGGTCCAGCCGAACAGGACCAGCAGCATCCCTCCGTAGAGGACCGCGCAGGTCAGGCCCTTGAGGGCCAGATTCCAGAAGCCCGGCCCGCTGACCAGACGGCAGACCCGCTCTGTCCCCCATCCCGCCAGCAGCATCCCCCCTGTCCACAGCAGATACCGGAGGAAATATCCCGCCAGCCGCTGTCCCCGCCGTTCCCGCCAGCCGTAGCGGAAGAGGACCAGCGGGTCCACCCAGAAGGGGATCAGCAGCAGGTCCAGCACCGTGGCGGCCAGAATGCCGTCCAGCCCGAACCGCCGGGCCAGGACCAGGGACAAAACAAGGTTCACCGCCACCTCCGCCAGGGCCTTGTATCGGTCGTACCAGAACAGGCCCATGGCGCCCCGGAACTTCTGGATGACCGTGCGCATGCCGGTGATGTAGAACTGGGCCAGCAGGAGCAGCACCGTCCGCTGGGGCAGCAGATAGTCCCCGCCAAAGCACAGCAGGATAAAGGGCTCGAACAGCACCAGCATGGCCACGGCGCAGGCGGAGTAGAGCAGGAAGGCGCTGAAGCTGAGCATGGAGAAAACGCGGTGCCGCCTGTCCTCGTCCCCCTCTGTGGCCACCAGATTCCCGATGCTGGCGGAGACCGCGTCGTACAGCCGGTCCACCACGCCGCCCGCGTTGGTACAGATGAGCTTGTAGTTGGAGTAGATCCCCGCGGTCCCCAGGCTCACCAGGGCGGAGATGAGGATGCTGTCCACGCTGTAGACCATCATCCCCGCCGCCTTGTGAATGAACAGGGCCCTCACGTTCCGGAAGATCTCCCGGGCCGTCTCCCTGTCCGGATAGCTGCGGCGGTCCTCCCGGAGGTAGGGGTACATCCGCTCCGCCCGCCGGGAGGCCAGTATGTTGGGCAGCAGGCCGCACAGGATCTGGACCAGCAGGTACAGGAAGAAATTCCGGGTGAGCAGCAGCACCGCGATCTGACCCCCGTAGCGGACCAGGGTGAAGAAATTGGCGTACATGCTGCAAATGTACTGGTTCTGGTGGGCCTCGATGAGGGCCGCCTTGTAGACGAACAGGTAGGAGGTCACCGACTGGCTCAGATACAGCAGGTAGATGAGCACCATGTGGTCAATGGGCCTGTCCGTGCGCACCAGCAGGTCCAGAAACGGCAGCAGGGCCAGCCCCAGGACCGCCACCGCCACCGCCACCCATCGGTAGAGCAGCCGGTAGAGATTCATGAGCCGCCGGATCTCCTCCCGGTTCTCCCGGGCCACGGGGCTGTAGAGGGCGTACATCATGGCCGCCCCGATGCCCAGGTCCGCCAGGGACAGAATGGACAGCACGTTGCTGAACAGCCCGTTGATCCCCAGGTACTCGCTGGGCATGTACCGGGCCAGGATGGACCGCCCCACCACGGCCAGGATCAGGTTGAGCAGCTGGCCGAAAAAGCCCGCCGCCATGTTTATCATGGATTTTCGGGTCCTCATGTCCGGCGGGTCCTCACCCGTACCCACAGCCGGAGATACCACGCCGCCGGGTAGAGAAAGCTCACCGCATCCACCGCCCGCTTCGTCAAGTCCTCCCGCCGGACCAGCCGCCGCCACCGCAGGGGGTAGGGGTAGAGCCCCCGGTCCCGGAGCTCCTCCAGCGTCCGCTCCAGCAGCGCCCGGTCCCCCTTGGTCAGCAGGCGGTTGAGAATCCCCTGCACCTCATCGATCAGCCGCGTCTCCAGCTCCGCCTCCGTCACGGGGACCCGCAGACGGGGCGCTCTCCCGGCCCGGAACGCCCGCAGGCGGCCCAGATGGCTCTCCGCCAGCCCCAGCCGGCCCTGGATGTAGCCGGAAAAGTGGATGTCGTCCATGAAGGTGGCCAGGATGCTGCCCGCCCGGCGGCGGTAGCCGTACAGCTTCTGGTCCAGGTAGCCGCACCGGCCGGCGCAGCGGTCCAGCCAGAAGTTGAACTCCACGTCCTCGAACAGGGCCCCTGTCGGGAACCGCAGGCCGTACTCCTCCAGCACCGCCTGGCGGATCAGGTAGTTCCAGGCCGTCCTCCAGGCCGGCACGGCCGGATCCCGCCGCATCTCCAGGGGGTCCCTGTAGCGCCGCAGACGGCCCGGGTCCACCCCGGCGGACAGGGACGGGACCGCTCCGTCCTCAAACCGGGCGTAGTCAAACAGCAGCTGGTCCAGCCCCTCCTCCTCCGCCAGACGGCACAGGGGCCCCAGTACACCCCGGGCCAGCACATCGTCCGCGTCCATAAAATATACGTACTCCCCCGATGCAGCCCGGAGACCCGCGTTCCGGGCCGCGCTCAGGCCGCCGTTGGGCTGGCATATGACCGTCACCTGGGGCCAGCGGCGGGCGTAGTCCCGGGCGATCTCCCCGGTCCGGTCCGTGCTGCCGTCGTCCACGCAGATGATCTCATAGTCCCCCATGTCCTGGTCCAGCAGGGCCTCCAGGCAGGCCGGGAGATACGCCTCCACCTGATAGGCGGGCACAATCACAGAAAGCTTCATTCCTCTCCCCTCCGTCTGTGGAACAGTCTGTTCTTCCGGGCCCGCAGGGCCGTGAAGCGCTCCTGGGCCGCCAGGGCCCGGCAGTAGTCCGCAGGAGCCCCGGTCAGCACATAGCGGAAGAGTCCGCCGGCCTGATCCCCCAGCCGCCGCCCGCACCAGCGCCGGAGCTCCGCCCTGTCCGCCAGACGGGCCTGGGCGGTCAGGTAGTCCCAGTCCCCGCTCCCCTCCAGGCTGCGGACCGCCCGGGCCAGGGCCTCTGCCGCCGGCTCCCGGGCCGTGAAGCTCCACAACAGCGCAACCAGGGCCATGCCGCCGTAGAGATAGAAGGGCTCGGAGAATCCGCTCCCCCGCAGCCCCTCCTCCTGCCGCCGGACCATGTGGAGCATACCCGCCAGCTGCCGCTCCAGGGTGCTGGTGTGCATGGCGGACGCGCTGTGCTGGCGGTAAGCGTACAGAGGCCGGGGGAGGTAGTACAGGTTCCGGCAATAGAAGATGTACCGGACCAGAAAGTCCAGGTCCTCAAAGAGGGCGCAGGCCGTGTCGAACCGGAGGCCGTGCCGGTCAATGATCTCCCGCCGGAAGGCCCGGCAGTAGACGGACCACCCCACCCGGCAGGGCAGGACCCAGCGGCATAGAAACCGCCGCCGGGCCGCCGGACCGGCGAAGCGGAACAGCTCCTCCCGCCACCGCCCGGCGTACACGGGCTCCGCCCCCTCCTCCACGATATTCATGCCCCAGGCGCACAGGTCCCAGCCCCCCGCTTCCATGGCGGCCACGGCCTCCGCCGCCATGGTCTCCTCCGCCCAGTCGTCCCCGTCCACAAAGCAGACATAGGACCCCGACGCCGCCTCCAGGCCGGCGTTGCGCGCCGCGCTCACCCCGGCGTTGGGCTGATGGATCACCCGGATCCGGGGGTCCTCTCTGGCGAAGCCGTCGCACAGGAGGCCGCTGCCGTCGGTGGACCCGTCGTCCACCAGAATAATCTCCAGGTCCGGACAGGTCTGGCCCCGCAGGGACGCCACGCACTGGGCCAGATAGGGCTCCACGTTGTACACCGGAACAATCACGCTTGCCAGTGGTCCGCTCACCGGCCATCCCCTCCTCACTGTCGTCTCTTGTCCAGAAACCGCCGCTTCAGCCGCGCCAGGGCCAGCAGGGCCCCCACGCGCCGCTCTCTCATCAGCCATGCAAAAATCCCCTGCATCCTGGGCAGCCTGCGCCAGGGATACCGCTCCAGGGCCTCCCGCAGGGCCGGGGCATCCAGAATGGCCGCCGTCCGCTGTCTCAGGGGGTAGGATCGGTCCTCCCGGTCCCGGTAGGCCGCCTCCTGGAGGATGTCGTACCGGGCCCGGCTGATGAGCAGGCGGTCCAGGTAGGGCCGGAAGACCGCCTCCGGGCACCGCCGGGCCAGCCGCTCCTCCACTGCCCGGCACAGGGCGCAGTCCTGGGCAAACCGGTCCTCCCGGTGCCGCTTGGACAGGGACCCGGCGTTGGCGCAGTAGAAGTAGGACGCGTCCGTCGTCACCACGGCGCTGGCGGCCCAGGCTAAAAAGTCCATGTTGAAGATCAGGTCCTCGGAGATGAGCTCCCGCTCCGACACGAACCGCACCCCGCCCCGCCGGATCACCTCCATGCGGTACAGCCGGGCGCAGGCGCTCAGGCCGTACCGGGAGTCCAGAGGCTCCTCCGGCAGCGCCCCCACCGTGCCCAGCAGCAGCTCCTCCAGTTCCGCCGGCGTGCGGAAGACCTGCTCCGCCGGAAAGGCCCGGGGTTGCTCCTGCCCATCCGGCCCCACCATGGTAAACGCGCCCACAGCCAGATCGGCCCCGCAGCGCTCCGCCGCGTCCGCCAGATTCTCCAGCAGCCGCGGGCCGAAGTAGTCGTCCGGGTCCAGAAACAGCGCGTACTCCCCCCGGGCCGCGTCCAGGCCGCTGTTGCGGGCCATGCCCAGCCCGCCGTTGGCCCGGTGGACTGCCCGGACGCCGGGCTCCCGGGCCCACCTATCGCACAGGGGCCCGCTGCCGTCGGTGGACCCGTCGTCCACCAGGATGATCTCCCGGTCCTGGAAGGTCTGGGCCAGCAGGCTCCTCATGCACCGCCCCAGATACGCCGAGACGTTGTAGACCGGCACGATCACGCTGATCCTCATTCCGCCTCCCTCCCCCAGTCCGGGAACGCCTGGGCCAGGGCGTTGGCCATCAGCCGGTCCGGCCGAAGATGGGCTAGGTAGTACGCCCGGTTGGCCTGGGCCATCTGGTAGGTCCGCTCCGGGTCCTCCATCAGCGCCTCCACCTGCGCCAGGCAGCCCTCCACATCCGTGAAGGGCAGGTAGTTGACCCCCTCCCGGAAGTCCCCGGGCACCTCAAAGGGGAATTTCTCGTTCACCACCGCCTTGGCAGCGGCCACGTACTCCGCCGTCTTCCAGCCGATGGAGTCGTGGAGCCCCGCGGACCCCACGCAGATGTGGGCGCGGCGCAGGGCCTGGAGGTAGCGCGTCCGCCGGGTCTCCCCCACGCCCACCATGAGCGCCCCCCACTGACGGACCGCCCGGGGCTCAAATTGGAGGCCCCCCATGAACCGGGGCCCGTACCGGGCCTTCAGCGCCGACACCAGCCGGACCCGGCTGCGGTTGAGCGCCTCCACGCTCTCCCAGAGCTCATCCCCCGCCGGCACGTGCCACAGCCGGGTGTAGAACAGCACCGTGGGCCGGCCGGAGAAGGCCGGCTGGCACTCGAACCT
>CANAZG010000058.1 GCA_947365965.1 uncultured Clostridia bacterium
CCGGCGTTGAATTTACAGATAATGGAATTTCTTTTAGTATGCTTTCTGCAACTTCACTTGATATATTCTTTTCCAAACTATGTTTCAACCTCATCAATTCATCTATTTCTAATGTCGGTGAAACTTGCTCTGGCATAGAAAAGTTTTTCATATTCTTTCTCCTTAAATCCCAATTTGCCGAATTGATTATAGCGGATAGTTTCTACAATATCAATGTGCTTTTGTAGAGACTACCGAAGTTATATCCCAGCAACACTTTCCTTACAAGGGACTCCCCCAATGCTCTCTTGGCAAACCCTTGCAGGGCGTGTATACTGTATGTCAGAAAATTTCTCGCAGGGGGACCATTGACAGCGGACGTGGGGCCGGAGGAGGCCGCAGAACAGATTTATCAGGACGTGACGGCGGAGTGGGAGGACAGGCCATGAGGGCATTTTTCAAGCGACATCTGGGGGTGCATATCTGGCTTCTGGGCGTACTGGCCCTGTTCGCCCTGTACTGGGCGGGCGTCAGCAGCCCGGCGGCGGCCAACGCGGTCTGCGCTGTCACCCAGCGCCTCAAGGACGGCTGCGCGGGGCTGTGGTACCTGTTCCCCTTCTCGGTGGTGGAGTGGTTCTACGCCGCCTTTATCCTGGGCTCCCTGGCGTGGCTGGCGATTCTCCTCCGCCGCCTGCGGGTCCGGCGGGAGGGCCGGGGCCATGCCGCCTACGGCGGCCTGCTGGGTCTGGCCTGCCTGTTTCTCACCGCCTACGGGTTCTACTGCGTCATGTGGGGGGTCAACTACTACGCCGACGGCTTCCAGGTCAAGAGCGGCGTGTACGCCCGGCCGGTGGCGGTGGAGGAGCTGGAGCAGGTGACGGCCCGCTTTGTCCGGGGGCTGGAGGAGACGGCGGACCAGGTGGCCCGGGACGGGGACGGCCTGTTCGCCGTGGACCGGGAGGACATCTTCGAGGCCAGCCCGGGGATCTATGAGAACCTCTCCCGGGAGTTCCCCTTTCTGGCCCGGCGGGACCGGATACCCAAGAAGATGTTCTTCTCCCGGCTGTTCTCGGCCATGAACTTCACCGGCTTCTACAGCCCCTACACCGGGGAGTCCAGCCTGAACGTGGACAGCCCCGCCTGCCTGCTGCCGGCCAACATCGCCCACGAGCTGGCCCACCAGCGGGGCATTGCCTCGGAGCAGGAGTGCAACTTCCTGGCCATCGCCGCCGCCACGTCCTCGGAGGACCCGGTCTATCAGTACTCCGGCTATCTCATGGGGTACATCCACCTGTCCAACGCCCTCTACCGGGCGGACCCGACCCGGTGGGAGCGGACATGCGGGGACCTGCCGGAGACGGTGCGGGCGGACCTGCGCTACCACAGCGCCTACTGGGACCAGTTCGAGGGCCTCACCGCCACGGTGAGTAAAGCGGTCTACGACAGCGCCCTGAAGTCCTACGGCCAGGCCGACGGTATCCAGAGCTACGGCACGGTGGTGGACCTGCTGACTGCGTACTACTAAAAGGAGGCGTTCCATGTCTGACCAGCACACCATCCAGGCCGTCGCCCGCATCCGCAGCGACTTCCCCACCAAGTTCGGCATTCCCCGCCAGAGCGGGCTGGTATCGGAGCTGCGGGCCCGGGTGGTCTTTGAGCCGGCCTACCGCAGCCCCGAGGCGGTGCGGGGGCTGGAGGACTTCTCCCACATCTGGCTCATCTGGCAGTTCTCCCAGGCCCTGCGGGAGGACTGGTCCCCCACGGTCCGGCCGCCCCGGCTGGGGGGCAACCGGCGGCTGGGGGTGTTCGCCTCCCGGTCCCCCTTCCGGCCCAACGCCCTGGGGTTGTCCTGCGTGCGCCTGGAGGGCGTGGATCTGGACGGAACCTTGGGGCCGGTGCTCCACGTGTCCGGCGCGGACCTCATGGACGGCACGCCCATCTATGATATCAAGCCCTACGTCCCCTACGCCGACGCCCGCCCGGAGGCCCGGGGGGGCTTTGTGGATCAGGTGGCCCGGCGGCGGCTGGAGGTGGACTGCCCGCCGGACCTGCTGGAGCGGGCGCCGGAGGAGAAGCGGGCCGCCCTGCTGGGGGTGCTGGCGGAGGACCCCCGGCCCGCCTACCAGGGGGATCCGGACCGGGTGTACGGCATGGCCTTCGCGGGCCTGGAGGTCCGCTTCACCGTGGCAGGGGAGCGGCTTACCGTCCTGTCCCTGGACAGGCAGAGCCCGTCTTCATAAAATCTTAATACTTTTCTTTGAGAAATACCTTGACAGATGATGTATATCCTGCTATGATTATCCCACCACACAAACGCGGCCCGGAGGGGCCGCCGGAAAGGAGTGTTTGGATTGTCCATTTCATCGGACACCCTGCGGGGGCACACGGATACCATCATCCTTACCCAGCTCATGCGGGGGGATAACTACGGCTACGAGATCAACAAGACCATCCAGCAGAGGACGGGAGGGCAGTACGGCTTCAAGGAGGCCACCCTCTACACCGCCTTCAAGCGCCTGGAGAGCGGCGGACTGATTACCTCCTACTGGGGGGAGGAGGGCCCCGGGGCCCGGCGGCGGTACTACGCCATCACGGAGGAGGGCCGCCGTCAATGGGAGGAGAACTGCCGGGAGTGGCAGAACACAAGGGCCCTGCTGGACGCCCTGATTTCTTTGGAGGAGTGAACGTCATGGACAAAATGAAGACAAGGTTCATTATCGCTGTCACCGGCCGTCTGGCCCAGGCGGAGGAGACCACCGCCAAGGTGGAGCTCATTGAGGAGCTCAGCGACAATCTGTACAGCCGCTGGCAGGATCTGATTGCCTCCGGCGTGCCGGAGGAGGAGGCCTATGCCAAGGCCTTGGAGGATCTGGGCAATGTGGACGAGCTGCTGGCCTACCTGGCCGGTCTGGGCCCGGAGGAGGCGCTGCCGGACCGGGAGGGCTCTGTGAGGGAGTTCACCAACGAGCTGCTGCGGGGGCTGGAGGACGTGGTCCGGGAGACCGTCAGCCAGACCAGGGACGCGGTGGATCAGGCCGGCATCATTGTCCGCAATGTGGCGGAGCGGATCCGGGAGAAGTACCCCAACGGCGTCCAGGGCAGGATCTGCGTCCAGGTGGACAAGGAGGGCTGTGAGGAGGCGCCGCCCCGGGATACGGAGAGCGGCGGGGAGACGCCGTCCCAGGATGAGGAGAAGGCGGGCTGGTCCTTTGCCGTCGGCTACGACAAGGAGCGGGGCTTCTTCTGCGGCTCCAATTCCGGCCGCGCCGCCAGCCGCCGGGTCACCGGCACCACCCTGCCCTCCCAGGAGGTGAAGGGCGTGGACGTGCAGGTGGTCAACGGCGACGTGACGGTCCATCTCTCCGACGATCCCCAGGGGGACATCCTCCTGGACGGGGACGTGGACCACCTGGAGGTGCGCATGAGCGAGGAGGGCGTGCTCTCCATCCGCCAGGGCAACACCGCCAGCAGCGCCTTCTTCTTCCTGCGGGGACTGGCGGCGGCGGACGTGGAGCTGACCCTGCCCCGGCGGTACTGGGAGTTTATCCAGCTCTCCACAGTCAACGGCGATCTGGAGCTGGACGACGGCCTGGAGGCCGGCCGGCTGGCGGTGAAGGCCACCAGCGGGGACGTGCGGTTCCGGGAGGCCCGGTGCGGGGAGGTGTGCTTCAAGTCCGCCAGCGGAGACCTGGACGCCAGCGGGGAGATCGGCTCCATCCAGGCGGAGACCGCCAGCGGAGACGTAACCCTCTCCGGCAGCTTCGGCGCGGTGCGGGCCGCCACGGCCAGCGGCGACGTGGAGATGCAGGGCAGCGTCCGGGAGCTCCGGTGCTCCAGCGCCAGCGGGGACGCCAAGGTGCGCACCCAGATCCTGCCTGAAAAGCTGGAGGTTTCCACCAAGTCCGGGGACTGCCGGCTGTACCTGCCCGCCGGGGAGGGGTTCGCCCTCCAGTTCAGCACGGTCAGCGGCGATCTGGACACGGAATTTGAGCTGGTGGGCCCGGTGGGGGCCCGGTCCGGCGAGGCCGTGTATCTGGACGGCGGCGGGCGCAGCTATCGCATTAACAGCATCAGCGGGGACATCTCCCTGCGTCAGAACTGAGGGAAAGGAGGGAGAGGACATGAACAAACAGACCACTGACATTGTCGCCTACCTCACCTGGGTGGGACTGATTATCGCCCTGGTGGCCGGGGACCGGGACGCCAGCCGGTTCCACCTCAACCAGTCCCTGGTGATCTGGGTGGCGGGCACGGTCATCGGCTTTGTGGCCCGGGTGCCCCTCTTCGGCTGGATCATCGGAGCCGTGGGCGGCGTGTTCTGCGCCGTGTGCTGGTTCATCGGCATCGTCAACGCCATTCAGGGCGTGGAGAAGGAAGTGCCCGTGCTGGGCCAGATCCACCTGCTGTAAGAGCGCCGCCCCCAGGGGCGCGCTGTGAATAAGGACGATCCCCCCGACGCGGACAGTGAGCCGCGTTGGGGGGATTTTGCGTCCGGCTCCGGCTCTCCGCCGGGCAGGGGAATGCCTGGGCCCTGATTTGTCCTTATGTCGTATTCTGCCAAAAAAAGGGTGGACTTTTGCCTGTTTACGGGGTAAAATGAAAGAAAGTATTGTTTATCCACAGGAGGTACCCCATGTCACAGGCATCCAAGGCCGCGCTGCTGGCTTTCTGCACATTTTGGGCTCTGGCGCTTCCCGCGCCGGCCGCCGCCGCCTCTGCGGAGCGGCCCCCTGTCCGCCTCGCCCTCCAGACCTCCGACGGCAGGGATGAGGAGCCCGCCGGGGACGAGGAGTCCGCCGAGGAGCCCGCGCCGGTGGAGGAGAAGCAGCCCCCGGAGGGGGCCCTGTCCGCCCCGGACATCCTCTCCAACACCACGTTAATCGCCCACGGCATGGGGGCGGTGGGGAACCTGAACACCCTCAACTGTCTGGAGGGCTTTCTCACCCAGTACGAGGCGGGGGTGCGGGTGTTCGAGGCGGATCTGCGCCTGACCCGGGACTGCCAGGTGGTGCTGCGCCACGACTGGTGGCACGCCGACTGGCAGGAGGGCATCAGCTGGGCCAGGATCCCCACCCGGGAGAAATTCGTCAATTCCCCCATCCTGGGCAGATATACCCCCCTGTCCTTCCGGGACCTGCTGCTGCTCATGGAGGAGTACCCGGATATCTGCATCATCACGGACACCAAGTTCACGGACTCGGACGTGTTCACCATACAGTTTGACGCCATGCTGGCCGACGCCCGGGAGCTGGGCCTCACCTATCTCTTTGACCGCATCGCGGTGCAGATCTACAACACCAACATGCTCTCTGCCCTGAATAACATCTACCGTTTCCCCCACTATATCTACACCCTCTACCAGGACGACTTCAACCGCACGGAGAACGCCCTGCGGGAGCGGGCCGCCTTCTGCGCCCAGTGGGGCATCGAGGGCATCACCATGGAGAGCAGCCTGTACAAAAGCGCCTATGGGGACATCGCCCGGGAGTACGGCGTCCGTATCTACGTCCACACGGTCAACGACAAGGAAAAGGCCCGCGCTCTGCTGGAGAACGGGGTGGACGGCATCTACTCCGACAGCCTCACCCCGGAGGGCCTGGAGCGGAAAAAGGCCCGGGGAGACACGTCCGTCAGGTTCTAAGTGTTTGTTGCGCGAAAGCGCGGGAAGGGGAAAGTTTTATGCAGTCATTTCAGATCTATTTCCAGCAGCGGGTGGAGGAGCTCCTCTCATCCGCTGCCGCCCATACGGCGTTTTTCTTTCGCGGCCTTCTGCCCGAACAGCTCCAGTACCTGATCGGCCACCCCAGCAGCCTCCTGCCCTGTGACAGCCTCCTCTCCAACGGGACCCTGGATCTGGCGGCCCTGGAGGAGAACCGGCGGGCCCTGGCCCGCGCCCTCTCCCAGGCCCAGGGCAGCGTGGTGGGGTTCTACGAGGAGCTGATCGCCCTGGACGCGGCGGCCAATGATCTGACCCTGCTCTACGACGGGGAGATCGTGGTGGTGAACAACGATCTCTTTGACCAGAATGTCCCCAACTGCCTGACCCACGGGGCGGCGGCGGACCTCTTTGACGGGATGCAGTCCGACGAGGGCCCGGCGGACCCCATTGTTCCCCAGTACTACTGCGACGCAGTGATTCTGGACGGGGAGCGGGCCCTTCTCACCCCCCGGAATATCCACCAGGACCAGCCCTTCCTCTGGCGGAGCCTCTTCCCGGAGGCCGAGACCCCGGGCCAGGAGGAGCCGGCGGGGGAGCCGCTGCTGGCGGGGTCCGCGGAGGACCTTCTCTTCCGCCTGGAGCTGATGCGCGGCGGCGGCCGGGGCGTGGAGCTGTCCATTGACCGGAACCAGGAGCACGCCGCCGACGGCCTGTGCCGCGCCCTTTGCGCCCTGGGCGTGCCCTTCTCCCGCAGCCTCACCGACACCCTGGCCCCGGATATGGACTATGCCCCCGGCCAGTTCCTTCCCCTGCTGCGGGAGCACTGGGGCGCGTCGGCGGACTTCCGGGAGCTCCAGTTCTACGGCAACCCCAGCCTCTCCAAGGAGACGGTCCCCGTGTCCCAGGGCTCCCTCATCGGGGAGATCGTGGACCAGTGCGAGCAGGCTATGGAGGGGGAGACCGGCTTCCGGGATATCTTTATCACCGCCCCCACCGGCGCGGGCAAGTCCCTGCTCTTCCAGCTGCCCGCCCTGTATCTGGCGGAGAAGTACGCTCTGGTCACCATCGTGGTCACGCCCCTCATCGCCCTGATGCACGATCAGGTGGCCCAGCTTGAGTCGGAGCGGGGCGTCACCTGCGCCACCTACCTGGACTCCAAGCTCACCTTTGAGGAGCGCCAGCGCCGCATTGAGCAGATCCGCGCCGGGGAGAAGTCCATCCTGTACCTGGCCCCGGAGCTGCTGCTGGCCACCGGCCTCCGCCCCATCATCGGGGACCGGCCGGTGGGCCTGATGGTCATCGACGAGGCCCACACCGTCACCACCTGGGGCAGGGATTTCCGGCCGGACTACTGGTTTTTGGGGGACTTCCTCCGCTCCGCCAAGCGGGAGGGCCGCTGCTTCCCCGTGCTGTGCCTCACCGCCACGGCGGTGTACACCGGCGCGGACGACGTGGTCAACGAGACCATCTCCGAGCTGGGCCTCCACCACCCGGCGCTCCACCTGGGCTGCGTGAAACGGGAGAACATCCTCTTTGACATCAACCTCCGGGAGCGGGCGGACCAGGAGCGGACCTCCGAGGAGCTGAAGATCGAGGCCATTGTCCGCCGGATCCAGACCTATGTGGCCAAGCGGCAGCGGTTTCTGGTGTACTGCCCCTTCAAGCCCCACGTGGACGCGGTGTACGCCGCCCTGCCCGCCCAGACCAAGAACTGGGTCCGCCGCTACTACTCCGGGGACCGGATCAGCGACGCGGAGCGGAAGCTGGCCGAGGCGGACTACCGCTGCGGCCGGGCCCTGGGCCTGGTATGCACCAAGGCCTTCGGCATGGGGGTGGACGTCAGCGACATCCAGCACGTCATCCACTTCGCCCCCTCCGGGTCCCTGGCGGACTATGTCCAGGAGATCGGACGCGCCGCCCGGGACCAGACCCTGGTGGGCGTGGCCCACATGGACTTCTACTCCGGGGACATCCGCTACGCCCGGGCCCTGAGCAGCATAAGCGAGACCAAGCAGTACCAGCTCAAGGGGATGCTCAAGAAGCTGTGCGACCTCTACGACGTGCGCAGAAAGAGAAACCTGCTGGTGTCCTCCGAGTCCTTCGCCTACCTCTTCAAGGAGCAGGACCTGGACAACAAGGTGAAAAACGGCCTGCTGATGCTGGCCAAGGACCTGAAGTACAAATACGGCTTCCCGGTGCTCATCGTCCGGCCCCAGGCCATGCTGACCACCAACTATGTCAACGTCCCACCGGCCCTGGAGAAGGAGTTTCTCCGGCAGTTCGGGGACTATGCCCAGCCCATGGGCACGGTGCCGGACCGGGTCATCTCCAGCCGGCGGCAGGGCGCGTCCGACACCCGGGTACATAACGTGGGCTCCATCTATCGGGTACGGATCGGGGATCTGTGGCAGAGCCGGTTTGCCGATCAGACCTTTGCCGCCTTCAAATTCCGCTTCTTCCAGGAGGGGATTCTCAAGGGGGGCTCCGACAGCCGCCTCTCCCCCCGCATCCGGGCCGCGGTCAACTACCACGGGCCCTTCCAGGAGATCGTGGAGCTGGTCACGGGGCTCCTGGAGAACATCCAGACCGTGCTGGACGGCTTTGAGCAGGCGGAGAAAAAGAGCTTTGACGAGAAGTCCTTCCGGGACAGCCTCAACGCCCTCCGGCCCGGCCGGGAGCTGGGCAAGACCCAGACGGACCTTCTCCTGGATATGTTCACCCTGACCGCCAGCGAGAAGGCCAAATACACCACCTCCCGCCGGCTGGTCAAGATCCTCCAGCTGCGCAGCAAGCCCGGCGAGGGGGGACACGAGTACATCATCCGGGGCACGCTGATGAAGGACTATCTCCTGCGCCTGCTCCACCAGTGCACCCCCAACTATGAGGACCGCTATCAGGCCTTTGTCCCCATCGGGCAGACGGACGCCATCTCCATTCTCCCCATCCTCAAGCTGCTGGAGATCCTGGAGCTGGCCTCCTATGAGCTCCGGGGCGGGGAGAAGGCGGAGATCTTCATCCGCATCAACGATCCCAGCAAGCTTCGCCGTCTGGCGGAGGGGAACTACAGCAACGCCATTCTGCAGGAGGTGGTGCGCCGCCACCGGGCCAGCCAGAAGCTGCTCCAGGACTTTTTCACCATCGATCTCAGCGACGACGAGCGCTGGGAGCTCATTGAGGACCACTTCCTGGGACGGGAGGAGGACGTGGAGAACCTTCTGAATCAGGGGTAGGAGAGAGATATTTCGTAAAAAACCTGTATGCACAGCCGTTGGACGGGCCTTGGCGGCTCTCTTGCCGCCGCGCTTTGTCATGGATTCCGCCAAGTCCGCATCCCCGGCTGTGCATACGGGTTCAAATCATTTGGAGGAGGAAAACGATCATGGAGAGAGGAAAAGAGAAGGGGGAGATCCGGAGAGGCTGGGGAATTACTGGGAAGCTGGCGTCGTCCATTGTGGTGAGCGTGATGATCGCGGTGGCCATCCTGTTCGGCGTGGTGTACTTCCAGATGTCCCACGCGCTGCTGGAGAAGAGCGAGGACCTGCTGGCCACCACCACAGACCGGACAATCCAGGAGACCAGGGCCTGGATGAACAACACCCTGACCATGCTGGAGACCCAGCGGGATACCATGGAGTACGAGGATATGGACGTGCCCGCCATGATGGCGTACGTCCGGCACACGGCCAATCAGAACGCGGCCTACCCTGCGGGGATCTACGCCGCCCTGACGAACGGCTCCTTCTGCCACGCCTCCTTTGTGCCGGGGCCGGACTATGACCCCACAGTCAAGAGCTGGTATCAGGACGGCCTCCAGTCGGAGCAGTTCATTCTGGGGGACGTGTACGTTGACGAGGACACGGGGACCTACGTGGTGGGCGCCTCCGGCGTGCTGCGCACGAAGAGCGGGGAGGTGCGGGGCGTGGCTGCGGCGGACGTGTCCCTGGATTCCATCTCCACCATTGTCAGTCAGGTGCGGGTGGAGGACACGGGGGGCATCTTCCTGGTGGACACCCGGACGGACACCATCATCGGCCACCGGGACAGGGAGATCACCGGGCAGCGGCTGAACGGGCTGAGCGACGGCATGTACGCCTATGCCAGCGGGCAGATCCGCGCCGGACGGACGGGACTGTCCCTCTATGAGAACACCTACCTCCAGATCGAAAAGGTCCCGGGCAGCGACTGGATGGCCGTGGCCTACGTCTCCAGGGGGGAGGTGCTGGAGGAGCTGGGCCAGCTGACGGGGAACATGCTGCTGGTGGCGGCGCTGGCCATTCTGGTGCTGATCCTCCTGGTGGTGATCCAGGTCCGGCGGGTGATCGGGCGTCCGGTGAAGGAGCTGAGCCTTGTGGCCACGCGGATCGCCGGAGGCGAGCTGGACCAGGAGATCCACTATCGGTCCAGGGACGAGCTGGGGGTGCTGGCCCACAACTTCAACCAGGTGACCCTGCGGCTCCGGGACTATGTGATCTACATCAAGGAGATCTCCGAGAAGCTGCGGGAGATCGCGGCGGGGAATCTGGCCTTCACCCTGGAGAACCAGTACACCGGCGAGTTTGAGAAGATCAAGATTGCCCTGGACGAGATCTCCAGCTCCATGAACGACACCATGGGGCAGCTCCACACCGCCTCCCGGGACGTGGCGGCGGGGGCGGAGCTGGTGGCCAACGGCGCGGCGGCCCTGTCCCAGGGGTCCACGGAGCAGGCGGCGGAGGTGGACGTGCTGGCGGGCCACATCGGCTCCGTCTCCGACAGCGTCCACAAGGTGGCCGAGGGGGCCCAGGAGGCCAGCCGCATCTCCCAGGAGGTGAAGGCCGGTCTTCTGACCAGCAACGACAAGATGCAGAATATGACTGTGGTGATCCAGCAGATCAGCGACAAATCCTCGGAGATCCACAAGATCGTGAAGACCATCGAGGACATCGCCTTCCAGACCAACATCCTGGCCCTGAATGCGGCTGTGGAGGCCGCCCGGGCCGGGGAGGCGGGCAAGGGCTTCGCCGTGGTGGCCGACGAGGTGCGGGCCCTGGCGGGCAAGTCCTCCGAGGCGGCCCAGGAGACCACCGTCCTGCTGAGCCAGACGGTGGACTCCATGGAGGAGGGCGTGCGGGCGGCCCAGGACACGGCGGCCTCCATGCTGAAGGTGGTGAGCCGCGCCGACGAGATGAGCAGGCTCATCGAGGACATCGCGGGCTACACCAAGCAGCAGGACGCCAACGCCTCGGAGATCACCCAGGGCATCGAGCAGATCTCCACGGTGGTGCAGACCAACGTGGCCACGGCGGAGGGGAACGCCGCCGCCAGCGAGGAGCTGTCCGGTCAGGCGGCCATGCTGCGGGAGCTGGTGGCCAGATTCCGGCTGCGGGACGACATGGGGCTGGAGTAAGCCCCTGCCCTCGGCAAGTTTCCCTTGCCATGGGGCCGGATTTTTGATATACTCAGCAAAAAGGAGTTGAGAACATGCTGGACACGATCCTCTTTGATCTGGATGGAACCCTGGCCCCCTTTGCCCAGGACGCGTTCATCCAGGTGTATTTCAAGGCCTTGGTGAGCCGGGTGGAGCCCATGGGCTACAAGCCGGACGTCATGATTGACGCGCTGTGGCAGGGCGTGTCCGCCATGATCGGCAACGACGGCGGCCGCACCAACCGCCAGATCTTCTGGGAGAGCTTCACCCAGAAGCTGGGCATCCAGGCCATGGCCCTGGAGAACATCCTGAACGACTTCTATGCCCGGGAGTTTGACAGCGTGCGCACGGTGCTGGGGGAGACGGTGGACCGGGGGCCCCTGCTCCGGGGCCTGCGGGAGAAGGGGTACGGTCTGGTTCTGGCCACCAACCCCATCTTCCCGGCGGTGGCCGTGGAGACACGGCTGGGCTGGGTGGGCCTGCGGCCGGAGGACTTTGACTACGTCACCACCTATGAGAACAGCCGCCGCAGCAAGCCCAATCCGGACTACTACCGGGATATTCTGGCCCACATCGGCCGCCGGGGGGAGCGATGCCTGATGGCGGGCAACAACCCGGTGGACGACATGGCGGCCCTCCAGGCGGGGATATCGGTCTATCTGGTGACGGACTATCTGGAGAATCCCGACGGAGCGCCCATTGAGGACTACCCCCACGGCGGCTTCCGGGATCTGGCGGCCAGTCTGGAGCGGCTGCCGGCTCTGGCAGGATGAGGCGGATCCTCTCCCTGGCGGAGCATCCGGCGTGGAAGGACCGGGCCGCCCGGTGGTTTCATGAGAAGTGGGGGATCCCCCTGGAGGCCTACCGGGAGAGCATGGAGGCCTGTCTGCGGCGGGAGAGCGCTGTCCCCCAGTGGTATCTGGCCGTGGAGGCGGGACGGATCATCGGCGGCATGGGCGTGATTGAGAACGACTTCCACCCGCAGCGGGATCTGACCCCCAACGTCTGCGCGGTATACACGGAGAAGGACTGCCGTGGTCGGGGCGTGGCCGGCGCGCTGCTGGGGTACGTCTGTGAGGACATGTCCGCCCGAGGCGTGGACACGCTGTATCTGCTGACGGACCACGAGACCTTTTATGAGCGGTACGGCTGGACGTTTTTCTGTATGGTCCAGGGGGACGGGGAGACGGAGCCGTCCAGGATGTACATCCATCGAATGCGGGAATAGCAGGAGAGGCCATACGCCGCAGAATACTGAATAAGGGCAAAATAAAAACAGCCGGGGGCACATCACTGTGCCCCCGGCTGTTTTTACGTCTGCATATTTCATCGGCTTCTCCCTCTTACGGGCTGGATGCGCCGCAGCTCAGCGCTCGGTGTGCAGCCCCCAACCGGCTGCAGCTCAGCGCCGAAGCTGGAACCGCTGAATGGACATCTTCAGCTTTTCCGCCTGCTGATGCAGCTCCTCCGCGGAGGAGGCCGACTCCTGCGCCGTGGCGGCGTTGGTCTGAACCACCCCGGAGATGCTCTCCATCCCCTCCGTCAGCTGCCGCAGAGACTCGGACTGCTGCTGGGCGGACTCTGCGATCTTGTCCACCAGGGCCGAGGACTGCTGGGCGCTGGCAACCACCATGGAGAGGGCCGTCGTGGTCTCGTTGGACAGGGACGTTCCGTACTGCACAAGCTGGACCGAGCTCTCGATCAGCTCGGTGATGTTCTTCGCGGACTCCGCGCTCTTGCTGGCCAGCCGCTGCACCTCATCCGCCACCACCGCGAAGCCCTTGCCGGCGGCTCCGGCGCGGGCGGCCTCCACGGAGGCGTTCAGCGCCAGAATATTGGTCTGGAAGGCGATGTCCTCAATGGTCTTGATAATGCCGTTGATCTGGCGGGAGGACTCGGAGATATCGGAAATCGCGGTAGAGAGGGAGTCCATCTTCTGGCAGCAAACCTTCAGCTGGACCTCCGCGTCCATGGAGAACTTCCGGGCCTTGTTGGCGTCTGCGGAGGTGTGTTTCACCTCGCCGGAAATATCCTGGATGCCCGCAGACAGCTCCTCCACCGTGGACGCCTGCCGGACAGCGCCCTCCGAGAGGGTCTGGGCCCCGGAGGAGACCCGTTCGGATTCATTGGACACATCCTGCGCGGTCTGATGGATGTGGCGCAGCGCCTCGTTCAGCGCGTCCAGAATTTGACGCAGCGCACGCTGGATGGGCAGAAATTCCCCACGGTAGCTGTCGCTGACGACGAGATTCATATTGCCCTTGGCCATCTGGGACAGGGTGCTGTCGATATCCTGTATGTATTTTTTCAGCTCCCGCTTGGTCTCATGGATGGAGGCGATCAGCATACCAATCTCAGAGCTGTCAGGCTCCCAGGGGAACTCCGTGGAGAGGTTGCCCTGAGAGAGTTCGCCCATCTGGTCCCGCACGGCGATGACAGGCCGCAGAATCCGCTTGCGGATGACCTTCATGCTGAGGACCTGGAACGTGCCCACCATAACCAGCGCAAAGGCCATCAGGATGCGGATTATCAGATTGGTGCGGTTAAGGCTCTCCACCTCCCGGAGGGTCCTGGCGTTCAGGGTTTCCAGAAAGCTCTCCTTCAGGGTGTTGATCTTGGCGATGGAATTGCTGTATTCATCGCCATAGACATAGTTGATGGCAGCGTCCTGCCGGCCGGCCTGAACCTGCTCCATCGCCTGCTCCTCCAGGGGAACCAGCTGGTTGGAGAGGGCGTACATGCTGTCGATCATGGCCTGCTCATCGGCGGTAATGCCGATTTCCTGCATAGCCGCCACACCGATATCCCGGTTTTTCAAATTGTTGACTTCATTCCAATAGTTGTCGTAGAATTCCTGGCTGCCGGTGGCGGCATAGGCCCGGACCTCATTGGTCAGATAGGAGGAGCCGTTCATGAAACGGTTTGCGTTGTAGGTCATCTCAAAGCGGTCTGTATTTGCGGTGTTCAGACGGCTGCTCACACTGCTGTACGCAATCAGGAGCAGCATCATGAATAGCAGCGCAGCGATAGAGCCGATATTCAAAATCATTGTCAATGTGGATTGGTTCATTGCTTTCTTCATGTTGTTTACCATGCCTTTCTGCTGCGATGCAAGGCATAGGCAGGGGAAAGTGCGCCCCGGCCTTGTACGCCGCTATCCAAAAATTTTTGTGTACGCAGTTGCTGGATACCCCACCGCAGATAGTTCTGATGCTTGTTGGCTGGTATGAATTGATAAAAGCACCCGATATAGCTGGATGATGATTTGAATTATACCATATATTTCCGGCTGTGGCAAGTCTTAAACAGGGCTTCATTGGGTTGTGAGCACCAAGATACAATGACATTTGCAACAGAATGGAATAATTAGCAGGAGAGACAACGCAGCTCTCACCGCTTAAGCGCACAACAAGGCATACTAGCTGAAAATTAGCGCGGATATGAATGCCGCTGTCCCCCATCCGCCGTCAAGCACAATGGAATGTCAAAAAAACGCTCTCCACTGCAAAGAAAAGAATGACAACTTCCCTCCCCGCATATACATGGAGCATATCGGGATAGGGAGAGTGTTGATCTTGAAAGGGAATATCGAGGAACGGGCCTGCGAACTGGCCACCTACATTATTGAGAACCGTACCACGGTTCGGGAGGCCGCCAGGCGGTTCGGGATCAGCAAGAGCACCGTACATAAAGATATCCAGGAGCGACTGCCCCTATACAACCGGAGCCTCTATCTCCAGGTCAAGGAGGTTCTTGACGAGAACAAGGCCCAGCGCCACATCCGCGGCGGCATCGCCACCCGGCGCAAGTACCGCAGGGCGCGTGAGTGACGGAACCCTCCAGCGGGCCGCGGCCTTTGCCGGTCCGCGCCCGCCGGAGAGGCCAATAGCCCCGGCGTCCGGGGCTGTGGGCGCATATATCAATCACCAAAACAGACGATGGAAAAACAGATCAGGAGGAGAGCAGCCATGAAGCATTGCCGCAAGCAGAACATGCCGCCCCGCCGGCCCACAGGCCAGAGCAGCGACGTCCCTCTGGCCGCCGCGCCCGTGCACCGCTACGCCCACCCCATCCCCACCGCCCGGACGAACCAGCGCAGCTCCACGGAGGAGACCCTCTCCTATATACTGGAGACCCTCTCCCGCCAGTCAGACCAGCTGGACGAACTGCTGCGCCGGACGGAGCGGACCACGCCCTGACCGGCCCAGGCCGCCGCTCTCTTGATGGCGGTTTGATACAAAGAAAACAAATGGTGACAAATTTTCCAGGGCTCTTGTGTTATATTTTTATCTCAGGTATAATAGGAGGACGGTTTATCCCGATTCTGACAGCGAAACAAGGAGCCATAACCCATGAGCCGCAACAAAAGAAAGACCTCTGCCCTCCAGGCAGTGGCTGTCACTACCATCAGCGCCCTCTTTGTTCTCACCGCGCTGTTTGGCCTCTACAAATGCTTTTCCCAGGAACCTACCCTCCGCCCCAGCGGCCCCGCTGCGCCGGCCCCGGACCCCTCCGCCGCCCAGGAACCGGAGAATCCGGAGGATGACGCCCGCCCCCTCTCCTCCGAGGAGCGGAAGGAGCACTTCTACACCGTCCTGATGGCGGGGCTGGACGATGAGAACGGCGGCAGCGACACCAACCTGCTGATGGCCCTGGACGCGGAGAACGGAACCATCAACGTGGTCAGCCTGCCCCGGGACACGCTCCTGAACGTGTCCTGGTCCGTGAAGAAGCTCAACAACGCCTACCACCACGGCGGTATCAGCCAGACCCGGGCGGAGGTGTCCCGCCTGCTGGGCATCCCGGTGGACTACTATGTCACCGTGGATCTGCGGGCCTTTGTGGAGCTGGTGGACGCCATTGACGGGGTGGACTTCGACATCCCGGTGGACATGGACTACGACGACCCGGAGCAGGACCTCCACATCCACTTTGAGCAGGGCCCCCGCCACCTCACCGGCCAGCAGGCCCTGGAGGTGGTCCGCTGGCGGCAGAACAACGACGGCACCGGCTACGCCACTGCGGACATCGGCCGCATCGGCACCCAGCAGGCCTTTCTCACGGCCGTGGCCAGACAGACCCTCCAGGTCTCCAATGTGGACAAGATTCCGGAGATGGCGGAGATCTTCTCCAAGCGGGTGGAGACGGATCTGAAGCTGGCCAACCTCATCTGGATCGGGGAGCAGGCCCTGGCCATGGGCAGCGACAGCATCGCCTTCCACACCCTGCCCGGCGACGGCGCGGGGTACTACAAGGGCGGGTCCTACTACGTGCTGGAGCCGGAGGCCGCCCTGGAGCTGATGAACGCCTATTTCAACCCCTACAAGCGGCCCCTGACCCGGGAGGACATGGACATACTGGTCCCCTGACGGGGGACACGAGGAGAGGAGCTTGCCTATGAAGCGCCGCGCTTTACCCCTGATCCTGGCCATCCTGCTGCTGGCGGGAGGGACCGCCCACGCCCTCGCTCCTGTGCGGACCTACCAGGGCCAGTTTACCGACGTGCCGGCCGGGGCGTGGTACTATGACAATGTCCGCTCCCTCTATGAGCTGGGCCTCACCAACGGCCACGGCCGGGAGGACTGCTTTGCCCCGGCCTCGGACATCACCGTGGCCGAGGTGCTGGCCATGGCCGCCCGGCTGCGCAGCCTCTACGACTGGGGCGACGGGGAGGTCGGACCGGCGGCCTTTGCCGGGGAGACGTGGTATGCGCCCTATGTGGGCTATTTGCAGTCCCTGGGCGTGATCGGGCAGGAGTTTGAGGGGGCCTACCGCCGGCCGGCGGACCGGGCGGAGATGGCCCATGTGCTGGCCGGGGCGCTGCCGGCGGATCTGTTCGAGCCCGTCAACGGGGCCGTTGTCGCCGCCGGACACCTGAACCGCAACTACATCACAGACGTTACCGCCGACACCCCCTACGCCGCAGATATTCTCCGGCTGTACGCCTGGGGCGTCCTGGACGGCGTGGATGACACAGGCTCCTTCCGCCCCGGGGACAGCATCCCACGCAGCCAGGTGGCAGCCATGGTCACCCGGCTGGCCCACAATGAGCTGCGCATCCGGCTGAGCTGGGACTACGCCTCCGCCTACAGCCGGGCGGGTACGGCCCTGGAGGATCTGGTCCGGAGCGACGGCTCCTTCTTCCCCGCCCCGGAGAGCCAGGAGGAGATTGACGCGGACGTGCGCTACATGCTCTCCCGGGGGGAGCGGCGAATCGTGCTCAACTACCCCCGGGAGACGCTGAACCGAGAGACCGTGGACAAGCTGACCCAGGCCTTTCTCTACGGAGCCCGGCTGTACGTGGAGCAGACCTACAACAACATCGTCTGCGCCTACTCCACCCGCTCCGGCGTGGTGACCATGACCTTCTCCAGCAGTCTCTACGGAGACGAGCTGCTGGAGGAGTACCGGCGGGCCACGGCGGAATACGCCTGCGGGGTCCATGACCGGCTGTGGGCGGAGGGGGTCATCACGGCGGATATGACGGAGTACGACAAGGCCAGAGCGTATTTCACCTGGCTGTGCGAGAACTGCCGCTACGACTTTGCCAGCGACGACAGCTCTATGAGCCACAGCGGCTACCGTGCCTTTGCGGAGGGACTGGCGGTGTGCGACGGCTACACGGCGGCCTACAACCTGCTGCTGAAGCTGGAGGGGATCGACTGCGCCACCGTGTCCACGGAGGACCACATCTGGACCGTGGCCACCCTGGACGGACAGGAGTACCACATCGACGTCACCTGGGGCGACAGGACCGGCGCGATTGCCTACCGCTATTTCGCCATGACCGAGGCTGACGCGCTTGCCCGATTTCAGTAAACCGGCCGGGCTGGTCAGACAGGCGTTTTTGCTAACTTTGGGATAGACAGAGGCGGGGGGGGGGGTTTTTTAATAAACACGGCATTAAATTAATATTATTTGTTGGGGGGGTTGATAAAAAAACATTAATTAAAACAAAATATGTATACATTTCCCCCAAAAAAACA
>CANAZG010000059.1 GCA_947365965.1 uncultured Clostridia bacterium
AGCAGAGCATGGTGCCCATGTTGGGGTGAATCATGCCGCTGCCCTTGGCGATGCCGCCGATGCGGACGGTCTTTCCGCCGATGATAACCTCCCCGGCGCACTCCTTTTTTACCGTGTCCGTGGTCATGATGGCGTGGGCCGCCGCATCGCTGGCCTCGTCGCTGCGCTCCAGCAGGCCGAACAGCTCCGGCACGCCCTTTTCAATAACGTCCACCTTCAGGGTCTGGCCGATGACCCCGGTGGAGGCCACCAGCACCTCCTCCGGCGCACAGCCCAGGGCGCTGGCGGCGGCGGCGCACATCCGCTCCGCGTTCTCCTCACCATGGGGGGCGCAGGCGTTGGCGTTGCCGCTGTTGGCGATAACGGCCCGCACCCGGCCGGCGGCCAGATGGGCCCGGGTCACGTGGATGGGGGCCGCCTGGACCACGTTCTTTGTGAACATGGCCGCCGCCGCGCAGGGCGCGTCGGACACGATCAGCGCCACGTCCTTCTTATTCACATTGTGGGTCTTCACCCCCACGTGGAGCCCCGCCGCCCGGAACCCCTGGGCAGCGCACACGCCGCCGGAAATCATCTCGCACATATCTGCTGTCTCCTTTAGCTTACCTTCTTTTCTTTTTGAAAAAAGAAAAGAAGCAAAAGAAAAACTTTTTGGCGCAAAGCGTCCGCTTTGCTTTACTCTTTGACAATCAGGCCGGTCCCCTCGTCCAGGCCCAGCATGATGTTCATATTCTGCACCGCCGCGCCGGACGCGCCCTTGCCCAGGTTGTCCAGCCGGGCGCAGAGCATCACCTGTTCCCCGCTGCCGCAGACAAAGATTTGCAGGCTGTTGGTCCCGGTCAGGTTGTTGGACCCGATGAACCCGCAGGTGGGGGCCTCCGGGGGCCGGACGGTGACGAACCGGGAGCCGGCGTAGTAGTCGTTATACAGCGCCCGCAGGCTCTCCAGGCTCTGGGCCCCCGTGAACATGTCAAAGTACAGGGGAACCGTCACCACCATGCCCTGGGGGAAGTCGCAGATGATGGGGGTGAACACCGGCCGGCGGGTCAGGCCGCACACAGACACCATCTCCGGAATGTGCTTGTGGTCCAGGTTCACGGCGTAGTGCCGGGGGCTCACCAGCTCCGCCTCCCGCTCCTCCGCCTCATAGACGGCGATCATCTTCTTTCCCCCGCCGGTGTAGCCGGACAGGGCGTGACACACCAGGGGCGTGTCCGGCCCCAGCAGGCCCCGTCTCACCAGGGGGGCGATAAGGGCGATAAACCCGGTGGCGTAGCACCCCGGGTTAGCCACCCGCTTGGCGGAGGCCACAGCTTCCCGCTGCTCCTGGCCTAGCTCCGGGAAGCCGTAGACCCAGCCCGGGGCGGTCCGGTGGGCGGTGGAGGCGTCGATGATCCGGGTGTCCGGGTTCTCCACCAGCCCCACCGCCTCCACGGCGGCCTCGTCGGGCAGGCACAGGAAGGCCAGATCCGCCTCGTTGAGCAGCCGCTTCCGCTCCGCCGGGTCCTTGCGCCGGTCCCCGGCAATGGTCAGAAGCTGGATGTCCTCCCGACCCGCCAGACGCTGGTGGATGTGCAGGCCGGTGGTGCCGGCCTCGCCGTCAATATAAATCCTCGGTTTGCTCATAGCGTCACACCTTCTCCTCTAGCTTGGACTGACTGTTTTTCCCTCATTTTTCAAGCGTTCGCTGTCCATATTCTTCAAAATTGGAATTTCTTCACTACCTAACAACGCTTAAACAATACGGAAACATCGTCCTTATTCAATCCACATTTCTCATAGAATACTTCATTTGTTTCTATCGACATTAGTTGGACAACAGAAATATTTTTCTCATGTAAAACATTCTCAAGTTCTTTTAGCAAAGTCCTGCCTATTCCATTTTTCTTTCTCTCAGGAATCACAAATAACTCTGCCACATAGTAAAAATCTTCATTCGCATATGGGTCTACATATCCTAATAGACCACCAATTATTTTGCCGTTTTCTATTGCCGTCAAGCCAACCGATTGAAAATTACCCATGATCGCTTTCACTCGCCTGACAGCACGTTCACTACTCCACTGCTCATTCCACGGTTCTTCAGAATAAGCCAACCTCATTGCATCAGCTAATCCCTCAAAGTCCGTTTCATTGGCAACTCTATATTCCATACGCAATAGAATCGTCTGCTGTCTCAGGCTCCATGCCGGTCCGCCCTCTGCTCCGTAATAAAGGCCTCCAGCTCCCGGATCTGCCGCTCCGTCTCCTCCGGCGCGGGGCCGCCGTGGCTCCTGCGCTGGCCCATGCAGGTCTCCAGACTTAGAGCCTCGTACACGTCCTCGCCGAAGAGGGGGGAGATGTTCTTCAGCTCCTCCAGGGTGAGCTCCTCCAGCAGCTTGCCCTGCTGGGTGCAGTAGTAGACCAGATTGCCCACGGTGGTGTAGGCGTCCCGGAAGGCCATGCCCTTGCGGGTGAGGTAGTCGGCGCAGTCGGTGGCGTTGATGAACCCGCCCCCGGCGGCCCGGCGCATGTTCTCCGGCAGCACCCGCATGGTGCCGATCATCCCCGCGAACACGGGCAGGCACATCTTCACAGTGTCCACCGCGTCGAACACCGGCTCCTTGTCCTCCTGCATGTCCTTGTTGTAGGCCAGGGGCAGTCCCTTCATGGTGGTCAGCAGCCCCATCAGGTCCCCGTACACCCGGCCGGTCTTGCCCCGGACCAGCTCCGCCACGTCCGGGTTCTTCTTCTGGGGCATGATGGAGGAGCCGGTGGAGTAGGCGTCGTCCAGCTCCACAAACTTGAACTCCCAGCTGCACCAGAGGATAACCTCTTCGGCAAAGCGGCTCAGGTGCATCATGAGGATGGACAGCGCACTCAGCAGCTCCAGGGCGTAGTCCCTGTCGCTGACCCCGTCCAGACTGTTGGAGCAGGGCCCGTCAAAGCCCAGCAGCCGGGCGGTCTCGAAGCGGTCAATGGGGTAGGTGGTGCCCGCCAGGGCCCCGCTGCCCAGGGGGCAGACATTCATCCGCTTCTTGCAGTCCGCAAGGCGGGTCACGTCCCGCCTGAGCTGCTCGCCGTAGGCCAGCAGATGCTGGGCAAAGGAGATGGGCTGGGCCCGCTGGAGGTGGGTATACCCGGGCATGACGGTGTTGGTGTGGGCCCGGGCCTGCTCAAGAATGGCCTGCTGGAGATCCAGGATCTGGTCCGTGATCTCACAGATCTCCCGGCGCAGGTGCAGCCGCAGGTCCACGGCCACCTGATCGTTGCGGCTGCGGGCGGTGTGCAGGCGCTTGCCGGCCGCGCCGATGCGCGCCGTGAGCAGGGCCTCCACGTTCATGTGGATGTCCTCGTTGTCCGCGGTGAACGCCACCCGGCCCGCCTCGACGTCCGCCAGGATGGCCGCCAGGCCCTCCTGAATCTGCCGGTTGTCCTCCGGGGAGATGATGCCGCAGTCCGAGAGCATCCTGGCGTGGGCCATGCTGCCCTGGATGTCCTCTTGGCAGAGCCGCGCGTCAAAGTGGATGGACGCGTTGAAGTCGTTGACTAAGCTGTCGGTCTCCTTGCGAAACCGCCCGCCCCATAGTTTCATGGCAGTACCTCTTGTCTATAGATTATTGAAAAGGGGGAGGGGCGGAGTCGCCAGCGGCCTCCGCCTTTTCCCTATGGTCATTTTGAGATCCAAATAGAGGACAGGCGCCCCGCACTGCTCAGAAGGACGGGTGATGGCCGCCGCGCAGACTGCCAGTGCCACTTGCTACTTCTCCGGACCGCAGCAGCTATTCCAGTCATAAGATCGCAGCTCCAGCCGGGAGCGCCAGTCCCGCCATTGGCAGGGGCTCCAGCATCCGGAATACGCGGCGAACCGCGCCATCTCCTCGTTCAGCGGGTACCAGAAGCACTCCCCCTCGTGGGAGATGCTCCCCAAAAACAGCGTCCCCTTGGAGAACAGGCAAAGATCCTCCAGCGCACCCCGGAAGAGGCGGGTCCGGTTGGCTCTTCTTCCCGGCGGGGCTTTGCGGAAGAGAATGTCGTAACAGCAGGACAGCAGAGCCTCCATTGCCTCCGGCGCGGCGCGGTAGCGGTACACCCGGAGCTCGCTGCTGCCGGGGCCGTAGCCGAACCACACATCTGTGGTGACGGTACTTACAAGCCACGGTTGCAGCGCCTTTTTGAGCGCACAGCTGTCGTTATAAAGCACGGCGTGGCTGGAGAGGGTAAACGCGTCCGTATCCGGCCAGCAGACCTCCAGAAACCGCCGGAAAGCATCCCCGCAGATGGGGGTGCCCCCCTTGAAGCCCAGGCCCTGGTGCTGGAGCCAGACGGGCATTACAGCTTCCCCTGCTCCCGCAGCGCCTGGACCGTGTCGGGCAGGCCCCAGAGGTTGATGAAGCCCGTGGCGTCGTTCTGGTTGTAGTCGCTCTCCTCGAAGGTGACCAGCTTCTCGGAGTACAGGCTCTCCGGGCTGGTGACAGAGGCGGTGATGATATTGCCCTTGTAGAGCTTGAGCTTCACCTGGCCGGTGACGTGCTCCTGGGTCTTGACCGCGAAGGCCTGGAGGCACTCCCGCAGGGGGGTGAACCACTTGCCGTTGTAGAGCAGATCGGCAAAGTCCACGGCCAGCTTGGTCTTCATGTGCTTGGTGTCCTTGTCCAGGGTAATCATCTCCAGCACCTCGTGGGCCCGGTACAGGATGGTGCCGCCGGGGGTCTCGTACACGCCCCGGTCCTTCATGCCCACCAGCCGGTTCTCCACGATGTCCAGCAGGCCGATGCCGTTGGCCCCGCCCAGGGCGTTGAGCTTGCGGACAATGTCGCTGGCCTTCATCTTCTCCCCGTCCACAGCCGTGGGCACGCCCTTCACAAAGTCCAGGGTCACGTAGGTGGGCTCGTCGGGGGCCATGGCCGGGGACACGCCCATCTCCAGGAAGCCGGGCTTGTCGTACTTGGGCTCGTTGGCCGGATCCTCCAGATCCAAGCCCTCGTGGCTCAGGTGCCACAGGTTCTTGTCCTTGGAGTAGTTGGTCTCACGGCTGATCTTCAGGGGCACGTTGTGGGCCTCGGCGTAGTCGATCTCCTCGTCCCGGCCCTTGATGGACCACTCCCGCCAGGGGGCGATGATGGTCATCTCCGGCGCGAAGCGCTTGATGGCCAGCTCAAAGCGGACCTGATCGTTTCCCTTGCCGGTGCAGCCGTGGGCAATGGCGTCCGCGCCCTCCTTCTTGGCGATCTCCACCAGCCGCTTGCCGATGATGGGCCGGGCGAAGGCGGTGCCCAGCAGGTAGTCCTCGTACTTGGCCCCCATCATCATGGAGGGCACCACCACGTCGTCCACCATCTCGTCCACCAGATCCTCGATGTACAGCTTGGACGCGCCGGTCTTGATGGCCTTCTCCTCCAGCCCCTCCAGCTCATCCCCCTGGCCCACGTCTGCGGCCACGGCGATGATCTCGGGATTATTGTAGTTCTCCTTCAGCCAGGGGATGATGATGGACGTATCCAGGCCCCCGGAGTAGGCCAGCACAATTTTCTTGATCTCTTTCTTGCTCATCGTGAAACCCTCCAACAGGTAAATATTTTTGTTGCGGAATAGTGAATATATATTATATCATCCCGTTTTTTTATGCAATAAGGACTTTTAATGAATTATCTCTGTCCGTGCCGCCATTCCTTGTGCAATTTACCGGATATTTCCCGCAACTCCCCCAGCAAGACAGCCTGACCGGGCTCCTGCCGCCGCCCGCCGCGCCCGGAAGAAACAGGGGAGGTATCCACCCTATACTGCATACTTTTTCGTTTTCTCTGTCTGTGGGGCTGCGAGGAGCCAGGGTGCGGGCCCGGGGGATTCTGACAGAATTGCACAATTGTCCGGGAAATAATTAGCGGAAATATGAATGGTTTTTACAAAAGACGTCTGATATAATGGTATGGACTGTCCCAGCAGGGGGCAAAGGATCCCCGGGGCGGCTTAACGACTGAGGAGGTAGACCCATGAAAAAGAATGCAGCCTACACCAGTCCGTATGAATTTACGGGCCCCATTCCTCTCCGCCAGGCCATCCCGCTGGGCATGCAGCACGTGCTGGCCATGTTTGTGGGCAATCTGACGCCCCTGATGATTATCTGCGGCATCTGCGGCATCACCGCCGAGCAGCCCGCCCTCTATGTCACCCTGCTACAGAACGCCATGCTGGCGGCGGGGGTCATCACCCTCATCCAGCTCTGGTCCATCGGCCCCATCGGCGGACAGGTGCCTGTTATCATGGGCACCAGCTCCGGCTTCCTGGGGGTCATGCGGGGCGTGGCGGCCAGTATGGGCGGCGGCGTCATAGCCTACAGCGCCATTCTGGGCGCGGCCATGGTGGGCGGCGTCTGCGAGGCGGCGCTGGGCTTCTTCATCAAGCCTCTGCGGAAGTTCTTCCCCCCTGTGGTCACCGGCACGGTGGTGCTGGCCATCGGCCTCAGCCTCATCGGCGTGGGGGTCAACTCCTTTGCCGGCGGCAGCGGGGCCAAGGACTTCGGCTCCCTGCCCAACCTGCTGCTGGGCCTTTTGGTGCTGATTGTCATTGTGGCCCTCAAGCACTTCACCAAGGGCATCACCTCCACCTCCTGCATCCTCTGCGGCATCATTGTGGGGTATATCACGGCCAGCCTGATGGGCCTCGCGCTGCCCCACCAGCTGACGGACAGCGAGGGGGCTGTGTACAACGCCGCGTGGTACGTCAACTGGTCCAAGATCGGCGAGGCGGCCTGGGTCTCCGTGCCCCGGATCATGCCGGTGAAGCCCTCCTTTGATCTCCACGCCATCCTATCCATCCTCATCATGTTCCTGGTCACCGCCGTGGAGACCATCGGCGACATCTCCGGGTGCATTGAGGGGGGCATGGGCCGGGAGGCCACGGCCAAGGAGCTCTCCGGCGGCGTGGTGTGCGACGGCGTGGGCTCCGTCATCTCCGCCCTCTTCAGTTCCCTGCCCACCACCTCCTTCTCCCAGAACGTGGGCCTGGTGACCATGACCAAGGTGGTCAACCGCATGGCCCTGACCTGCGGGGCGGTGTTCCTGGTGCTGGCCGGGCTGAGCCCCAAGCTGGCGGCGGTGATCTCTATCATGCCCCAGAGCGTGCTGGGGGGCGCGGCGGTGATGATGTTCGCGTCCATTGCCGTGTCCGGCATCAAGCTGCTGACCAAGCACGGCATCACCAACCGGGTGGTGACCATTGTGTCCATCGCCATGGGCCTGGGCTACGGTCTGGGGGCCACCGCCGGCGCACTGACAGGCCTGCCCCAGGGCGTGCAGCTGATCTTCGGCGGCTCCGGTATCGTGCCGGCGGCCATCCTGGCCATTATGCTCAACATCGTCATCCCCAAGGAGCGGGAGGACCTGGACGCGGAGACTGCGGCGGGCCAGACCTGATAAAACAAATCATCCGGCGGTCTCGGAGCTTTATCCGGGGCCGCCTCCTTTTTTCCGCAAGCCCCCTTGACAAATATATCGAAGGATGATATATTTGTCATACATCGAATGACGATATATTAGAAAAGCAAATCCTGAAAAAAGGAGGATGGGACCATGGATAAAAGCCAGCCCCTCACCGAGGCCCTGTTCTACATCCTCCTGGCCGCCCGCAAGCCGGTCCATGGCTATGGCATCATCCAGGAGGTGGCCGAGATGACCGGCGGGCGGGTGAGCCTGGGACCGGGGACCCTGTACGGGGCCATCAACTCCCTGCTGGACCGGGGGTGGATCGTCCTCTACAGCGCCGAGATCGGGTCACGGAAGAAAAAGGAGTACGTCATCACGGACCAGGGCCGGGCGGCCTTTGCCGTGGAGCTGCGCCGGCTGCGGGAGCTGGTGTCCAACGGCGGGAAGATGGAGGATGAGACATGATCCAATGGAAGTTTACCTTTGACAAGGACGAGGAGCAGGACTGGCTCAACGACTACTGCCAGGAGGGCTGGGCCATGGTCAGCTTCTTCGCCGGACTGGTCACCTTTGTCCCCTGCCGGCCCGGGGAGTTCATCTACCAGATTGACCTGCTGCCCGGCAGCGGCCTTCGGGCGGACGACTATGAGGGCTATGTGTCCTTCATGGGCGACATGGACGTGGAGGTGCTCCAGCGGTGGGGCCGGTGGGTGTACCTGCGCAAACGGGCCGAGGACGGACCCTTTGAGGTCTATACAGACACAGACTCCAAGATTCAGCTCTACCGCCGCATCCGAAAAATGTTTTTGTGGGTGTGGGTCCTGGAGCTCGTCCTCTCGATCAATGTGTTTCTTCAGGCTGTCGTCTACGGCGGGCTGCTGCTCCGCTGCTCGGCGGCTGTGGCGGCGCTGATGCTGCTGGCCATCCTGCAGGGGGCGTGGAAGTGTACCAGAAAAATCCAGGAGCTGGAGCGGCTGACGGAGTAAACCTGAAAAATCCGCCGCCTCCCCCTTTACAAATCCCCAAAGATATGATATACTGCGTCTGAACTGAATACTGCGCCAGCTGCGGCCGCGATATCGCGGCGCATGGAATGGGGTGAGAAGCCCCGCGAGTCGGTCACTGTGATGCTCCCTTGAGAGGAGCTGAGCCAGATACATGGCAGCTTGGCAGCATTCCGCCGAAACCGGAGATGCACTCTCTTTTTCGGCCTCACCGTATTACGGCGGGGCTTTGTGCGTTCCGCATTTCTGGTGCGGGGCGCTTTCTTTTGTGTTTCCTCCGGCGCCGATGGGGCGGCGCTGGGAAACAAATATTGTCCCTCTCTTCAATATCGGCTCTATATGGAACATCCAAAGGGCTGCCCGGGTCTCAAGACCGCCTGGGCGGCTCTTTGGATTTCTTTCTCAGAAATAAAAAGCGTCCTTCCCCGCCCCAGAGGGCCCTACGCCCCGGCCAGCCGCCGGGCCGCCTCGTCCAGAAACGCCTCGGAGTCCACCGCCCTGGCCTGGAACCCCGGCTCCACCAGTCCCACCAGATCCCGGGTCATCACCCCGGCGTTCAGGGCGTCCAGGCAGGCCCGCTCCAGCCGCAGCGCGAAGTCCGACAGATCGGACAGCCCGTCCAGCTCCCCCCGCTTGCGCAGCGCTCCTGTCCAGGCGAAGATGGTGGCCATGGGGTTAGTGGAGGTCCTCTCCCCCTTCAGGTGGCGGTAGTAGTGGCGGGTGACGGTGCCGTGGGCGGCCTCGTACTCTGTGACCCCCTCCGGGGAGACCAGCACGCTGGTCATCATGGCCAGGGAGCCGAAGGCCGTGGACACCATGTCGCTCATCACGTCGCCGTCGTAGTTCTTGCAGGCCCAGATGTACCCGCCCTCGCTGCGGATGACCCGGGCCACCGCGTCGTCGATGAGGGTATAGAAGTAGGTGATGCCCAGCCGCTCAAATTGGGCCCGGTAGCTCCCGTACTCCTCCTCAAAGATCCGCTTGAACTCCCCGTCATAGATTTTCGCAATGGTGTCCTTGGTGGAGAACCACAGGTCCTGCCGGGTGTCCACGGCATACTGGAAGCAGGCCCGGGCAAAGGAGCGGATGGATTTCTCCGTATTGTGGGCCCCCTGCCACACCGCCGGGCCGTCCACGGTCTGGACTGCCACGGATTTCTCCTCCCCGCCGTCCCCCCGGAAGGTCATGGTGCAGACGCCGGGCTGGGTGGTGACAAAATCCACGCTCTTGTACACGTCGCCGTAGGCGTGGCGGGCAATGGTGATGGGCTTTTTCCAGTTCTTCACCGCCGGCTTGATGGCGTTGATGCAGATGGGGGCGCGGAAGACGGTGCCGTCCAGGATGGAGCGGATGGTGCCGTTGGGGCTCTTCCACATCTCGGTGAGCTGGGGGTACTCCTCCATCCGCTGGCGGTTGGGGGTGATGGTGGCGCACTTCACCGCCACGCCGTACTTCTTGGCGGCCAGGGCCGCGTCCACGGTGACCTGATCCCGGGTCTCGTTGCGGTGGAGGAGCCCCAGATCATAGTACTCCGTTTTCAGGTCCACAAAGGGGAGGATCAGCTTGTCCTTTATCATGGCCCACAGGATGCGGGTCATCTCATCGCCGTCCATCTCCACCAGCGGGGTGGTCATCTTGATTTTTTCCATGCGCTCTCCTCCTCAGTCCCTGCCATAGCCGGCGGCGTAGTAGTTCATCAGGCACCCCTCCTGGAGGATCTGCCGCTCGCTCTCCGTCAGGCCCGCGCACCGGAGGGACAGCTCCCGGACAGTCCCGTCCGCGGCAATCACCTTGGCCGCAAAGTCCTCCGCGCCCCGGGCGATGGCCGCCCGCACCCCGGGGATGTACACCCAGTCGCCGTCCCTCCAGGGGAAGTCCCCGTCCACGGTGAAGGGCACAAGGCCCCAGTTGATGCAGTTGGAGCGGTACCGCTTGGTGGCGTACTCGCGGCAGATATTGGCAAAGCCCCCCAGCACCTTCTGGCAGGAGGCGGCCTGCTCCCGGGCGGAGCCGTCCCCGGGCTTTCGGGCAAAGATGCAGGAGCCCACGGTGGTGCGCCGGGCGTCGCCCCCCACCCTGTCCAGAACCGCCCGGACCTCATCGGGGATCTCCCCCGCCTGCCGGGCCTCCTCCAGGGCCCGCACAGCCTTGGACCGGGCCACATACTCCGGGACGCGGCGGCTGAGGGCGAACTCGCTGAGTCCGACGGGGTTGGAGCGGTAGGAGCTGGTCTCCCCGGAGGGGATGAGCTCGTCGGTGGTGGTGACGGGATCGTGGATCACCGCGCACAGCCGCACCAGCAGGTCCTCCTCCAGCCGGGGCATCCTGGGCCAGTCCTTGATGTTGGGCCCATAGCGCAGGGGGGCCTCCGGGTCCGGCCTGCCGAAGCCCTCATAGCACCGTTTGGCGTACACGCTCCCGTCGTAGCGGTAGGCCAGCTCCTCCGCCGTGGGGGGCTCATAGTCGATATCCGTGGCCGCAGTGAGTACGCCGCCGTTCCGGGCCGTGGCGGCAATGGACCGGGCGTCCATGAGGGCCACGGCGGCAATCTGGCCGCTGCCGGGCTTGGACCCCTCCCGGTTGGCAAAATTCCGGGTGGCGTGGCGGATGGAGAGGGTCTGGTTGGCAGGGGTGTCCCCCGCGCCGAAGCAGGGGCCGCAGAAGGCGGGCTTCATCACGCACCCGGTCTCCATGAGCCTGGTCGCCGCGCCGTTTTTTGTGACAGCGAGGCTGATGGGGGTGGAGGATGGGTAGACGGACATGTCGAAGTAGCCGTTGCCGATGGACTGGCCCTCCAGGATCCTGGCGGCCTCCACGATGTTCTCGTACATGCCCCCGGAGCAGCCCACGATGACCCCCTGGTCACAGACCACCCGGCCGTCCACGATGCTGCGGCGCAGGTCCAGGGACACCTTGCCCTCCAGCTGGCGGCTGCAGTCCGCCTCCACCCGGGCCAGGATTCCCTCCGGATCGGCCTGCAGCTCGTGGACCGTGTAGGCGATGGAGGGGTGGAAGGGCAGGGCGATCATACACTCCACCTGACTGAGATCAATGCGCACCACGCTGTCGTAGTACGCGCCGTTCTCCGGGCGCAGGGGCCGGAAATCCTCTGGCCGGCCCACGTTCTCGTAGTAGTCCCGGATGGTGTCGTCCGTCTCCCAGATGGAGGAGAGGCAGCTGGTCTCCGTGGTCATCACGTCGATGCCGATGCGGTAGTCGGCGCTGAGATTTTTCACGCCGGGACCCACGAACTCCAGGATCTTGTTCTTCACACAGCCGTCGGGGAAGGTGGCCCCCACCAGGGCGATGGCCACGTCCTGGGGCCCCACGCCCCGGCGGGGAGCGCCCTCCAGGTAGACCATGACCACCTCCGGGGCGGCTGCGTCGTAGGTGTTCTCCAGCAGCTGCTTCACCAGCTCGCCGCCCCCCTCGCCGACGCCCATGCAGCCGTAGGCGCCGTAGCGGGTGTGGGAGTCGGAGCCCAGGATCATCTTCCCGCACCCGGCCAGCCGCTCCCGGGCGTACTGGTGGATCACCGCCTGGTTGGCGGGGACGTAGATGCCGCCGTACCGCCTGGCCGCCGAGAGGCCGAAGGCGTGATCGTCCTCGTTGATGGTGCCCCCCACGGCGCACAGGCTGTTGTGGCAGTTGGTCATGGCGTAGGGGATGGGAAATTTCTCCAGGCCGGAGGCCTTGGCGGTCTGGATGATGCCCACAAAGGTGATGTCGTGGGAGATGAGTGCGTCAAACCGCAGGCGCAGCCTGGACCGATCCGTCCCCTTGTCGTGGGAACGGAGGATGGCGTAGGCCATGGTCTTCTCCCTGGCCCCGGCGGGGTCCATGGCCGCCTCGTCCGCCCAGACGATCCTGTTGTCCACCAGGTACGCGCCCCTTTTGATTACTTCAACCATAATATATCCTCCTGCGATGGGCGGTTGTCTCTGTCCGCCAGACTATCGTCTCTGAGTGTAGCATACCCGGGGCTGTTTGTGAATAGGAAATGTGCACAAAGCGGCGGAGGACGGGAAAAACAGGGGGAGACCACTTGACAAATTGGGGAAAGGGGCTACAATGTAATGGTATGTGTCATGACACATAGCTAAAGAAGACAAGAGGTTCAAAGAAAATGGAAGCTGTCACCGCGTTTCTCAAGCGCAAGAACATCGTGTTCTCCGCCAAGCGCTACTGCATTGACGCCCTGGGGGCCATGGCCCAGGGCCTGTTCTGCTCCCTGCTCATCGGCACCATCGTCAAGACCCTGGGGGAGCAGGCGGGGCTCCCCTTCCTGGTGGACGCGGGCAACTTCGCCTCCGCCATGAGCGGCGCAGCCATGGCAGTGGCCATTGGCTTTGCCCTTCAGACCCCACCTCTGGCGCTCTTCTCCCTGGCCACGGTGGGCTATGCCGCCAACGCCCTGGGCAGCACCAGTCTGATTCCGGATCAGGCCGGGGCCGGCGGGCCTCTGGCGGTGCTGTTCATCGCCATCATCGCCGCCGAGTGCGGTAAGGCGGTGAGCAAGGAGACCAGGATCGACATTCTGGTCACGCCCCTGGTGACCATCCTGGTGGGCGTGGCCCTGTCGGCCTGGTGGGCCCCCGCCATCGGCACCGCCGCCACCGCTGTGGGTAATATTATTATGTGGGCAACGGATCTGCAGCCCTTCCTCATGGGCGTGATCGTCTCCGTGGTCATCGGCGTGGCGCTGACCCTGCCCATCTCCTCCGCCGCCATCTGCGCAGCCTTCGGCCTGACGGGTCTGGCCGGTGGCGCGGCGGTGGCCGGTTGCTGCGCCAACATGGTGGGCTTCGCGGTGCTCTCCTTCCGGGAAAACCGATGGGGCGGTCTGGTGAGCCAGGGGCTGGGCACCTCCATGCTGCAGATGGGCAACATCATAAAGAACCCCCGGATCTGGCTGCCCGCCATTCTGACGTCCGCGGTGACCGGCCCCATCGCCACCTGCGTATTCCGGCTGGAGATGAACGGGGCGCCGGTGTCCTCCGGCATGGGCACCTGCGGTCTGGTGGGCCAGATCGGCGTCTGGACCGGGTGGCTGGCCCCCAGCGAGCGGGCCCTGGCCAACGGCGCCGTGGCCATCGTCCCCGGGGCCATGGACTGGATGGGGCTGATCCTCATCTCCTTTGTGCTGCCGGCGGCGCTGTGCTGGGCCTTTGGCGCATTCTTCCGGAAGATCGGGTGGATCAAGCCGGGGGATCTGACCCTGTAGCAGTTCCCACCCCCGGGGGTCCGGAGGCGGGTTCCGGGCCCCGGGGGAGGGCGCTAGAATATTCTTGAAAAAAAAGCTGAGAAGCCTATTGACAAATTCCGTCTTTTGCGATATACTAAGCCTCGCCTGAGCGATCAGGAAACCAACATGGCGGCGTAGCTCAGTTGGCCAGAGCATTCGGTTCATACCCGAAGTGTCACCGGTTCGAATCCAGTCGCCGCTACCATGGCCCGTTGGGGTCTGCCCTTGGCGCGTTGGTCAAGCGGCTAAGACACCGCCCTTTCACGGCGGTAACACGGGTTCGATTCCCGTACGCGTCACCACGGACGGGAGGAATCGCTCCCGTTCATATGGAGGCTTAGCTCAGCTGGTTAGAGCGCCTGCTTCACACGCAGGAGGTCACTGGTTCGAGTCCAGCAGTCTCCACCACGAAAATCCCTTAGAGCCGCAAGGCTTTGAGGGATTTTTCCTTTGTCAAAAGCACCGTTACTTTTCTCATAATTTTCGGTATTTAAGGGCGATTTTGACTGTTGGTGTGGTAAAAGTGTGGTAAATTCTGAAAACCTGTCTAACAACTGCGCTGCAATGGGTTTCAGGCTTTGCCCAGATAATAGCAATCTTTCGCTGCTTTCCTGGTAAGAATATCGCCAAACAAATTTTTTTAACAAATAATGAAGGGATTCTATTTGCGCACACATGCAAAAACTTTCATTTTAGAGAACTGCTTGCAGAGCGCCTCTAACCTTTTCAGCCGTTTTTGCCTCCCTAGACCGGCGATCATAGTGCGTATAAACCTTTAATGTCATATCCATGGTACTGTGCCCAGCCAGGTACTGGATCTCTTTTACGTCCAGACCGGCCTCAAACAGTCTGGTAATATAGGTATGACGAAGGATATGGGCAGTTACATGACCGTCAGGCAACTCGCGCTCAATCAGTCTCCAGAGACTCCTGTAAGATGATTTGGTCAGGGGCTGGTGGTTCTGCATAGAGATTACATACTTGGAGTGCGTATTTCTCTTTTGGCTTAATAGCCACTCACTTAGCTTATCTGAAAGAGGAATATCTCGTTTTCCAGCCGTAGTTTTCAAGAAGTCATTAACTGTAGTTTGTGTAGGGCTCATGACTGCGTTATGGCAAACGTGGATGACCCTGCCTTCAAAGTCGATATCGCTCCACTGGAGCCCTACAATCTCTCCGCGGCGCATCCCAGTGTGTAACGCAATCAAGAGAAACGTTTTTGCGCGAGGATTTTTGACTCCCTCAATCAGTTGATGACTCTCTTGGGCTGTCAACGCCTCTTTCTCTGGCGTCCGTTTTCCGCCAGGCTTTAGCATACTGCTAATTGGTGATTTAGCAACCAAGCCATTCTCTTGGGCGGCATTGAAGATACTGCGCAGATTGACAAGCACCTTTGATTGCAAGGAGTTGCTTTTACCAGAGAGGCTTGCCATGATTGCTTGAATCTGCATAGGGCTTATATCTCTGAGACGGTAACCGCCGATTGCTGGAAGAATGTGTGTATTCAATACATACTTAATGGCTGTTTGACTATTTTCCCTCAAATATGGTTTCTTATAAATATCAAACCAGACCTGGGCAAAATGTCCAAACGTTTCTTCGCTGCCAATATCAACGCCTGCATTTAGAAGGATTTGCTCTCTCAGTACCTTCTCATCTAGCTCTGCCTGTGTTTTCCCATAAATGTATTTCCGTGTGCCATTAGGGAGGGTAATTGCCTTTTTCAAATATTCATACTTTTTTTTAACGCTCTTAGCCATAAGGCATTCTCCTTTCAATAATGCCTTGAGATACAGTGTCTCTATTATACACAAGAAACAAAGCACTTTCAAGGCATTATTTTATTTCCTTATGCTGATAAAACAGATGAGAAGTAATTTAGTGTTACTTTACTTGACCTTCCATACTTTTGCTGGCTCAACACGCTGGGGCGGGAGAGGAACGGCGGATACTATATTGCCAACAAGATAGGCGTCCAGCGCCTCCAGGGATACAAGATATTTCTTTCCCACTCGAATACTGGGGACGGCACCTGTACGCAGCAGCGTGCGAATGGCGGTCTCTGTGAGGCATGTCTGCGGATCATTTTTGCGGAAGTAAGCAGCAGCTTCTTTAATGGTTCTGGTTCGTACCATAAACTCTCCCTCCTTAGCTGGTTTGCAATAGGGGCTGGTTCTGATAAAAGATAGATGCTCTCCGGTTCATTGACCGGAGAGCATCTTCTTTTGGCAGTTTAATCATAACACAGAGAATAGTGCCCTTGCAATACCCTCTGGTGTGAACAGTTTGTGAACGCAGCGCCCCAAACGTGTCCCGCGCTACCTTTGAGAACCTTCTGCAAAAGTATACATGGCCGCAAGGCGGTCTAATGCCCGATTTTTAATTTTATGTACCGTCCGTGTGACCACATGCAGTTCCTTGGCAATATCACTCCATGTCCGGCCTTCAAAATAAAATCGCTGAATGACAGTTTCCTGCTGTTTATCATTCAAAAGAGTAATATAATAGGCGAGCTTTTCCTGTTCGCGCTCCAACTCTATCAGGCGTTCGACAATTTCCTCGCGGGCCTCTGAATTGACCAGGTCTGCCTGTTCCTGATAGTTCAGTGCAATATATAGCGTTTTATTGGAAATATGTCCTTTACTGCGGGCAGTTCCATCACCGTGTCCGAGAGACATTGCCCCAATCATCTCGTTTGGCGAAACATTTGTTTGATGTTCCAGTTCATAGTGCAAGAGAGCGATCTGGTTCATGCGTTTGTTGTATGACTCCAACAAGCCAATCACATATGCTTTTGTTTCGACAGCCATTTTTCGATCCCTCTATTTACAGCTCTAAAAGTCTGCCAGCAAACAGGCTTGCTCTAACGGTACGTGATTTTGCGCGAAACAATCCTCAATATGCTGATTCGGCCTTAACATAACAAGGAATATGTCCAAGCCGCCGGGATGTTTCTCCCACAAGCTAAAAGGCGGAGCCCTTCCGGCCATCAAAAAGGCCGCAAATATTCTTTGAATCTGGGCCTTTCTGCTAAAGCCTGTCAGGGTAACAGCCCTGCTGATCTTAGCTATAGCGGCACAATATGTCTGCTGCCGGAGAAATCCCTGATACACATGAAATCCCCCTGAGTAGCCCTGGACGATCTAAAGATCTAAAACATAGTCCTGGCTGTCCGTTTTTATCACTATACGCCCCCTTTTAGAACAAACTGTGTCGAAGTTCTGGGATTTTTCTGGAATCGCTCGACTGTATTCGACAAATTTCGCATGAAAGTTTAGAAAACGCCCTGTTTCCGCTGGATGCAGGACAATATGCTATGTGGACTCTGCAAAGCGGTATCCCACCTTAAATACAGTTTGGATGTATTCGCTGTCCTTGGGATGGAGTCCCAGTTTTTGACGCAGAGAGGAAATATGATCGGATATGCTGTTTCCTCCCAGCTCCCCCCGGACTTTCCATATGTGGGAGTAAATCTGCTCTTTGGAAAAGACAATGCCGGGGCTGTTGGCCAGCAGATACAGGAGATCAAACTCTTTCGGGGTCAGATAGATGGCCTCGCCCCGCATTCGGACCGTGCGGCGCAGCGGATCAATCAATAATTCCTTATGCTCAATGCACGGGAGCAGGCTTCCGGTGCGCACACATCGCAGCCGGCCTTCTCTGCGCATCACCGCATTCAGGATTGCAAGGATTTCACTCAGATCAACGGGGAGCTCAACACAGGCGTCCGCGCCCTGGTCAAGCATATCCGCCCGGTCTGTGCTATCGGAGAAGGCCGCAGTCAGGATGATATATGGCGGGGGATAGAGGAATCTATCCATGACCTTTGCCAAAAATGGGCGCGCGTCGTCGGTATCCAGGTCCAGCCAGAGGAAGGCCGGCGTATGGGTATGGAGCGCCGTCAGGACTTCCTGCGTGTCAGGGACAATCGTTGCCAGTATATCATGTTTCGCTAGAGCTGCGCATCCCAAACACGGACGCATACCGCTCCGCCAGGACCTTTGCCTTGTTCTCCCCCAGATCAGCGGGAGAAAAGTTCTGCCGGATCAGGTTCTT
>CANAZG010000060.1 GCA_947365965.1 uncultured Clostridia bacterium
TAAGCGAAAAGTATGTGCCTTCAACTTCTCTTATAAGGGAATTTCTCGGAGTCCTTTTCGAAGTGGACCGCGATACCCCGGCCCCTCAGCATACGGACGGTGGCCAGACAGTCCACCGTATTCCGCGCGAAGCGGGAGAGGGATTTGGTCAGGATCAGGTCAATGCGTCCCCGTTTGCAGGCGGCGATCATGCGGTTGAACTCCGCCCGTTTTTTCATGCTGGTGCCGGTGATGCCTCTGTCAGCGAAAATCCCGGCAAATTCCCAATCAGGGTTCTCTCCGATCTTCTGCGTGTAATACTCCTTCTGAGAGGTGTAGCTGGTGAGCTGCTCCTCGCTGTCGGTGGAGACCCGGCAGTAAGCGGCCACCCGCAGCTTCCTTCCAGAGGGGCCTCCGACGGGCGTTTTTTCCTTGGTGGCGGGAATGATCCGTATTCGCTTTTCTCGTACAGTTTGTTCCATCATCTGTCCTTTCCCGGTAGGCTTACGCTATCCTTTAAATGTCACCGTCACCGCGTTGTCCGCAGAGATGGTGATATATTGAATGGCTCTTTCGCCATGGATATCAATTAAATTGGCCTCCTGTGAGAAGCAGTCGTACCGGGCGGAAACGCCTTGGAGAATCAGTTTTACAATCTCCTCCGGCTGGTCTGGGCGCTCCAGCCCCCGGTTGATGGCGTTGGTCAGACGGACTGCCTCAGCAGACGGCTCATAGACCACAGCGGACTGTTCCGAAGGCGTATACGCTGCTGTCTGCCGCTCCACTTCTGCCAGAAAATCAGAATCTTTGATTTCCGTCCTGATTCCACAGCCCTCACATTGAAGGTACAGCGTATCATTTCGCTTTTGTCCGCTGTGCCGCCGCTTTAAGGGACTGCCGCACTCGCCGCAACGGAGCTTTTCACGGTATTGGAGGGCTGGGCGGTCTGTCCTGGGAACCATCTTTTTCCTTTTTTGAATGATCTCCTGCGCTATTTGGAAGATGTCGCCGCTGACGATAACCGGGTAATCATCCGCCCCCCTGTAGCGGGGATTTTTCAGGATGAAGCCCACCCGATGCATGGTCCACTGAGGGCGTTCCTGGCTGTAGGGGACGCCGTCGGCGTTCAGAATATCCGCGATTTTCCACTGATAGGTCCCCTTCAAGTAGATGGAAAATATCTGTTTTACCACTGCGGCTTCCTGGGGCTGGATGACCAACCGCCCATCCTGAATCTGATAGCCGTATAAAATCTTCCGGTTCATTTCGTATCCTCCTGAACCCGCTCCGCCAGTTCCATGCCGCCCCGAAGGTGGAAGCGGATACGGGAGCGAGACTCCGCCGTGACCTTCTCCACCAGATCGGAAAACAGGGTTTCATCGAAGTCCTCCAGGTGGTCCGGCCCGCTGTGAATCTTACTGACTGTCTGGCGAAAGGAGTCCAGCGCTTCCTCCAGGTCATCCTCCTTCAGCAGGCGGCGGCGTTCCTTCCGAAGCTCCGCCAGACGGCCATCGAGTTCCCGCAGCTTGGCGGCCCCGGCAGAGGCGTCCAGAACGCCCTTGCTCTGGAGGGCGCTGACCTTATAGCTCTGGTCGGACGCCTCGGCGATGGCCCTGTTCACTGCCAGCATGGCAGGATTGTTCCGCTGGCGGGCCTTATTCAGAGCGTCCATCTGGCCCAGGGCGGGCTTGAGGATGACGCCGTCGTGGAGCCGGAGCTTGTTGTACATCCGTGCGAAGGCGGCGTGGATGGCCTCCTCCGGGATAGGCCCCACGGAGCAGGAGGCGGCGTTTCTCAGGTGGTTCCGGCAGCTCCACGTGGCAGTGCCCTTCCGGGTAGTTCTCCGGTAGAGGGCCTCCCCGCAAGCTGCGCAGTACATTTTCCGGGACAGCGGGTAGACGCCGTCGGGGCGGTCCCGGCGATGCTTTTTCCTCTGTCGGAGGGCCTGGACCTTCTCAAATGTCTCCCGGCTGATGATGGCGGGATGGGAGCCCTCGACATAAATCTGGTCCACTTCGCCGTGGTTGATCTTCTGCGTGAAAGGGAAGCCGGTTTTATAGGTCTTCTGGCAGAGCGTGTCGCCGATGTATTTTTCGTTCGATAACCAGTAGTAAATCTGGCGGGTGGTCCAGTGGACGTTTCCCTTCCGGTCCTGAATGCCCCGGCTGATAAGATCGTTCACGATCCAGCCCACGCTGTGGCCGCTGAGGTAGGCGTCGAATACCCAGCGCACCAGTTCCGCCTCCGACCGGATGATCTCCAGGCACCCGCTGCCCTTGAGGCGGTAGCCGTAGGGCGGCTTGGTGGTGATGAACTGGCCCAGCTCCATTCTTCTCCGGAAGCCCTGGCGTCCGTTTTCGGAGATGGAAACGGATTCCTGCTGGGCCAGAGCGCCGAAAACGCTCACCAGGAATTCCGTGGTGAGCGTTTCCGTGTCAATATTTTCTTTTTCGAATTGGACGGCAACGCCGAGGGACATCAGCTCCCGCAGAGCGGCGAGGCAGTCTTTCGTGTTCCGGGAGAAGCGGGAGAGGGACTTCACCAGCACCTTGTCGATCCTGCCCTTCCGGCAGTCGGAGAGCATACGGTTGAAGTCCTCCCGCTTGTCTGTTTTCGTGCCGCTGACCGCTTCGTCGGCGTAAACGTCCACCAATTCCCAGCCCTCATGGCCATTGATGAGGTCGGTGTAATTGCGGATTTGGGAGGCGTAAGAGAGGGCCTGCTCGGTGTGGTCCGTGCTGACCCGGCAATAGGCGGCAACCCGCAGAACGGAGGATTCCTTCTCCCTGGGTAGGATGATTTTCACGTTTCCTGCCATGGGCTTCGGCCTCCTTTCCGTTTTGGCAATGCCAACACTACCACACCTCGCCGGAGATATCCAGAACTATTCCCGAACAGCTTGTGTCAGAAGGGATTCCGTGTCGATGCTCTCTTTGACAAAGTGGACGGTCACGCCAGCGGCGGCCAGTTCCCGCAGGATCGCCAGACCATCAGGGAGATTCCGGGCAAACCGGGAGACGGACATGGTTACGATCTTGTCGAGCTTTCCCTTCCGGCAGTCCTCCAGCATACGGTTGAAAGCGGTCCGAGAGTCCCGTATCTGGCTGTCAGGAATTTCCGCATCCGCATATGTGTCCGCCAGGGTCCAGTTCTCATGAGCGAGGATTTCTTCCTTGCAGAGTCTGCCCTGCGCTTCGTGGCTGCCGCCCCGGCAGTATATGGCGGCGCGTGAAACTGTTCTTACTGCATTTGCCATGTCAAATCCTTCTTTCCTGTTTGGTACTGCAGACACTACCACACCCTTTGGGGAATATCCAGAACTATTCCCATACAGCCGAAGGGCGGTATTTTTCCATGGCAAGGTGCTTGGCAATAGTCAATTCTTCCGCCGTCAGGAAGCCCGCCTGGGCCATACCCTCCAAGGTCCGGGTGACCAGTATGTACTGGATTTCGCTTTTGACGTTCATGGCTTGCCGCCCTCCCGGAAGTAGTCCGGCCCCTTGACACTGCGGATAAACGCCTCCACCTCCTGAAGGCTATCCGTGATCCGCATGTCCGGCAGTACGGCTTTTACATCCTCAAAGTAACGCTGTCCAGGGACAGACCGCTCGTCCAGGATGGCGACAACACAGGTGTCCGTTTCGGTGCGGATCGCCCTGCCAAAGCCCTGCTTCAGCTTAATCTGCATCTCCGGCACGACGATGTCCCGGATAAAGGAGTGGAGGTTTGGAAAGCTCTCCCGCTCTTTTTCTTTCAGGGCGTCCGGGCGGGCGAAAGGCAGGCGGGGGATCACCAGCAGGGATACGCAGTCGCCAGGGAAGTCGAAGCCCTCCCAAGCCGCGCCGGTGGCCAGAAGCACGCTGCCCGGACTGGCCTTGAACTGCTCCGTGGTATGGACCGCGTTGCGGCCCAAGGTAAACAGGGGCCAGACGAGGTCCTTTTCCGACAACCGTTCCTTCACGGCGGACATGGCGGCGTAAGAGGTGAAGAGGACCAGGGCGTGTCCGCAGGCCGCATCCAGCAGCAGGGCAATCTCGTTAGCAAGTTTGTCATAGTACATTTCGTTCTTTTGACCAGAGGGAAACTGAGGTGCATACAACAGGCAGTTTTCCCGGTAATCGAACGGGGAGAGCGAGACAGACTCCGTTACCCGGCTGTCCTCCAGAAGACCGGCCTCCTCCCGGAAGCGGCGAAAATCGCTGCCCACGGCGAGGGTGCCGGAGGTGAGGACGATGGGCCTGGGCTGGCTCCAGAGGGTGCTTTGGAGCTGGGCGGTCAGGTCCGCCACTGTGGCACAGAGCATAACGGTGTCGCGGGCATCCTCTGCCAGATAGAACACCATGTCAGGATGACCTTCGCTGAACAGTGCCACCGTCGAGGCCAGCTTTTCAAGCCTCCTGCGGGTAGAGGGAGAGAGCAGGGGATTGACCTGCTTTTGTACTACCGTCAGCGCCCGGTTCGGGGCGACCAACAGCCGGGCGTATTCGGAAAAGCGCCGGTCCGGGTTGCGGGGCCGTTCCAGCTTCCGAAGGAAGAGACGGGAGGTGTCCGCCAGGGCGTCCGCCGCCAGCAGGTACTTCTCCCGCCGCAGGTCATGGATAAGACCCTGGATGTCCTCGGCCCGGAGGGTAACGCCGAACATGTGCCGGGCCGTCTCCGGCAGCTTGTGGGCCTCGTCGATGATGATGGCAAGGCTGTCCGGCAGGATGGGCTGGCGGCCTGTACCACGGTGGATAGCATCCGCCAGCAGGAGGTTGTGGTTGCAAATCTGGAAGGGATATTGACCGCCGTCGCAGCTATCCAAAAATGTGCGATACCGGCAATCCTCCCGCCCGCAGTCGCAGACCTTGGGAACGCAAACTTGTTCCCGGTCATAGCTGCTGAGACGGGGTGCCTCATCCATATCCAGCTTCTCACGCAGGAAGAGCAATGCGTTTCCGGCTCTCCAGTTTTTCTTGCGGAGGTCCAATTGGCCCAGCCGCCGTTCCAGCCGCTGGTCGCAGACGTAGTGGGATTTGCCCTTGCGGATCACAGCCTGGATGGGTTCTGCGATCATGCCATCTGCTATAAGTACAGTGGAGAGAAAGGGCAGATACTCATCCCGCACAGCCTTCTGCAAGGCGATGCTGGAAGTGGAAATAAGGATAGGCCGGGAGGGCCGCAGGCCGTGGAATACAACTCCGGCCACAAGGTAGGCATAGGTCTTGCCAATGCCTGTTCCGGCGTCGCAGAGGGCGATGCCGCCGCCCTGCATGGCCTCCAGCATCCGATGGCTCAGAGCAATCTGCTCCGGGCGCTCCGGCATTCCTTGAATGGGGAGTAAATCCTTGAAAATATGGTCGATGTCCTCTCGGGCCTCTTTCCTGTTATGATCAATCATCCGTAAAGTTCCCCTAAACAATTTCATTTTCTTCAGTCAGCTCCACCGTATTTGCAGCTCGCGCCCCGGTGGATCGGGAACAGTACAGGGCAGGTCCGGCAAGACCTGCGCGGGCATATACCAGGGGTCTCTACTGCTTTCAACCCAAGGGCAGCCCCACAGCCTGGATCTCAGGCGATGCAAAGGCGTCTCATTATGTACCTGGACAGAGTCAACGCTGGCGGCCTTGCCAAAGGCCGTCCCAACGGGTGGCATTCTCGCTCATCGGAGGCCCCCTCACGGCCCCGGCTGGAGCGGTGAGGGGTATTCGCTTTTGCTTTCCTCCGACGTCATGGCGTGCGCTGCTGGACGCTCGTCTGTTCAGGTGGTTCCCCGTACTGCTGATATTCGTTTTTCAAAGAACACAGCCTTTTGGCTATATTTCTATTGTAGAGGGAACCCTTCGGCTTTTTTAGAGTGAATCAGTCACATTCCGTGACGATTGGTCACATTCATTCAAAGCCTTTTACTAAACGTTTCAAGATGACAAATCAATGATTCTATACTTTCTTTTACCTGTTTTGTACTGTTAAGCCTGATCAAATCACTATGTACAGTACCTAAAACAATGTAGTCTATGGATACCTCAAAGAACAGTGAAAGCTGTATCAGTAAATCCACTGAGCAGCCTTTTTTACCTGCTTCGACATGGCTCAGAAGACTTCTGTCAATATTCAGCGCCTGTGCGACGGCCTCTTGCGTGTATCCGTTATGAATGCGAAGCTGATGGATACGCTTCCCGCTTCTTTTTATGTCATAGTACATTTGACTATTCTCCAATCTCATTTTTTAGTGAATGCGCGGTTTGAGATTGGGGATTATGGGTATCGGGCTATGTACGGTTGCCAGTGATGTAGTCTTTGCCTCAAAAAGAGTTTTTTCGACAGTTTTGTACTAAATGTGTAAGCAGCAGATAAAAACTGATATTTTCCGCAAGTGAAGCCAAAAAAATTCGACCGCTTTCGACTACATTTTCTGAAATCCGACAGAGAATATAGTCGAAAACAGTCGAAGGAAAAAAGAGGCGCGAACAACCAGAAGGCTGTTCGCGCATTCTTAAAAAAATGGGATGGTGGCCGCCAGCTAATGTTGCTGTAAATTATCCTGAAAGGGATGTAGCAATAGTATCCCCCCTAAAAACAAAAACATCGAGGGCTTTTGCGCTCCCTCGATGCCTTAATTGAATGATACTCACGATAAAAGAATTGAGAAAGTTTGGGTGGAGTCTGTGTCATTATGCAGACAAAGTAATCTTGTTTGCTTACTGGTTATTTCTGTTAGTCTGCTCACCTACCTTAGCTTTGATGATACTAATACTGTTAATATAACCTTTGAGTAGCATTTCTGCTCCGATTAAAAATGGCTCGTCAACTTTTTCCAGCAGGGAAGTAATTGACGAAATATCGGACGTTCCTACCTTTCCTGTTAGTAGGTAATCAGTGGTAGTGCATAGGGCCTCAGACATCTTACATAGTGTTACATTTGAAACCCCGCGCTTACCCAATTCAACTTGCACCAAGAAATATTCTGAGATATCAATGATCTCGGCAAAAGCCTTCCGGGACAGGTTTAGATTTTCCCGTGACCATTTTACACGCTGTCCTAATCCAATTTTTAATGCATCCTTACCTCCCAAGAGCTACGCCTCCCTTCTCAATACATAAATGCCTTATTCTAATAGACCAATTTTACATAGTACTATCAGATTTGCATATTTGCTAATTGCACCTAAAGTATTTATACTTATAGCACAAAATATGTACATGAGGCGGTGGTTTCGTAAAAAGCAGCAGGCACCAAAGAATGTATTCTTTGATGCCTGCTGCCATGTTTTAGGTAAACCAGATCAGGAAAGTTATGCGTCACTCGAAACATCAATACCCAGCTTTTCGGCAACCTCGTCAGGTTTCAGCCCAGACTTTACAGCCAACTTGACAATCTCATCTATCTTTTGCTTTTTTGTTTTTCGGGGTTTGCGGCGTGGCTTTGGAGCTAAGACCGCCTCTTTTCGCTTGATATACTCCTCGATCTTAGCGTTAATTTCTGTTGCTTTACGATCAAAACTCTGCATTGCCGCTTCTCGCTTGTTTTCGTTTGCAGCTAAATCCTGATTGAGTTTGGCTATTTTTTCATCAAACCCTGCGGCAAGCTGTTCCGGGGTACGGCGAACCCGCTTTTTCATTTGCTCATCCATAGGAAGAGGCTCCTTTCTGATGGTTACTGTTAGGATACCATAATAATATCTTGATTACAATACTTTGTATTAAATAGCTGAGTTTTTGCTACCCTTGGAAATCAATTGTTGATACATCCTCATCAGCTCTGCCACGCATTTGCTTTCGGTTATATTACCGACCCTGAAATCGTAAGCCTGCATCACAGCCCGGTCATTGTTCTGGTGGACCTTGCGCAGTTCCGGGTGCATTGTGGTTTCATTATAGAGATCGGCAAGGCTGGCGTCCGGGTAGAGAGTATGGGCATCCAGAATGGCCTGGGCGGCCTGCCCTATTTTCTTTCTGAGCGTCACTAGGTGTGGGCCATGGGAAATTATTGTAGACTGCGGGGGTGTAGCGATAGTCGCTCTTCATTCTGCTACATACGGTTCGCATCCAGGCTATACTGATTGAAAAATATCTAGTTTCTACAAACCGTTATCTCTTACAAACTGTTTCAACAGCTTTTCGAGTTTGTAGACAATTGCTTCTGGAAGTTTCTGGGCGGTTAGGGCTTTGGGGATTCTCACGCCAGATACGCCCGTAACCACTCTGCGGAATACCACACGCTGCTCCAGCCGATGCAGGGTCTTGATTTCGTATCCCTGGCTCGTCCAAGCATCAGAGATGCAGTAGTTGGTTTCGTCCGGGATAAGAGCATGAAACGGGTATCCTTCTTCCCGCCACATGGGGGAGGTCAATCCCGGCATATTCTCATACCAGAATGCATTGTAGAAGTACGCCTCTGCGGGTAAGCTGTCTCCAAGAATGGTTTCAATCTGGTGAAAAGTTAGCGAGAGCGGAGACTTATCACTTAACCGGAAAAACTCCCGCAATTCAAGGTAGGGAGATTCTCTTAAAGGGGAATTATCTAAAAAGTCCTCTAGCAGATCAAAAAGGTCTATATGTTCCCCTATGGCATCATCCAAATCCGAAAACATATCATAGGCACATTGACGGTGAATGTAAATCAGGTTCTGCAGCCGTCTCCCCTTGCCGATTACCTTCTCAATTACCTCTACTTCTTGGTCAGCTAACATGGGATTTCCGCAGAACGCACAACGGCCTCCTTGCCGCTGCCAGATTGCTTTGTATTTCCCATTGGCCTTCTGTTCGTCTCGGCGGTGTTGAATCAAGGAAATGTATTCTTTATCCAGATAAGGATTGAAGCTCACCTTACAGGGCTTATGCTGAACCAGTGCCAGCGGAGCCAAACGAACTACCCGGCATGTTGGGTCCTCTGGCAGAGCAAAGACGTGGTAGCCATCCTCTTTAATCCAAAATTTATTTAATACCGTCGTTCTGTGCCATCTGGAGTACCGTTTGCACATTCTTGAAATAAGTAGCCCCTCAACCACAGTATCAACATGTCGAAAAATCATGTAGCTATCTGTAGTACGATGATATGCTGCCCATCCGCTCAGTTTGTCGTTTATCTTCTCAATCATCGCACGTTGTGTTCCTTTGAAATTCATAATAAGGCTTTCCAAGTCACGTTCAATTTTCTTGATGGCACCGTCAGTTGGTTGGATAGTCAGAACACCCCTCTGCTCTTGGAAGTGCCACGATAGGAAAGTGAAGCCCTCGCTGATATGCGCTATATAGGTTTTGCTCTGATTGAAGCCAAGGCCCCGGCTTGATAAGAAGTCACTAATAAGCTGCATTATCCGCTCTGCACTCTCTTTCGTCCTCGCTGTGACCACTATATCGTCAGCAAATCGGACCATGCTACCGTCCGAGTAGTCGACTCCGCCTTCCGGATAAAGCCCATCGTAGATATAGGATTGAAGCCCATCCAGAAGCATATTGCCGAGTATAGGGGACAAACTGGACGCAAAAGAAATCCCTTGGTTCGTTTCAAACAATTCGCCGTTCTTGACCACGCCTGCCCGCAAGAATTTTCTCAGCACAATCTTGTCCATCGGAATATTTTCAATCAGCCAGTTGTGCATGGCGTTGTCAAAAAAAGCGGCTACATCAGCCCTGACGATCCACTTCGGTGGGTTCTTCCGGTTCAACTCCTGGAGTATGTAAGCATATGCGTCATGGGCCGAGCGGCCCTTCCGGGCAAAAAAGGACTTTTTGTCCGCTGTGGATTCTGCTACTGGGTCAAGAGAAAAGGCGTACAGCACTAGCATAGCCTTGTCCCTGGCGGCAGGGATATGGAGCGTCAACTCCTTGCTGCGCTCCGTGACCTTCTCATATCGGTTGGGTAATGGTTGGTATCCTCTGCGGGTCAAGGATAATGCCATCTTCATTTTCTGCGCATCGTTGGTCAACTTAACGCCGTCAATCCCCGCCGCTGAATTTGTATCAGCGACAAAGCGGACAGCCAGTACCCTAGCGGCATAGGAGGCCACCAGTTCGTTCTGCATGATTTTGACGTTTTCCCAATCGCGGTTATAGGCAGTTAAGGCCAATTTGCTTTGTTTTCGGAAAAGCTCATTCTCCATTTTTGGCCAGTCTATCGTGCGCCACCGGACGGCCATATCTTCATCTGAGGTTTCCTGCTGAAAGGTGATTGCACCAATGATGATAGAAATGGGGCAATGGTCAGAAGCAGTCGTAGAGGTGTGGTGCTTGACGCTCTGAATGTAAGTAAGCAGCTCACCCGAAACAAGGAAGTAGTCCAGCCGGGAGCCTTTGTTTTCTGCGCGGCTTTTGGGGCGTGGTCCCCACCATGTATAAGCCCCTTCCTTCTGCGGGTAAAAAGCGCGAAAGACATCGACAAAGCCAGATGAAATGAACGCCTCAAATCCCGCTCTTTCATCGGAAACAAAAAGCGGTTCTTCTGGCGTGTTCTTCTGGTTCTCCGGATAAATGTCGATGTACTCTCGTGCCACATTGAAATCCCCGCACATTATAACGGGTTTTGGAAGTTTCGTCACATACTCCCATACAGCCTTGTCCCACTCAATACGAAAATCCAAACGGTCAGGGGGTGAGTGCGGGTTGAGGTTCGGCACATAAACATTGACAATGAAAAAGTCCTTGTATTCCAGCGTAATCAAACGCCCTTCATCGTCGAATTTCTCAATGCCAAGTCCATACTGGAAGGAGAGAGGCTGGCGCTTTGTTAGAACCAACGTCCCAGAGTAGTTGGCACGCTTCGCGGGGTTCCAGAACGGCAGATAGCCAGGTACATTTAAGGTACACTGACCCTTGATTTCCTGGCAGCATATCACATCGGGCTTTACATCTGCCAGGAATTTCAGAAAACCCTTTCTCCGGCATCGTGCCAGCCCATTTACGTTCCAAGAGACCACTTTCATGCCTATGCCTCCTCTCTTTATAGGGTCATTATATATGGTTTCTGATATATTCTAAAAAGCTCAATAGTAAGACTAAAAATAATGAGCAGGAATATCCAAGCGGATATCCCTGCTCACTGATTCTTTTCTGCTTTTCAAGGTTTAAGATTGAACAACCTCATGGGCATGCTTTATCCGCCTTGTACATACATATTGAAGGAGCCGTACTCAGGATTTTTCTTCATACCGTATTGGGCAGTAGAAAATTAAAATATCTATTTGCTTTATATCATCATCCTGCCCTAAAAGATGACAATCTATGTGAAAATCCCCAAGGCCAAAACCAGAAATTTTCTTTTCAAACAGCCGTAGCTCCTTTGTTTCAAGATTGATTGCACCAACACCAAAACACTGGCTAATATCTTGAGGCAAAATATCATTTAGACAGTCAGAGCATAGGAAGGAAGCTGCCTTCTTTGGGTCCAGCATTTCGTCATCGAGCAGGTCTAAAATTCCGCTTGCGTATCCTCTATCAAATTCGATTAGCAAAGTAGCAGAGAAGCCTCCATCTTTGCTCCCGCCGCCGCCAAAGCGAACAAATCCAGCATATTCCTCAATTAACTGTCCATCTTGTCTATTATATCGGTTGATTTCAATTGGCTTAAGGTCAAATGTATTCAAGCTGAGAAGTGCAATGTTATCTTGACCCCAGTATAACAAATTCTCCCCGTCTTTGGCTGCACCATTTCCACATAAATAGCAGTCCTCAGTTGCTGTATCCGAGTGATAAATTGAATCATCTGCGGTGTGATCGTGTGGCTCAACACCACATCCTACCAAGATAAGAATTAGCACAGTTAAAAAGATGAATAAAAATTTTTTCATTCTAAGCACCCTTCATAGGACACGGATCGTGTAAGCGGATTAATGATGATAATTTCCCGCCCTAGTCTCCGGGCATAGTTGACTGTTGCTCCGGTTCCACTTCGTTTTACTCCGTTATAGACAGCCAGTAAAACTGAGGAGTGATCTACAAGGTAGCGGTTCCTCCTAAGCATACAATCTGCGGTATACTTTTGGCTCACATAAACTATTTCACAGGCTTGCCTCAGTATTGCGTTGTATTGCTCTTGTTCGGAGTCTGCCCACTGTATCTCCTGGCCCTCGCAGGGGAGAATGCAATGCAGATTTATCGAGGGGTACTCCTTTTTTATATCAAGAACAATCTGTGCGCTCCAGAGATCCACTCCAAGAGCCATCCCTGACAGGAAATCCGCCACGCCCTGTTTGGCAAGCGATATGATCTGCGCTGTTAGGACTTCTTTCAGTAGTATGCAATCGCGGGCAGTTTCATTGTATTTCCACGGGAAACTTTTTGGCCTGTGGCCTGTGAATGCGCAAAAGCTCTGATCCATTTACATTTGCCCTCCATACTTATTGGCCTCTTTTTCCTGCACACAAATCTAATTACACATCCTGTTTTGTTTGAGCAGCATATTGTATTATTTTTTTCATACGGTTGTGTGACCTGCTATAAGTTGATCGACTGCTGCCTGTATTCTGGATTTAATATCTGCGTCAAACATTTCTCCGTGTCCTACAAATGAGCATACTACCATCTTGCATCTTCCTTTCACTTTCTGCAAAAGTAGGTCATGAATTGTCCGTCTGTTATATGATTTTCTTTATATTATCTAAATATATAAATAATTGGATAATATAAATGTAATCTATGGTAAAAAATAATGCTACCATGTACTAGTAGTAGGTGATTGTAGCATGTTTGATATAGGTGCTAGAATTAAAGAGCTTAGAGTAGCACAGTCATTATCCACGAATAAATTGTCAAACTTAGCGGGCTTGTCCCAAAGCTATGTTCGGAAACTTGAAAAGGGTGAGTGTCGCCCAACAATTGAAACTGTAGAACTCTTGTGCCACGCACTTGGAATAACTTTTGAGGACTTTATAAACTGTAAAGACCTGTCTTTGTTACAGTTGCGGGCCATAAAGATAATTCGAGAATTGAATGACGAGCAGTTGGAAGGTTTTTGTAAGTTGATGGATCGCAATACCTGTGATACGTAAAAAGAGTCAATATTCATAATCCTTAGAATTTCCGCAGATACGTTGCTTTTTGGAAAAGTTCCAATGGAATTTGATTATATTAAGCACGAACTATAAACTGTATCCCCCGAAAAAGTAAGCCATGTTATTAGAATATCTGTTTTGCCAGCGTCCCATGCGGGACGCTGTTTTTGTTGGTAAAAAAATAATTATGTTTTGGTGGGAATAATGTAAAGAAATGATAGTTTTACACATTTTGTGTGAGTTTTTCTTACAAACATCTATATGTGCAATTAGTCAGACAAGACTTCTTGGAGCTTCCTAATCTATTCTAGCAAGGATAAACTCACTTTGTCAACTCTATTTGAAGTGGGAGGCCAAGCATGGAAACCTATGGGACAATAAAGATAAATCTGTCAAAGCTAATTAAAGAGCGCAGCTTAAGCAAAAATAAACTCAGTCACCGTGCGGAAATGCAGCGAACACAAATCAATCATTACTGCAACAATACGATTTCAAGGTTGGATATTGATGTTCTAGCCCGCCTATGCACTGTACTCGAATGTGAGATCAGTGATCTTCTGGAATTTGTTCCTCCTCAAAAATAGATCATGAGAATTTTCTCTTTCCAGAGAGTGTTTTTTTAGGTGTGGGATACAACGAATGCCCCTGATTGACCAATATAGCGGACAATATTTCTGCTAACTATATCATAAACTACCTATAATTGCAACCAATACTGGTCAAAGATTATGGGGAGTGTGAGTATGGAGCAGAAAATACGGCGTGACCGCAACATGGGGGATAATCTGAAACGGCTCCGGGAGGAGCACTGTTTATCACAGGAAAAGTTATGCGCAGAGCTGCAGAGGCGCGGATGTGACATTGGCAGGACAACCTATGCCAAATACGAGGCAGGACAACTCAATATACGCGCAAGTGTTTTGATCGAACTGAAAAAAATATATGGCTGTGGCTATGATGCTTTCTTTTTTGGGCTTGAATAAAACAGTAATTATCTAAAATGAGTGGAGTCAGCCACTCGACACTTGATGATTTCATAAACAGAAATGCATTAGGTGTTGATGTATTATCTGGTCTATGCACAGTGCCTGAATGTGAGATCGGAGAACTTTTGGAGTTCATTCCTCCCGAGAAATGAGGTAAATTCAGAAATCTTCTGACTGTCCAATACTATATGCAAAAAAACTCCCATGCCAGGCGCACGGTAGTTTTTTGCAGTCACCGCCCCGTCTGGGTCACTACTGGCAGTATATCATATAATGCTGACACCTTATTGTTTGGAAGAGCTCTAGACAGCTTTGAATATGTCATGTAGAAATTGAAAGCTATTCCGGCTGACAAACTGCCGCATATTCTGAAAATTATAGATGAAGCGATTGAGTGTACTCGCTAAGAGAAGATAGCCCCACGCCGCTGGCGTGAGGCTGTCTTTTCACAGCAGCATTGTGTTCTAAGTCATAAGCCGCAAAGCCGCAGTCCGCCATAATAAAGAAAAGAAATCACAGTAAAAACCAACACCATCGGCAAAGTCTTCATGGTCATGGAGGAAAGCGGCACTTTATAATCCTCGGCGCACAGCGTCAGGCAGATGTGGATAGGCGAAATCTGCATGGCAGCATAATTCATGCACATCAAAAGAATAAACAAAGACAGCGCCGGTTCACCTCCCAATGAGGCCATCGCCATTGGCATACACAAAACAATGATTGCCTGACTCCCCGCAACAACGGCTCCGAAAAAGAAAATCAAGGCGAAAATCAAGAATGTCGGGAACGGCAGAGTAGAGAAAAAACCGGGTAACATTTCAATAACGCCGGTAGCCGCCAGCACCTCCTTGAAAATCATCACCAGCCATGTACTGACCAGAAGTTTCGCCTCAAAAGCGCTACGGAAGAACGGAAGCAGCTCTGAGGGCTGGAAGCGGTTGACGAAAATGTTGATGATGATGCAAATAAGAACCGCCAGCTCCACGGGCAGCTTGAATATAAGGATAATTCCGATTGCCAGGGCGATGCTCCAGGCGCTCTGCGCCAGCAGCTTCCAATAATGCCCCTTCGAATTCTCAGGAATCATTCCGGTGTCCTTTGGGACCTTGCGGAGATAAACCAGGAATCCCGTCAGGAACAGGGCTCCCACCATGGGCAGCATGGCCAGAACAAAGCTGCTGACCGTCACGGCCCCATTGGTCAGGCCCACAGCGATAAAAATGGTTGTATAGGTTGGGAGAAAGCTCTCGGAAATATGGCGGAAGTATGATGTGACCGCCGCCTTTTCCGGTGTGGTAAGATAATCCTCCACACTGTCCCGGACGATGGGTCCGCAGATCAGCACCGTACTTGCGGCGGGCAGGCATCCCAGCAGGAACGGGGCCACGGAGACATTGATCCTCCGGTTGTTGAATATGCCGTTGAGCGCCACTTGGCAGTTGCTCAGGTTCCTCCGCTTCTCCAGCATCCGTTGGAGGTATGTAATGGAATAGAAAACCAGAAGGGCTTCGATGGTGGTCCAGCTGGTAGCCCCTTTTATGACAGCGGCATAGGTTGTTTCAGGGGGAAGGCGGTAAAGCATTACCGTCCCAACAGTCGCGGCCAGGACCGCTATTGACAGCGGCTTTTTCATCCACATCACCAAAATAATGACGCAGAACACGGCGGCCAGTTTCAGAAGGTCCATGACACGATGTTCTCCTTTCCTGTCTATGAACGTGGCGGAATATACAGGAGAGCAGGCCCTCCCGGCGCGAGGACGGAAGGACCTGCTTTCCAAAAGAGGGAGGAAGATTACTCGATTACAACCTTGCGGGCGTTGTCCATGGCCCACTGGCTCATTTCCTGGCCGATGCCAGGAAGCTCGGGAATGTCATAGAAGCCGTTGACCGGAGCGTAATACTGTGTGCCGGAATCCTTGAAGACCTTCAGCAGGTTGGCGTTGTGCTCCTCGTGAATGGTGAAGTTGGGAATAGCCGCTTCCACCTGGAGCGCCGCTGCAGTGGCGATGGGACCGCCGCAGACATGGATCTGTACGCCGATGTCGTAAACCTGGGCCATGTCGCAGATCTTCTTGGTTTCGGTGATTCCGCCGGTGTTGCAGAGGTCGGGCTGGATGATATCCAGGGTCCGGTCCTCGAAGAACTGACGGAAGCCCCAGCGGGTATAGCTCCGTTCGCCAGTGGCCAGAGGCAGGGAGCAGCGGCTCTTGATATGCTTATACACATCGGGGTTGCAGGGCATGGTGGGCTCCTCATAATACATGATGCGGTAGGGCTCCAACGCCTTGCCCAGAATGGCGGCGGTGTTGGCGTCCAGCAGGGAATGAATTTCGACGATGATGTCCAGATCATCCCCACCGGCTTCGCGGGCGGCGGCGATCCGCTCCACGGAACGCTTCAGGTCGTGGTCGCGGTATGCGCCGCGAATCTGGTTGCCTTGGGTCGCAAACACTTCCGGCATGGGGCGTTCTACCGTCGGAGCGAAGACGGGGTCGATCTTTACGGAGTCATACCCCTCGGCCACGGCGTCCTTGACCACCTTGTAATAGTCCTCGGGATCATACAGCAGGGTCAGCGCATCGTTCTTCTCAATCAACGTCCGCCATCCAAACTGGAGCTGGCTGGCATAGGCCCGGAGTTTCTTATTCGTCTTGCCGCCGATCAGCTTGTAAACGGGGACATTCAGGGCCTTGCCCTTGATGTCCCAGCAGGCGGTGTCAATCGCCGCCATAGCGGAGGTGACGACCACGCCGCCGCCCATACCCCAGAAGGTGTGGCGGTGCAGATGCTCCCAGATTTCCTCCGTGTTGAAGGGGTCCATGCCCAGAACCAGCTTTGCGAAGTCCTGGCACTGGCCGAAAGCGGCCTCGGAGCAGTTGCCATAGGCCAGACCGGCCTCGCCGAATCCGCTGATGCCCTCGTCGGTGTTCACCTTGACGGTGACAAAACCGCCCAGGCCCCGGCTCTTGTCGCCCAGATAGCACTCAACGCTTGTGATCTTCATGAAACAGTTCCTCCTTATGTAATATGCAGGTTACGCGCCTGCGGGGAAAACGATGTGCCCGGCCTCTCAGCATTCAATTACCTTATAGAGCGTGGCCTTGTCGATGGCTTCCTGCAAAAACTCGTTGCCGATGCCTGGTTCCTCCGGAATGGAGAAAAATCCGTTTTCAGGCTGGAGATTATACTTCGTCAGACCAAGGCAGGTATCCATCCGGTTGCAGGTGTGATGCTCGTGGATGATGAAGTTGGGGATGGCGCACTCCACATGGAGGGCGGCGTTTGTCGCCAGCGGGCTGCCCGCCACATGAACCTGGATGCCAACGTCAAACGCGTGGGCCATGTCACAGATTTTCTTGACTTCGCTGATGCCGCCGCAGTTCCCGATATCGGGCTGAGCCAGCTGGAGCAGATTCTTTGTGAAATACTCCGCATACTGCCAGCGGGAGAACAGGCGTTCCCCATTGGCAATGGGAACTCGGGTATACTTGGCGATGTACTCCACTGTCTGCGTGGTGGGCGTGTTCGGCTCCTCAAAGGCCATGATATGGTACTTCTCCGCCAGCTGGGCCAGCTGCACCGCGCCCAGGGCGTCCGGGTAGGAATGGTTCTCCATGATGATGTCCACATCGTCCCCGGCGGCTTCCCGGGAGGCTTTCATGCGGGCCTCCACCATCTTGAGCTGCTTAGGTGTAAGC
>CANAZG010000061.1 GCA_947365965.1 uncultured Clostridia bacterium
GCATACCAGGGCCACCACGCCACCGCAATGCCGATGGCCGCAAAGAAATAGTTGTTTGTAAACATGGTGCACACAACCATCGCCAGAATAAGGGGCGGGATCGCCATAAACAGCTCCGTAAGCCAGAGAACAAATCTGGAGACGGCCTTGCCCTTGTAGTAGCCTGCGATGAGTCCAAGAAATACGCCGGTGGGGACGGAAATCGCCAGCACAAGGATGCCGATGACCAGCGCGGAGCGCGTACCGATAATCATGCGGCTGAATATGTCCCGGCCATACTCGTCGGTGCCCGCCCAGTGGGCGGCGCTCGGCGCCTCAAAGGCCTCGTTCAATTTCACCGTCAGTCCGGCGTCCTCCGGGTAGGGGACCACCTGATAGGCGAAGATGGCTGCCAGAATCACCGCGACCACCACCGCTAATCCCAGAATAGACAGGGGGTTGCGGGAAAATTTGTACCAGCCCTTTTTGAATGATTCCACCCGCTGGCTCTGGGCCCGCCCAACAGAGGCGGCGGATTTTACTTCTTTTGCTGACATAAGCTTATCCCTCCGTTGTGTTGATTCGAATCCGCGGATCCAGGCAGGCCACGCCGATATCGACCAGTGCGTTTACAATAGCGAAAATGATACCGAAAACAAAGGTGACTGCAACAATGCCATAGGGGTCCTTGTTTTGAATAACATTCAGGCTGTACTGGGAGAAGCCGGGGTAGCGGAAGATGACCTCGATAATAAATGCGTTGCTCACCAGCGAGGCAACCTGCAGGCCATAGATTGTCAGCGTGGGAATAAAAGAGGGCTTCATGAGGTGCTTCATGACCAATTTGCCGCGGCTCACACCGGCCACCTTGGCGAAGGCAATGTAGTCCGCATTGATATTCTCCACCATTGCCCCGCGGTGGATCCGCGCCATATACGCCACGCTGCCCAGAGACAGGCTCAGGCAGGGGAGCAGCATACTCTTGAGAACCTGGCCGTACAGTCTGAAATCGCCGGCCAGAAGGCAGTCCAGCCCCAGCATCCCCGTCCTTACATACTCCGGGGGGATGGACGGGACGCCGCCGATGGGAAAGAGCCTGAGGTTGTAGGAGAACACCAGCAGTAGAATGACGCCGATGGCATAGGCGGGCGTACAAACGCCCAGATAGGAGATAAAGCGGATCAGATTGTCGATCCAGGAGTTCTTGAAGACCGCTGACAGCGTTCCCACGGCGACGCCCAGAATCAGAATAAGTACCGCGCAGTACAGCGTCAGCTCCAGACTCTTAGGAAGGTACTGCATGATATCCTGGGATACGTCCCGGTGCGTAAAAAGGGACTCCCCAAAGCTGCCCTGGGTGACGACGTTTTTAAGCCAATGGCCCCACTGCACGGGAAGGGACCGGTCAAAGTAGAGCTCACTGCGCTTCTGAATGATCGTCTCCTCCGGTGTCATGGGGCCCAGCGAAATTTTTACAGGATCTCCGGGAATCAGCCTGATAAAGGAGAACACCACAAAAGAGAGCATCAGCAGCAGGATTACCGTGTGGAGAAGTTTTTTAAGAATATTAACAACAGATTTTTGCATACTGTCTCCTTTTTACAGGCCGGAACCAGGACAAATGCCTGGTTCCGGCGGGTAAGTTGAATGGAGTTTCGGCGCGCTGCCTGCAAGCGCGGAGCCATGCTTTGGCGCCGCAGTCCGCACCTGGAGCAGGCCCCCTACTTCATCCGGAAGCCAGCGAAGTAGTAGTTGTATTCCAGGGCCGCATGGATGTCTCCGGTGGAGCCCCGCCACTCAAAGGCGTCCTCGTTGTAAACAGGCATCACCACAGAGGCGCAGGTGTAGATGGAGGGGCACACGTCCTCCACCAGGTACCGCTGCATCTCCCCGTAGAGCGCAATGCGCTCCTCGTCGTCAACAGTAGCCAGCGCTGTCTGCAGCATTTGGTCGTAGGCGTCGTCCTGAAGCCACTCGTTCTGATTCCAGTTGCCGGTTGTCCAGGAGGCATACTTGTATTCCAGGAGCGCGCCGGCCTCCGGGTAGTTGGCGGTGCAGAAGAGATTGGTGACATGGGGGCTGGTCTCAATGTCGGCCTCATTGTTGCAGAACTGGACCCAGGGCGTCTCGTTGATGGTAACCGAGAAGCCAAGGCTCTCCAGGGACGCCGCCAGAAGGTAGACCAGCTTGCCGGTGTCGCCGTTGCCCTCAATATAGTCCATCTGGATGGGATAGCTAGCCAGATTGCCGGCATAGGCGGACTGGGCGATCTCCTCCCGGGCCTTGTCCATGTTGTAGGCATAGGCCTCAAAGGTGCTCTGGTAGCCGTAGACGCCCTTGGGGATGGGGCCGTCCGCCTCTGAGGCGCCGCCCAGGATCTGCCGCATCTGTTCATAGTCGCAGGCATAGGACAGAGCCTTCCGGATATGCACGTCGTCCGTCGGCGCCTTCTTGGTGTTAATCATGAAGTAGTTCAGGCCCGCGTCGCTGAGCAGGACCGCTTTCAGATTGTCATTGGCGGTCAGGGCGGCGATGGTGGTGGTGTCCTGGTGGCCGTGCACAAAGTCCAGCTCACCGCTGCTCATCAGCATACGGGTGGTGGAGGACTCTGTCAGCTCCTCCATCTCCACCACATCCGGCGCGGAGGCGGGAATCTCACCCCAGTAGTTCTCGTTTTTGGCCATGATGATAGTGTCATGCACCACAAAGCTGCTGATAACATAGGGACCGGAGCCGGCCGAATTGGTCAGGAGGTAGCCGGTTCCGTAGTCCCCGTTTTCCCCATACATGCCGGAGGACTGGGTGTTTTCCTTCATCACCTTGCTGTTGAGAATGCGGAAGCAGGTGAGGGAGGTGACAAAGGGACCGAAGGTCTTGTTCAGATGAAATTCCACGGTGTAGTCATCAATGACCTTCGTCTCCTTAAGCAGATCCACCAGGATGTAGGCATATCCCTCTCCCATGGTCATCATGCGGTCAAAGCTGTATTTAACATCTTCAGCAGTCATGGGGGTTCCATCGGAGAATTTGACATCCTTGCGCAGCTTGAAGGTGTAGACCAGGCCGTCGCTGGACGCATCCCAGGACTCGGCCAGAAGGGGCTCCGGGCTGCCGTCCTTCTCGTTGGGCACCACAAGGCACTCATAGAGGTTGACATACAGGATGCGGTCGTTCTCGCCGGTGCCTCTGGCGGGGTCCAGCGTCTCAGGCGTTGTGGGCGTTGTACCACGGAGCTTGGAGTCTCCCGCCGGCGCCGCCGGTGCGGAATTGTCCTTGCTGGGGGCGTTCGTATCCTGTACCGGATTCTGCTTGGGGCCGCCGCAGGCGGTCATCGCGGCCAAGAGGGCCACAGTCAGAAGGCAGCAAAGAATCCTCACCGTTTTTTTCATGGGTTCCCTCCTTACTTTGTCAGCTCATACAGCGCCATTGCGTACATGACGGTGTTCTGCATGATGTTTTTCTTTGAGGTTCTCTCATTGGGGGAGTGAACGGTCAGCTCTTCCGTAGGATATACGGCGCCAAAGCACACGCAGTTGGGAAAGGCGCGGGCATAGGTGCCGCCGCCGATAGCAGATAAAACCGCCGGTTCTCCGGCAACCTTCTCATAAACCCGGCAAAGCGTCTGGATGAAGGATGTATCTGCTGGGACGTACAGGGGATATTTCAGATGGCGGGACTCCTCCGCGTATCCCCTGGCGGAGAACTGGGCCGCAGCTTTTTCTGCGATCTCGTCCAGGGAGCGGGTGACAGGGGCCCGAATGTCCATCTTCACCCGGAGGCTTCCGTCGCGCAGGCTCAGCAGTCCGGCATTTGTGGTCAGGGGGCCGGAGACGTCGTCTGCACAGCTAATCCCCATGGCCGCGCCGTCCGGCTGCGGCCCAAGCAGCTCCAGCAGCTCCTGACACGCGCAGCGCAGCGCACTGCCCGCGCCCTCGCAGCGGGATATCACCTGAAGAATGCCGATGATGGCGGACGCCCCCTTTGCGGGGCTGTGGGACGGCGCGTTTCTACCCTTGCACACCAGGCGGACCCCCGCCTCCCATGGCTCTGTTGTCAGTGAGATCCCCTCCGGCGCGGCATAGGCCGCAATGGCACGCTCCACCTCCGCAGCGGCAACCGGCAGCCATGCGCTGGCGTTGGCGGGGACCAGATTTCCGGCCTCGCCTGCCTGGATCACCGCAGTCTTCTCGTCAATGGTTTTGGAAAAATCAGCGGATAAAATGCCCTTCTCCCGGTTAACCACCGTATACATGCCATCCGGTGAGAAGCTGTACGCCGGCGCATCCAGGTGCTCCTTATAATATTGGATGCAGCCCCAGCCGGTTTCCTCGTTGGTTCCAATAATCAAACGGATTCGCTTACCAGGGACAAACCCCAGCTTTTTGAGCGCATACATGCCATACAGGCAGGAGAGCAGAGGTCCCTTGTCATCGGCGATTCCCCGCCCCTGGAGGAATCCGTCCCGCTCTGTCAAGGTGAAGGGATCGCTGGTCCACGCCTCCATATCCCCCGGGGGGACCACATCCACGTGGGAGAGGACTCCGAGGATCTCCCCCTCTCCCCACTCAACGGTCCCGACATAGCCGTCGTGGTTCTGGACGTGAAAGCCCATCTCACGGCCCAGACGCAGGATATGGTCCAGCGCCTGGGCCACCGGGCGGCCAAAGGGCGCGCCGGGCTCAGCAGGGCCCTCTACGCTGGGGAAGGAAATCTGTTTTGCAATGCTCTCCATCAGGCGGGGCGCCAGAATATCTGCCTGCGTGCGCAGCTCTTGCAGCGTGATCTCCATGGCGGATCAATAGCCGGCGACGCCCAGTTCCTTGCAGATACGGGCAAGCTCCTCGTCCACGTAGAAGCCATCCTCCTCAATAGCCTTGCCATCGCAGTAGATGGAGGGGTTGAGGATGATGCCGTCGGTGTGGTTGGCGGCGACCCAGCTCTTTCCGCCCAGGCCCTCGCCCTGGGTGCCCAGGCCAATCTCCACACAGCCAAAGACGCGCTCGTCCTCCTCAATGCGGCCCGTGGGCTCGGGAATGCCGGGGTTGAAGCCGCAGGAGATGTGGGCGACCCAATACATCTTGGGGTCATTCCAGCTGGCCATCCACTTCTTAAAGAGGTGGGCCTCGCGGCCGGGGCCGTCGATCTTCGTGCACACGCCGTTTTCAATGGTCAGCCGGACAGGATTCACCTGACGGCCGATCTCCTGGGGCGGGAACAGGCCGCCGTCAAACACAATGGTGCCGTTGATGGTCTCCTCAATGGCGCACATGGAGGTCTGCCCGGAGAGCATGACCGAGGTGCCCGGCGCGGCATAGGTGCCGCTCTGCTTGCACTTGCGGCCCTCGCAGGAGAAGGTGAGGTCCGTTCCGCCGGGGCTGGTGATCCGCATCTGCTTGGCCGCGTTGTGGAGGTCCACCAGCCGGTCGCCCAGCTGGACGATCTTCTTGTGGTCAAAGCGGCCGATGACATTGAGCATCATATTGATATCCATGGAGGCAGCCGTAATCTGGCGGGTGCCGGCATCCATGGCCTGCTTCCAGCCGCGGGTATAAAACAGCTGGTAGTCATACTCGATCCACACGTCGGCGGCCTTGATGGCCTCCAGCACGGGCTTTGTCGGCTCGATCATAATCGCCTGATCCAGGGAAGCGGGATACTGCATGACAATGGGGTATGCGCCCATGGTCAGCGCCGCGCCGGCGGTGGCGTTGATTACGCGCTCATCATTGGAGGTATCGCAGGTAATGAGGACGGTCTCTCCGGGCTGTACCTTCATGATCTCCCGCAGCATCTTCTCGGCAGCCTTCTGGAGCTCCCAGTTCAAATAGTAATTCCGGCCCTCGGCTTGCGTGGTAGCTTTCATGTTCGTTTCTCCTTTTCATTATTTATCTGTAGACAGCATCTACATGTTCTGCGTTGGATAGCGCCGGAGGGCATCTGCGATGCGAATCAGCACCTGCTCGGATGCGTCGTCGCTGCCCAGGCAGCCGTTGATAATCCGCAGGCAGCCCGCGCCCTGTGCGCCGTAATTTTTGCCGTCATTGACCGCAACGCCGGCCGATCGGATCAGATAGTCCGTGATGTCCGTGGAATCTCCGAGGGCCGATACGTCGATCCAGCAGTAGAAGGCGGACTCCGGCAGTTCCATTTTGACGCCGGGAACAGCCCCTAAAATGCGGTAGGCATCCCTTCTGCGCCGGTCATAGTGCTCCTGATAGGACTTCATAAACCCGGGGTTGCGGAACGCCTCGATGGCGGCAATCTGAGACGCGGTGTTCGTCGCGCCCAGGACGTTGACCGCGCCGCCATAGTAGGTGTCCATAAATTGATCGCAGGCGACGATGTACCCAACCCGCAGGCCGGAGAGGCCCATCCCCTTTGAGATGGAGCAGACCGTTACGGTCCTCTCCCACATCCCCGGCAGACTGGCCGGCGTTATGAACGCAATACCATCAAAAACAATGTCCTCAAATGCTTGGTCTACCACCAGAATGAGATCGTGCTTGATGACAAACCGGGCCAGCGCCTCCAGGCCGCTGCGGCGGAAGACGGTGCCTGTGGGGTTGTTGGGATGGGTCAGCAGAACCATCTTTGTCCTCTCGGTCACCGCGGACTCAAAAGCGTCCATGTCCAGCTGATAGTGGTCCGCCGCGTTCAGCGGGACGGGCACTGTCACGCCGCCCAGCAGCTTCGGATTCAGGAAGTTGCTCGGATAGCTGGGGTCCGGAACCAGCACCTCATCCCCCTCGTTGAGGAAAATAGACATCGCATAAAAGAGGCCGGAATCTGAGCCGGGGGTGATGATGATATTGCGGCGCGGATCAACCTCCAGCCGGTTATACGCCCTGCATTTCTCCGCGATTTCCGTGCGCAGCTCCAAGGAACCGATGGGCATGGTGTAGTGGGAGGCAAAGCCGCTCTCCACCGAACCGATCAGGGCGTTTTTGACATTTTCCGGTACAGACGGGTCCGGATAAAAGGGGTCGGCCCAGCCCATCAGCACCACCTCGCCCTCCATGGAGGCAAAGCTGTCACCGACGTCGGCCTTTGTTACCTTGGTGAAAAGACCGCCCTCCACGCCCTGAAATCGGGAGGAAATATACTTTTTCACACACGCCCTCTCTTTCACAGAACCGCAATCGCGTCGATTTCCACATCCGCACCCTTGGGGAGCTGCGATACCTCGACGACAAACCGCGCTGGCGCGTTCTCCCGGAAGAATTGCTGGTATGTCTCGTTGATCTGGCCGAAGGAGGACATGTCCCGGATGAACAAGCCGCATTTCACAATGTTCTCCGCTGTTCCGCCGGCGGCCTCCACTACGGCGATCACGTTCCTCATAGACTGCCGCACCTGGTCGGACACATCCGCCGGCATGGAGTTGTCCTGGGGATTGATCGGAAGCTGCCCGGAGACGTACACGGTGTGTTCTCCCGCAACCGCCTGTGAATACGGACCGATGGCTGCCGGCGCATTGGGCGTTGAGACAATCTTTTTAACCATTGTCGCTCACTCCTTTCTCGCTGTCACAAAACAGACGATAAAAAATATTTTACTATTCTTCTGCGTACCGTGGGGAATCAATTAAAAAGCAACATGAACAGAGAGGCAAGCTTGGTTCTCTTGCACCCAGTATAAATGAAATATATTTTATTGTCAATACCTATTATTGAAATTTTTTGTAGAAATTGGACTGACAAAGCTAGGCGGATACAAAAGATTCTGGTTGTTTTTCCGATAAAGCTTGCGCTTCCCTGGGAAAATATGATAAAATATATTTCAATAAAAGCTGTGTGCCGCTCAAAATATGGAATAAAATATATTTTATTCCATATTGGCGCACTGCTATATATCAATCTGGGGCTCTACCGTTCGAACAGAGGGCCCCTTAAATTTTTGAAAGGGGAAACGATCAGGACCCCACATGGGGGATCGGAAAAGCTATGGAAAGAAATAATGTCTCTTTCACACCGCTGGACTATGCAATTATTGAATCTTACAAGGGAATGCTGGACGGTCTGGGAGAATATCTGGGCAACGGATTTGAGCTTGTCCTGCACAGCCTGGAAAATTTAGACTGCTCTGTGGTCAAGATTCTCAATGGATACCACACAGGCCGCAGCGAGGGGGCCCCCATTACGGCGCTGGCCCTGGAGATGCTCTCGCAGATTAAGGCCGCGGACGATGTTCCCTATATTTCATATTTTACAAAAAACAGCCAGGGAGACCCCTTGAAATCCACAACTATCGCGATCCGCGGGGAGGGAAACTACTTTGTTGCACTTCTGTGCATCAATTTTTATCTCAACACCGCCCTCACAGAGGTGATGGATTCCCTGGTGCCCAAGGATGCAAAGCACGGATTGAATCTGCACGAGGGCTTTTCTGACAGTGTAGAGGATATTATCAAAAATGCCGTGGAGCTGGCCCGGGAGCGCATTTACAGCGACGGCTCGATTTCAGCAAGCATGAAAAACCGAAAAATCGTGGAGGAGCTCTATGAAAAAGGGATTTTCAGTCTGAAGGACAGCGTCATTCGCTGCGCTGAGCTGCTCGGGATCTCCAAAAATACCGTCTATCTCCATCTGCGCAGAATCGGCAAAGAATAGCGGACGGCCTGCGCTGATGCGGTCAGCCAATTGGACCCTGCGGCCTGTAAAATCCGCATTCAGGTTCTCATCCGCCTCCAATGGCCCAGAAAAATTCTTTTTTCCAGACCTGGTTGTACTTTCCATAAGCATGTGCTATAATAATGTGTCAATATGCACACCTCGCAGTTTTGCGGTGAGATATCAATCAAAGGAGCACATAACCATGGACGAGAAAAAAATCATGCTCTCCGGCATCAAGCCCAGCGGCGATCTGACCCTGGGTTCCTATTTGGGACCCCTGCGCCACTGGCCGAGGATGATCGAGGAATACGACTGCTACTACTTTATGGCCGACCTGCACGCCATTACCGTGCGGCAGAACCCCGCCGACCTGCGCCGCCGCACCCTGGAGCAGCTGGCGCAATACATTGCCTGCGGCCTGGATCCGGAGAAATGCACCCTGTTTATCCAGTCCCACGTCCACCAGCACGCGGAGCTGGGCTGGATCCTCAACTGCTACGCCATGTTCGGCGAGCTCTCCCGCATGACCCAGTTCAAGGACAAGTCCGCCAAGAACGCCGACAACATCAACGGCGGCCTCTTCACCTACCCCAGCCTCATGGCCGCGGACATCCTCCTCTATCAGCCGGACTTCGTCCCCGTGGGGGAGGACCAGAAGCAGCACGTGGAGCTGACCAGGAACATTGTCCAGCGCTTCAACGGCGTCTACGGCGATGTGTTCAAGGTGCCGGAGCCCTACATTCCCAAGGTGGGAGCCCGGATCATGAGCCTGACCAACCCGGCCGCCAAGATGAGCAAGAGCGAGAACGGGGACACCGGCCGGGTCACCCTCATGGACGATCCCAATGTTATCATGAAGCAGTTCAAGCGGGCTGTCACCGACAGCGACACCGAAAAATGCGTCCGCTATGACCCGGAGAACAAGCCCGGCGTGGCCAACCTCATGACCATCTACTCCGCCGTGACCGGCAGGAGCTTTGCGGAGATCGAGGGGGAGTTCGACGGCCAGGGCTACGGGAAGTTCAAGCCCGCCGTGGGCGAGGCCGTGGTAGAGCTGCTGCGGCCCATCCAGGAGGAGACCCGGCGCATCCTGGCGGACAAGGCCTATCTGGAGAGCGTCTACCGGGCTGGAGCGGAGAAAGCCTCCTATGCGGCGGAGAAGACGCTGCGCAAGGTGTACAAGAAGATCGGCTTTATCGCCAGATAAGCGGGGGCGGACTGGAAAATGAATGAGATGTTTGACCGCACAAGCGTACTGCCCGTGATTCTGGCCCTGGGGGTCTCCATGCTCCTCAGCTTCGGCCTCACCCCCCTGGTGAAGCGGCTGGCCTACAAAATCGGGGCCGTGGACGTGCCCAAGGACCGCCGGCGCATGCACAGCCACCCCATCCCCCGCCTGGGCGGACTGGCTATCTTTGTGGGCTTTGTCATCACGGTGCTCCTCTTCGCCCAGCCGGACCGGCAGCTGCGGGGCATCCTGCTGGGAGCCTGCCTGATCGTGGCCGTGGGTGTGGTGGACGACTCCCATCCCCTGGGGGCGGGGATCAAGTTCATCCTACAGATCGTGGCCGCCCTCATCGCCGTGTGGCACGGGGTGGTCATCCAGATGATCTCCAACCCCCTGCCCTTCATCGGCGGGCCCTATTGGGATTTCGGCATCATGGCGGTGCCGATCACGGTGATCTGGATTGTGGCGGTGACCAACTCCGTCAATCTCATTGACGGCCTGGACGGTCTGGCGGACGGGGTGTCCACCATCGCCGCCCTGACCATGCTGATTATCGCCCTGCTCATGGGGGATCTGAAGATGGCCGTTATCTGCGCGGCCCTGGTGGGGGCCTGCGTGGGCTTCATTCCCTACAACCGGAACCCGGCCAAGATCTTCATGGGGGACACCGGCGCAACCTTCCTGGGCTACATGCTGGCCACGGTGTCGGTGACCGGGCTCTTCAAGCTCTACGCCATGATCTCCTTCATCGTGCCCTTCATCATCCTGGGCTTCCCCATCTACGACACCGCCTCCGCTTTCACACGCCGCATCCTCAAGGGCCAGAACCCCATGACGGCGGACCGGAGCCACACCCACCACAAGCTCATCGACATGGGCATGAATCAGAAGCAGGCCGTGGCCACCCTCTATCTGATCGCCGGGGTGCTGGGCCTGTGCGCGGTGATGATCGTCACCACCGGATACGTCAAGGTGATCCTCTCCGTGGCGGCCCTGGTGGGCACGGCCTACACAGTCACCCACATCGTCCGCTATCCCCATGACCACCCCAAGGCGGCCCAGGAGCCGGGAGAGCCGGAGGAGCCGGAGGACAGCGAGAGCGAAAAAAAGGAGATTTGACATGGAAAAGAAACGGATCATGAGCGTGTTCGGCACCCGGCCGGAGGCCATCAAGATGGCCCCCCTGGTCAAGGAGCTGGCGGCCCGGGAGGGACTCGAGTCCATCTGCTGTGTTACGGCCCAGCACCGGGAGATGCTGGACAGCGTGCTGGAGGTCTTTGACGTAAAGCCGGACTGGGACCTGGACATCATGACCCCCCGGCAGACCCTGAGCACCATCACCAGCAAGTGCCTCGTGGGCATGGACGACGCCATTGACGCCCTGAAGCCGGACATGATCCTGGTTCACGGGGACACGTCCACCACCTTTGCCGGAGCACTGTCTGCCTTCTACCATCAGGTGCCGGTGGGCCATGTGGAGGCGGGGCTGCGGACCTACGACAAGTACTCCCCCTACCCGGAGGAGATGAACCGGAAGCTGGTGACGGCCATTGCGGATCTCTACTTCTGCCCCACGGAGAGCAACCGGGAGAATCTGCGCCGGGAGGGGATCACGGAAAATGTGTTTGTCACCGGCAACACGGTGATCGACGCCCTGCGGACCACCGTGCGGGAGGACTTCGTCTTTGCCACCGAGGCCCTCAACCGCCTGCCCTATGAGAGCAAAAAGGTGATTCTGGTGACCTGCCACCGGCGGGAGAACTACGGCCGGCCCATGGAGGACATCATGTCCGCCCTGGCCCACATCGCCCGCACCCACGAGGATGTGGAACTGGTCTATCCGGTCCACCTGAGCCCGGTGGTTCAGGCGTGCGCCCAGCGGCTCCTGGGGGACATCCCCAACGTGCAGCTCACCGCGCCCCTCTCCGCCGACGAGATGCACAACCTGATGGCCCGGTGCTATCTGGTGCTGACGGACTCCGGCGGCCTCCAGGAGGAGGCCCCCGCCCTGGGCAAGCCGGTGCTGGTGCTGCGCCGGGAGACGGAGCGGCCGGAGGCCGTGACCGCGGGGACCGTGAAGCTGGCGGGGGTGGCCTACGACGACATCGTGTCCATGGCCCACCAGCTCATCACCGATCCCGCAGCCTACGCCGCCATGGCCCACGCGGTGAACCCCTACGGGGACGGCAGCGCCTGCCGCCGCATCGCGGACGCGATTTTGTGGCGCTTCGGCATGGGGGCCCGGCCGGAGGACTTCCAGGCGTAGGCCCTCCCTGCCGGCAGATACGCAATTTCTTTCCATAAATGATGACGAAAAAGGAGGGACGGTGACTGCGTGGACAAACGGCGGATGACCTATTTCACCATGGGCTTTGGCCTGCTGCTGCTGGTAGTGGTGCTTCTGCTGCTGGCCTGGGGGGGCCGCCGCGCACCCGGCGGCATCGTTCTGCCCCAGGCCCAGGGCGACAGCACCGGCGTGGAGGACGGCGGCGCGGAGAGCCGTCTGAACGTGGTGGTCATCACCCCGGAGACGGTCCGCCCGGCCATCAACACCCTCTCCCGTCCGGCGTCCTACAGCCGCGTCCAGAGGGTGGAGACCTTCTGGAGCGGCGGCAGCGGCCAGTCCGTGACCCAGATCCACGTCAGCGGGGGCCGCACCCGGCTGGACACCCAGCTGTCCGACGGCAGTGTGCGCCACATGCTGGTGGTGGGCGGCGCGGCGGGGGTGTGGTACGACGACGAGCGGGAGTGGGCCATCCTCCGTTCCCGGCAGCTCAGCGCGGATCTGGCCGCCCGGACCCTCACCTATGAGACCGTGCGGGACCTGCCGGTGGAGCGGATTGTCCAGGCGGACTACCGGAGCCTGGAGGGCGTGTACTGCATCTATGTGGAGACCGCGCCGGACGGCCAGGGCTACGTGGAGCGCTACTGGGTCAGCGTGGACACCGGCCTGCTCCACGCCGCGGAACGACTCCAGGACGGGGCGCTGGTCTACCGCTTCACTGCCACCGCCCCAGATACCGCCGCTCCGGACGAGGCCCTGTTCCTCCTGCCGGACGGCAGCGGGGCCGCCCAGCTGATGAGTGAGGAATAAAGAGGAGAGGCCCGGGGCGAATGCCCCGGGCCTCTCAGCGCGTCAGGGAAGGCTTTGCCCCCCCTTTATGAACACTTTGTAAAATCCCTCTGGAAGACCTTGACATGTGACAAGTTGTCATGTAATATAAGCGCCAGCTTAGGGCTTGTTTGATAATTGGCGATATGCCCAACAGCAAGGAATTTTTTTGCCAGACAAGGCAAATTTTCGCAGGCATCCATATCGTGCAATGACCCCATCGAGGGGTCATGCACGATTATTCTGCACGGGCGCTCAATGCGCCCGTTGCAGAATCTGTCGTATGACAAGAAAATTTAACGCAGTATGGCGGAAAAAGGCCTGCTGTTTGGGCGTGTTGACAATTTTCAAACAAGTCCTAAAGAAGGGAGGACGGCCTATGCCCACTCAGACATTTTTCAACCTCCCGCCCCCCAAGCGGGAGAAGCTGCTCCGCGCCGCTGTCACGGAATTTGCCCGGCGGCCCTACGGCGAGGTGTCCATCAACCGCATCATCCAGGCGGCGGGGATCCCCCGGGGCAGCTTTTACCAGTACTTCACCGACAAGACGGACCTGTTCCGCCACGTGCTGCGCTGCTACGACAAGCTGCTGGAGGCGGCGGTGTCCAAGAGCCTGGCCAGCTGCAGCCAAAAGCCCCTGGAGCTGCCCCTGGCCCTGTTTGACCGGGTTCTGGCCTACATCCAGGCCAACCGGGAGGAGTTCACCCTGTTTCTGGGCATCCTGCGGCAAAATGTGGGCATGGATGCGGGACAGCTGCTGGCGCTGCCGGATATGGTGCTTCTGGTGCTGGAACAGGCGGACTGGAGCGGCCTGACGCCGGAGAGCCGGGAGGAGCGGCTGGCGCTGCTGGGCCTGCTCCTCTCCTGCGCCGGTCAGGCCCTGATGGCCGCCTGCTGCGGCAGGGCTCCGGCGGAGGAGTGCCGCAGACAGTTGGCGCTCAAGACCGCGCTGATCCGGCGCGGCGCGGAAATCAAGGAGGAAAATCCATGCTGAAACTGGACAATATTGTCAAGGTATACGAGACCGGCGGCGAGAACGTGACAGCCCTGCGGGGGGTGAGCGTCAGCTTCCGGGAGAACGAATTTGTGGCCATCCTGGGCCAGTCCGGCTGCGGCAAGACCACCCTGCTGAACATCGTGGGCGGACTGGACCAGTACACCAGCGGCGATCTGGTCATCAACGGCCGTTCCACCCGGGAGTTCCGGGACGGGGACTGGGACGCCTACCGCAACCACTCCATCGGCTTCGTATTCCAGAGCTATAACCTCATCCCCCACCAGTCGGTGCTGGCCAACGTGGAGCTTGCCCTGACCCTCTCCGGGGTGGGCAAGGCCCAGCGCCGCCGCCGGGCCGCCGAGGCCCTAGAGAAGGTGGGGCTGGCGGACCAGATACACAAGCGGCCCAACCAGCTCTCCGGCGGCCAGATGCAGCGGGTGGCCATCGCCCGGGCCCTGGTCAACGATCCGGATATCCTCCTGGCCGACGAGCCCACCGGGGCCCTGGACAGCGAGACCAGCGTACAGGTCATGGACCTGCTGGCGGAGATCGCCCGGGAGAAGCTGGTCATCATGGTCACCCACAACCCGGAGCTGGCGGAGCGGTACGCCACCCGGACCATCCGCCTGCTGGATGGCCAGGTGGTGGACGACAGCGCCCCCTTTGACGGCCGGGAGGAGAAGCCCCGGCGGGTGGAGGTGGGGATGAAGAAGCCCTCCATGAGCTTCCCCACCGCCTTCACCCTGTCCCTGAACAACCTGATGACCAAGAAGGGGCGCACCCTGCTCACCAGCTTCGCCGGGTCCATCGGCATCATCGGCATCGCCCTGATTCTGTCCCTGTCCGCCGGCATCAACAGCTATATCGATCAGGTCCAGGAGGAGACCCTCTCCAGCTACCCCATCACCATCCAGGCGGAGAGCACGGATATGTCCGATCTCCTCACCTCCCTCATGGGGGCCCACCGGGGGGAGAAGGGGGAGGACCACGACATGGAGCGGGTCTACTCCTCCACAGTCATGTACGACATGCTCAACTCCATGGTGGAGGCGGAGGTCCAGACCAACAACCTCCGGGACTTCAAGAAATACCTGGATCAGGGGGGCGGCGGGATCAGCGATCTGGCCACCATCCAGTACAGTTACGACTTCGCCTTTGACATCTACACCCGGGATGAGGACGGGAAGATCGTCAAGAGCGACGTGATGACCATGCTTGAGCAGGCCATGACCGCCATGTACGGCGGGGACTACTCCTCCTACTTTGCCAACATGGGGGCCATGTACGAGCGCATGGACGTGTGGGAGGAGCTGCTGCCCGGCAATGACGGAGCAGCCGTGGGAGAGCAGGTGAAAAGCCAGTACGATCTGCTCTACGGCAAGTGGCCGGAGCGCTACGACGAGGTGATCCTCTTTGTGGACCGGAACAACGAGATCTCCGACCTCATGCTCTACGCCCTGGGCCTGCTGTCCTCAGACCACATGACGGAGAGCCTCAACAGCGCCATGGAGGGCCAGACCCTGGAGGCCCAGCAGCGCAGCTGGAGCTATGAGGAGTTGTGTGGGATGGACTTCAAGCTGCTGCTGCCGGCGGAGAAATACCAGTACGAGGCCGGAACCTACGTGGACATGTCCGCCACGGAGACAGGCCTGGACCTCCTCTACAACAGCGAGGACGTAGGCGCCTGGCTGAAGGTGGTGGGCGTGGCCCGGCCCAGCGAGGACTCCACCGCCGGCATGGTCACCGGGGCCATCGGCTACACCGGCGCACTGACCGCCTACGCCATTGAGACCACGGAGGGCATGGACATTGTCCGGGAGCAGATGGCGGATGAGGGCACGGACGTAATCAGCGGCCTGCCCTTCCCCCGGGAGGACGATGCGGAGCCCACGGAGGAGCAGAAGAAATTTGCCGTCAAGGACCACCTGGAGACCCTGTCCGACATGGAGAAGGCCGCCGCCTACATGGACGTGATGAGCCAGCCCACGGAGGAGTACGTGGACAGTGTGGTTGCCCAGCAGACGGAGGGCATGACCCGGGAGAGCATTGAGCAGGCCATTGTGGCCCAGTACGCCGGGGAGATGGGGGTGGACGAGGCCACTGTAGCCGGCTACATCGCGGAGATGGAGGACCAGGACCTGTTCGCCCGGATTGAGGAGGCCATCGGCCAGCAGGTGCGGGAGCAGTACGCCCAGGCGGTCCAGGCCCAGCTGGGGGCCATGAGCCAGGAGCAGCTGTCGGCCATGCTGTCGGCGGCCATGGGGGACGGCTATCTGTCCGTTTACGCCCAGCCCCTAGAACCTTGGCAGTTTGTCTACCTCTACGACAACTATATGCCCCCTACCAAGTCCAGCTCCACCTATGAGGACAATATGGACCTGCTGGGGTACGTGGACCTGGAGAGCCCCGCAGCCATCAACATCTACGCCGCCTCCTTCGCGGAGAAGGACCAGATTGCGGACAGGATCGCGGACTACAACGCCGCCTGCGCCGACAGCGAGGATGAGATCAACTACACCGACTACGTGGCCCTGCTGATGAGCTCTGTGACGGACATCATCAGCGGCATCAGCTACCTGCTCATTGCCTTTGTATCCATCTCCCTGGTGGTGAGCTCCATCATGATCGGCATCATCACCTACATCTCCGTGCTGGAGCGGACCAAGGAGATCGGCATCCTCCGGGCCGTGGGCGCCAGCAAGCGGGACGTGAGCCGTGTGTTCAACGCGGAGACGCTCATCGTGGGTCTGGGCGCGGGCCTCATCGGTATTGGCGTGACGCTGCTGCTGCTGATTCCCATTAACGCCATTTTGCTCCACTTCACCGGCATTGTGGGATTGAAGGCCGCGCTGCCTGTCCAGGGCGCGGTGGTGCTGGTGGCCATCAGCGCACTGCTGACCATCATCGCCGGATTGATTCCCTCCAGAGTGGCGGCTAAGAAGGACCCGGTGGTGGCGCTGCGGACGGAGTAGGGTAAAGCGCAGGCGATTCGGTTCCTCAGGGAAAGTAAATAAAGCGCACGCAGGGATTCAAAACCTCCCTGCGTGCGCTTTTATGCCCTGTCTGCGAAACAAACGCTTGTGATCTACAGATAAATATTAGGGCTTGTTTGAAAATTGTCAACACGCCCAAACAGCAGGCCTTTTTCTGCCATACGGCGTTAAATTTTCTTGCCATCCGTCAGGATGCCTGCGAAGATTTGCCTTGTCTGACAAAAAAATCCCTTGCTGTTGGGCATATCGCCAATTATCAAACAAGCCCTAGTCAATAGCTCAATAACAAAAGTGGATAAAGTGTTGATTTATTATTGAAGTGCAAAAGCTCGAAAGAGCTGGACGCACTTCAATTTTTATGCTTGGAGAAAAGGAGGCAAGGGAACGTGGGCCGAAAAATCCGCTATCCCTACGTTTGGGGCGGCAACTCCCCGGCCACGTCCTTTGACTGCTCCGGCTTCGTCTCCTGGGTCGTCAATCACAGCGGCTGGGACGTGGGGCGGCTGGGGGCCAAGGCCCTGTGCAACCT
>CANAZG010000062.1 GCA_947365965.1 uncultured Clostridia bacterium
GTTTAGAGCGGGGGAAAATCCAGAGATAACATCAAAGGATTACCTATCGCTATTGCTGTTCCAGCACGAATACAGCGCAAATTTCCTGTTTACCCTGTGGAAACGGGTGAGAAAGTATGGGGCGCTGTGCACGGGCGCCACCCAGAACGTGGAGGTGCGCCCGGATAGGGTGCTGTGCAAAGCGGCTTAAGGTACCGCCGCATACGGCAGTGTGCGAAGCAATCCGCCTTACCGACTTGGCCGAAAGGCTATACGGGACTATCGCATGGCGGAGAAGGGGCAAGTCACCAAAAGGCTGAACGGTGCGACTGCGCCCCGATGAAAAGGAGATATGAGGATAAGGTTGAGTTTAGCGAATGTGAGGTTCCAGTTTCTGTTTTTTGCAGGTGCGGGTAATAGTCTTGAAACCCGTATCACAATACTGGACGGTTTTCGTCAATGACCGCCCAACTGCCAATTTTGTTGTGAAACAGGCGTGAGAACACGTCATAACGAACCGAAAGCATATCCGACAATCTCCATTTACCTATGCACAGCATTAACCGGGGATTGCCTAAGTCCGGCCCATTCGCCGGATATGGCAACGGAGGCTCCATAGTAGTCCGAGGACGTTAATGGCGTCTACATGGCGAAGGGAGCCAGTCAGTCAATTCTAAAACGTAGGAATGAAAGGGAGGAGAATCCTCAATGAAACCAACATCTGAAATTTTAGAACGTATCGCAAAGTGTTCATCCGACCACAAAGACGGCGTATTCACGCGGCTCTACAGATAACTAACTTGCATTTTACTTGTTTTCATCATAGAGTTCCTCTATCCGCAAGGCTTCGTCCATCTGCGCATAAACCAAAAACTGTGAAAGAAACACGATGTACCATACGCCGGTCACCGGCAACAGGAGCAGCGTCCAAGGTGCAAACAGCACATAGACCGCCCAGTGCGCCAGCTGCAAAATACCAGTCCCCATGACCCGCCAGAAGTATCTGATCAGAAACAGCAGCGCATTGCGCAGCCGGATGGCTGGAGCCTGCCGGAACAGCACGATCTGCGGCCAGAGCAGGGTATTCGCCACCAGGATCAGCAGCAGCCCTGCCAGATATATGCCTATAGTCCCCATAGACGGCCCTGTCTCCGCCCACCAGAACAGCATCCCCATAAAGGCGTACAGTCCTGCAAGCAGTCCCATTACCGCGCCCAAAAGCATGCTTCCCTGCCAGTTCTGCCGCCAGGAACGCTTCCAGCCGTCCAACCAGGGGGTCGGATCGTCCCGCAGGCCCCGCAGGACAGTGTCATACATCCCCGCCAAAAACGGCCCCGCAATCGCGCCGCCTGCGATGGAGCAGGGAAGAAGCACCAGGATGCTGGATACGGCGACGGCATAAAATATTCCCGCCACCAGCGGCACAAAGCCCACCAGAGTCAGCAGATTGATCTTCCACCACTGGCCAAAACGGTTGGACAGCAGCTGGCGGTAACGGTAAAAGCCTGTCTGCCGCTCGTTCTCATTATAGTGCGGATCTTCAGGAAACAGCAGTCCCACGAGTCATCCCTCCTTATGCAGCATAGTGGCAGTTCGACAGAAAGCCCGCCAGAATTTCCCGGGCGCTGCCATCAAATTTTTCCTGGCAGGACAGCTCCACACTGATTGCATAGTTCCGGTACACGCCAAAGGCTGACGCGCCCCTGGCGTAGGGATTTGTGTCCGACTCGTAGGTATAGGTGATGACTGTAAATTCCTGGCCATTATAGGTCTCCGCAGAGGTCCCCTCTATTGCATACTGGCTGGAAGCCATATCCATCCACTCTGCCGCGCTGCTCTTGGCCTTTTCAGCTTCGTTATAGCCTGCCAGCAGGACATAGACCTGCGCGTCATAGAGCTGGGCCTCATCGCCGTCCTCGTTGGTATAAGGCTCCGCCTCGCCAATAGACCAAGTGGCGTAATACATACCGTTGGCAGTCAGCGCGTCATTGTTCTCCCGGGGAGTCAGTCCTTCGGGCGTATCTATACCGATCACGTTCCCAACGCTCACCCAGTGTTCATCCCAGACCGCACCGTCCGCCGCCTGCCGGGGAACGGACTGAGCGCACCCCGCCAGACAGATACATCCCGCCAGCAGCAGCGCAAAAACACGTCTTTTCATGAAACCGCTCCTTCCGTCAATTTGCTCCACAGAGCGTCACAGCCTTCTGAATATGCAGAAGTTTTTTCCGTCCAGAATCCCCGGCGGGCCAGATGTAAAGCAGAAACAAGCTCTTGACTGCTGCCGGTTACCGTACTGCCCATCCATTCGTAAGCGTATTCGCCAAGCTCAAATCCCGCTAACACCGGGCAGTTCCCCCAGACCAGGCAGATTCCTTCCAGAGAATCCTCCCCCTTCTCAGGCAGGGAGCCGTCCAGGCGGCGGAGGGAATGATAGTCCCGCTGAAACTGTTCCGGGTCCTCCAGCAGGAAGAAGTAGCTCTCGCATTCCAGAATATCTCCCATCAAAGAAACCTGCGCTGCAGCGGACATGTCGGGAGTCCCGCTGTCGGAGACATACTGTGTCAGGACGGCGGCGATTTTCCCGTCTCCGTTCAGATCCTCCCCCAGAGAGGCGAAAGCGGCCTCCAGGGCGGCGGCGGTGTCCTCCGGCAGACGGCTGCTCCCCACGTATGCGATCTTATAATCCGGTTCTGCCTGGCTGAGTGTGTTCCACATAATGCTTCCAGTGATTGCCAGAAGTACTAGTGCGATCCCCACATGCCATTTATAGTAATGCCACCAATTTTTCCACTTCTCCGTCTTTGTCAATTCAAGAGGCGCGTCCGGCTTGACATCCTGGTATTTCTTCTTCAGATATTCGCTTGCCATAACTGTTCCCTATTCCCGCGTCGTCCCGCCGGGGGCATAGCTGACAGGCAGACACACCAGCGCTGGAATATTGGAGCGGTCCTTTGCCAGCAGCAGATCCACGCAGGTCTCCGCCATCTTCTCGGCGGGCTGTATAATGGTCGAGCAGTACAGCTCCTCGCCTCCAAACCGCCGGATGCCGTCAAACCCGATGATCTGCACATCCTCCGGCACCCGAAGCCCCAGATCCGCTAATATATTCTGTATCCTCCAGGCCAGCAGGTCGGTGGAGCAGAAGATGCCGTCAATATCCAGCTTCCCTTCCGCCATATGCGCAAGCAGAAACTCCCGGAACACCTCCGGGCCGTCTTCGCCGTCGTTCCGGCGCAGAACCTCACAGGGGATCTGCTGGGCCCGGCAGACGGCCTCGAAGCCGTCTCCCCGCTTGTCCGTCTCGCTGGGGCTGGACGAGCCGGTACGGAGGAACGCCAGATGCGTACATCCAAGCTCCAGCAGCTTCTCCGCCGCCAGACGGCCTCCGCCGTAGTTATCCGCCGCCACACAGGGGATGTCCGCCCGGAAGCTGCGGTCGATGCCCACAAAAGGCAGATCTTCGTCCACTACCAAGGGGTTGTAGGTCAATCCGATGATGCCGTCCGCCTTGTTCTGCCGGACCATGTTGACGCAGTTCTGCTCGATCTCCGGATTGGAGGCGGTGACATACAGCAGCATCCGGTAGTCCCGCCGGGCCAGGGCCTCGCAGACGTGATGGGCCAGAGCGGCGAAAAAGGGGTGGTTCACCCCCGGCAGGATCACCGCCACCGTATTGGTTTTGTTTGTTTTCAGCCCCCGGGCGTACTGGTTGACCTGATATCCCAGCTTCCGGGCGGCTTCCTCCACCTTTATTCTGTAGCTCTCCCCCACGGGGATGCCGTTGAATACCTTAGACACGGTCCCCAGGGCCACACCGGCCTCCTGGGCCACGTCCTTCATCGTCGGCATAGCGTTTTTCATATCCGCCTCCTAGTGAAATGTTTCATGCGCAGGGCGCAAACGGACTGCCGCGCCTTGTCTGTCTGTATCATAGCAGAAGCAGTGCTGAAATGTAAAGAGGAATTTCACGAATTTTTCATGAAACGTTATGCTTTTGGCGCAATCAACAAAAATCAGCCAAATAGTTTGTTTAAGCTGATGAACCTAAAGAAATTGGAAAAAACCTGTTGACAGTGAGGCGGGACATTTGCTAAGATAGCCATAACAGGCGCATAACGTTTCACAGATTTCTGGCAGCTTGTGGGCTGCTTAAATTTAGTCAAGACAATGAAACGTTATACGGACTACGCGGCCGGCGCGCATCCTGCAAAGGACAATTTCCCCGCATCGCAGTCTCCTCTCCCAGCGACAAGCTATGTGTTTAAGGAAGTGAGTCACATGAAAAAAAGCGAAACTCCCGTCCGAATCTCGGCGGCGGGCTCCGCCGCCCTGTCCCAGCGTTCCGGGAAGACGCTGGGACAACGGCTCCTGGACAACTGGCAACTCTACGCGCTGCTGCTGATCCCCGTGGTACTGACAGTTGTCTACAAGTACATCCCCATGTACGGCATCCAGATCGCCTTCCGGGACTTTGACCCCAACCTGGGCTTCACCGCCAGCCGGTGGGTGGGCTTCGACTGGTTCACCCGGTTCTTCAAGGCCCCCACCTTCTGGCGGATGATGAAGAACACGGTACTCATCAGCTTCTACGGCCTGCTGTGGAGCTTCCCCATCCCCATCATCCTGTCCCTCATTATCAACCAAGTGCGGTTCCACAAATTCAAGCGGGTGGTTCAGACCGTCCTCTACGCGCCCCATTTTATCTCCGTTATGGTCATCTGCGGTATGATCAAGATCTTCCTCAGTCCTACCGGCGGCCTGCTGAACCTGCTTCTGGGCACGCAGATCGACTTTCTTACCCAGTCGGAGGCTTTTCGGACCATCTACATCGCCTCCGGCATCTGGCAGGACGCAGGCTGGGGCTGTATCATCTACTTAGCCACTCTGGCCAATGTGGACCCCGGCCTCTACGAGGCGGCCAAGATGGACGGCGCGTCGGTGTTCCAGCGGATCCTGAACATTGACATTCCGGAGCTGCTGCCCATGGCGATCCTGAACCTCATCATGGCCGCCGGGGGCATCATGAACGTGGGCTTTGAAAAGGTCTGGCTGCTCCAGACCGATCTGAACAAGGCCACCAGCGACGTCATTGCCGTTTATGTCTACCAGCAGGGCATTGAGCAGGCCAAGTACAGCTACTCTACCGCCGTGGGCTTGTTCAACACAGCCATCAACATCGTGCTGCTGATTATCGTCAACAAGATCGCGTCCAAGGCTTCGGACGTGCAGTTTGTGTAAAGGGGGCGACGGAATATGACAAGATCAAAATCTACCGGTATGTCCGACAAGGCCAGCGACATCATCCTGGTAGCCATCTGCACCGTAGTCCTGCTGATCGTGGCCTACCCTCTGTACTATGTCCTCATAGCCTCTTTCTCCGATCCCTACGATGTGTATGCGGGGAAGACCTTCCTGCTGCCCAGCGGCTTCACCTTTGACGGCTATAAGGCGGTATTCGCTGACCCGAAAATTGTCTCCGGCTTTCTCAATTCTGTGAAATACACCGTCATCGGCACCATCTTCTCCGTGGTGATGCTCTACATCACCGCCTATCCCCTGGCACAGAAGGATCTGCCGGGGCGGAAGTGGATCAGTCTGTTCTTCGTATTCACCATGTACTTCGGCGGCGGGCTGGTCCCAACCTATCTGGTGGTCCGGGATACCGGGCTGATGGGCAGCATGTGGGCCCTGTTCCTCCCCGGCGGGGTGGGTGTGGGCAATATGATTATTGTCCGCAACTACTTCCAGAACAGCATCCCCCACGATCTGGTGGAGGCCAGCGAGATCGACGGCTGCTCCAAGTTCCGCACCTTCCTCAGCGTAGTCATTCCCCTGTCCATGCCCATTCTGGCGGTCCAGGCGGTGTTTGCTATGGTGGCCTACTGGAACGACTGGTTCACCGCTATGATCTACCTGGGAGGTAAGGGCGAGCCCCTGCCTCTGGTGCTGCGGGGCATCCTGATGAAGTCCAGCGCCGCCACCGAGCAGGCCAGCATGATCTCCGGCGGCTACGCCGAGCTGAACAAGCAGACGGAGCTTATCAAATTCTGCTCCATGATCGTGGCGGCTGTGCCCATGCTCATCGCGTATCCCTATGTCCAGAAATATTTTGAGAAGGGCTTCATGGCCGGAGCCGTGAAGGGTTAAGCCTCTATGGAGCAAATATTTTGCGAAGTTCAGCAAAATCGTTGCGAAGCTTGAAACAAATCAAAAAGGAGAATCATCATGAAGAAATTATTGTCTCTTGCCCTGGCGGCTGTGATGCTGTTGGCTCTGCTGACCGCCTGCGGCGGCGGAAACAACGGCCCCGCCAATAGCGGCGAGCCCAATACCAACACCGACCAGACGGAATTCAACATCATTTCCGGCATCTCCGCCCTCTCCGGCGGCTATGACGACAATCCGGTCCTCAACGCCATGATGGAGAACGCGGGCATCAAGATCAACTGGGAGACCATGAGCGACTCCCTGGGCGAGCAGGTCAACATCCGCCTGACCGGCGGCGAGCTGCCCGATGCTGTGCAGGCCGTGGGCTGGTCCAACTATGACCTGGGCCGCTATGGCCGGGGCGGCACCTTCATCGACCTGACGCCCTACGTCAACGATGCCAGCATAATGCCCAACCTCTCCGCCATTCTGGAGAAGTATCCCCAGATCAAGGCCGCTATCACCCAGGACGATGGAAAGATATACGGCCTGCCTGCCGCCGAGATGATGGGCACCGGCGCCACCGGCGCTGCCGACGACTACTCCATCCATTCCATCCAGCAGTTCTCCATGATCAACAAGGCGTGGCTGGACGACCTGGGGCTGGCAGTCCCTGAGACTGTCGAGGAGCTGAGAACCGCCCTCCAGGCGTTCAAGGACAACGACATGGCCCACAAGATGTACGGCGCGGACGCGGGCTCCACCATTCCCATGTCCTTCGGATTCGATCAGTGGTGCTGGGGTCAGAACATCTTCTACGCCCCCTTCGGCCTGACCAACTGGTCTGACGTATGCTCTGACCTGCGCCTGACCAAGGACAAGGAAGTGGTCTTCGACTGCGTCAGCGACGGTTACCGCGAGGCCATCACCTACTACCATGACTGGTATGCCGACGGCCTCATCGATATCGAGGTTTTCAGCCAGGATGACAAGCAGTACCTTGCCAAGTGCGCCCAGGGCTACGTGGGCGTGGCGACCTGGTGGGAGATCAACGAGCTGATGGCCGATCACGCCGCCGATTACGTCTACCTGCCCCCGCTGAAGGGTCCCGACGGTACCTGCACCGTGACCATCAAGTCCGCCGGCTCCGCTGTCAACTCCGGGCATCTGTCCATTACCAAGGCATGCAAAAGTCCCATCAACCTCCTGAAGTTCTATGACCAGTGGTACACCGGCGAGAACGTCATGCAGCTCCAGTACGGTCCTATCGGCGTGTACTTCGACGAGCAGAAGGATGCGGAGGGCATGTACGTCTCCATCACCGACGAGGAAGCACAGGCGAAGTTCGGCAAGTCCGCCGGCGAGCTGAAAGCCGCCAGCGAGGTCCAGGGACCCAAGCTGATCCTCTCTGAGTACTACACCAGCGTCTTCCACATGGAGCCCCGCGCCCTTCAAAGACTGGACGATCTCCAGAATTTCTGGTTCAAGTATGTGGATGATTTCACCTTCTATCCTGTGGACTGCGTGTTCACCCAGAGCGAGCTGGACGATCTGGACCTCTACAAGCCCGACTTTGAGAACCACGTCAAGGAGCAGGAGGCCCTCTGGTTCCGGGATGGCGGACCCAGCGACGCCGAGTGGGAAGCCTACAAACAGGACCTGATCGATACCTACGGTATGGAGCAGATCCTGGAGATCTATAAGAACGCCTATGACCGGTACGCCGCCGCGGAATAAGAACGCATAACACCACACCTTTCTCTCTTGAAAAGGGGGCGGCCCCGGGCCGTCCCTTTTTTTACAAAAACTGCGATGGATATAAAAGATATTTTTACACTCTACGACGCCCGCTCTCCGCTGCACTATGACTTGTCGGATCACAGCCGCGGCCTGTCGGACTTCCGTCAGATAGTTATTGCGGAATGGGGAGATTTGCGGCTGGTTATCAAGATCGCACACAACGCCTTTACCACGCCTCCCCGGGTGGAAGGCTGGCGGCAGGCAATCGAAGCCTACCGCTCCATCGGCTGCTATTGTCCTCGGATTATACCCAACCGGAAGGGAAAATTTACCGAAGCGGTAGAATATCACGGCCTGCCCTGTGTTGTTTTCGCGGAGGAATACTCCGTCTACCGGACGGCGGAACAGTTTGACCAGCGGCGTATCTGGAAGGACGGCCGGCGTGTGTACCAGGAGGCCGCACTCCGCCTGACGGCGCAGGCGGGCGCGCAAAGGTGGAGCTTTGTGGATTTCCCATCGGCGTACTGCATTCTGGAGCCCTTCGACTCGTCCGAGGACGATGATGAGGTTATGGAGTGCGCTCTATGCGTCAAGAAGATGATGGAAAAGGATTTCCCGGAACAAAGAAACCGCTTCCAACGAATCTGGGATGCCTTTCTGGAGAACAAGGCCGCGCTGTCCCGCGTTTACCAGCAGCTTCCCACCTCCGTTTTTCAGGCGGATATGGGTGGGGGGAATGTACTGCTGGATGAGGATTTACGGCTTGCGGGTGTGCTGGACTTCAATCTGAGCGGGCGGGAGACGGTGCTCAATATGCTGTTCCGGGAGTCCTTCGTCAATTTTGAGGATGATGAGAAAAATATGCTATACGACGGAGAGCTGCAAGAAAAAGCGTTTACTCTGTTCATAGAAAATCTGAAGATCATAAAAAAATATTACACGTTCAACCGGGCGGAAGCAGACGCCGCGCCGCTGCTCTACCGGTATCTGCGCCCTTTCTGGTGGTATACGGTTCGGGCCGTAGAAACGAACCGGAAGGATACCGCGAAGATAGAGCGCGTCCTGGCTTGGATGGAAGTGGAGCAGACGCGTAAACTGGAGCTTTAATATGAGGTGTGAAAATTGACCGAATAGGTGAATTTGCAGACGCGGAATATGATCGGTATTTGGAATACCATTTGAAGTGAATTGAGGAGGAAATACGATATGACCAGCGAAGCCCTTCAGAAAGCCCGGGACTTTGAGGCCCAGTACGGCCCCCACATCCCCGCCGGGGAACGGCCTGCTTTCCACGTTACCCCCACCATCGGCTGGATGAACGACCCCAACGGATTCTCCCTCTATAAGGGGGAGTACCATCTGTTTTACCAGTACCACCCCTACTCCAACGAGTGGGGCCCCATGCACTGGGGACACATAAAGAGCCGTGATCTGATCCGGTGGGAGCGTCTGCCCGCCGCCCTGGCTCCTGACTGCGGCTACGATGCGGCGGGATGCTTCTCCGGCGGCGCGGTAGAGATGCCCGACGGGCGGCAGATGCTCATGTACACCGGCGTTCAGCGGGGGCACGATGCCGATGGATTTATCCGGGATATCCAGACCCAGTGCGTCGCCATTGGAGATGGCGTGGATTACGACAAATGCGAGCTGAACCCGGTCTTGACCGGCAAGGATCTGCCGGAGGGCGGCAGTACGGTGGACTTCCGGGACCCCAAGGTCTGGCAGGAGGCAGATGGGACGTATTACGCCGTCATCGGCAACCGCGCCGCAGATGGCAGCGGGGCCATCCTGCTCTACAGCAGCGGGGACGGCCGGAAGTGGACATTTGTCCGCACCCTGGACGCCTGCCATAACCAGTACGGGAAGATGTGGGAGTGTCCGGATTTCTTCCCGCTGGACGGGAAGCAGGTCCTGCTCACCAGCCCCCAGGAGATGCAGCCAGTAGGACTGGAATTTCACGCCGGAAACGGGACGCTGTGTCTTATCGGAGACTACGACCCGCAGGGGGCGGGCTTCATCCGGCAAAATGCCCAGGCGATCGACTATGGCCTGGACTTCTATGCGCCCCAGACGCTGCTGACCCCCGATGGGCGGCGGGTGATGGTGGCCTGGATGCAGAATTGGGCCACCGTGGGGGCGAAGCCTTATCACTGCCGCTGGTTCGGCCAGATGTCTGTGCCCAGGGAGCTGTCCGTGAAGGACGGGCGGCTGTATCAGATACCCGTGCGGGAGCTGGAGAGCTATCGCGGTCCGTGCGTCATGCACCACAACATTCCTGTCAGCGGTGAGGTCAACCTGCCCGGCGTTCAAGGAAGGATGCTGGACATGACTGTTACCGTCCGGCCCATTGGGAAGGATTCCTACCGCTGGTTCCGCATCCGGGTGGCCAAGGACGGGGAGCATGAGACCATCATCCGCTACCGCCCCGACCAGGGGACCGTCAAGATCGACCGGACCCGCAGCGGCCTGCCCCACGACATTGTCCATACCCGCAGCTTTTTTGTTCGTCCCAGGGGCGGAGAGATCAAGCTGCGTCTGGTGCTGGACCGCTTCAGCCTGGAGGTCTTTGTCAACGATGGCGAGCAGGCGGCCAGCGCGGTGATTTACACCCGCCAGGAGGCGGACGCCATCAGCTTTGAGGCCGGCGGTTCGGTGTTGATGGATGTAGAGAAATACGATCTGGTGTTTGATGAGGAGGCGTGAGCCATGACGGAGAAAACCTTTGACGTGGTTGCTCTGGGGGAATTGCTGATCGATTTTACGGAAAACGGCCTCAGCCGTCAGGACAACCCTCTCTTCGAAGCCAACCCCGGCGGCGCGCCTTGCAACGTGCTGGCGATGCTGAGAAAGTTGGGGCGGAGCTGCGCTTTTGCAGGCAAAGTGGGGGACGATATGTTTGGCCAGCAGCTTCGCGCCGTGGTAGAGGAAGCCGGAATCTGCGGGGATTATCTGGTAACGGACCGGAACGCGCGGACTACCCTGGCTTTTGTCAAGAAGCTGCCCAAGCGAAAAAGCCTTTCGTATCAGGTCCACTGGAGGTCAGAGATGGAAAACTGATAATGGAAGTATATATCGACCGTTCGCTGAACTCCGATTTCAAATTCCGCACCCTAAAAATTTGAGATTGGAGACATCACAAATGAACTATGACATGAAGCGCAGCGGCTAAGACATTGATGGTCAGCATACCCAGGGATGGGCAGCAGTCCAGCAGAATCACATCGTACTGTTCGTGGACACTGTTCAGGTATTCGCGCAGGATTGTCTCACGGCTCATGGTGTTCACCAGCGTGACCTCCAGACCGGACAACTCAATGTTGGCGGGAAGAAGATCAACGCCCTCCGCCTGATGGATGATACCCATTCCGGGAAGTACAGGCTTATCCGTAATGATAAATCCCAGCACATCGGCAAGGGTCCCTTCAAGCTGGTCCGGGTGCTGATAGCCCAGGCTGGCGGTAAGCGAGCCTTGGGGGTCTACGTCCACCAGGAGGACCTTCTTGCCTTCCCGTGCCAACCCGATTCCCAAATTGACCGTTGTTACAGTCTTGCCAACTCCGCCTTTCTGGTTACAGATTGCCGTAATTTTGGCTGTTTTGCTCATTTTGGCCTCCTTCTATGTTCATAGAATAAAAACAGGACTAAACCAGTGCGCCCCTTGCTGTGGGGTGTTTCTGATTTAGTCCTATTTTAACAGGCCCGTCCTGATATCCCAGATATCCATCTGTACAGTAATATTCCGCCTCAGGAGCAGCGTCAACCATTTGGGGTGCGACGGAGAAAGAGCAAAATCGCGACCGCCAGCAGGGGGCGCGAGGCCGGCACAGTATTGTGCCGGCCTCCCTTTTTTACATCTTCTCCGTCTGCCCGGCCTCGGCCAGCATGTTCTCGATCAGGATTCCGTAGCCCTTTGTGGGTTCGTTGACCATCACGTGGGTCACCGCGCCCACAATCTTCCCGTTCTGCAAAATCGGGCTGCCGCTCACGAGTGATGTCAATATGGGACAACACTTTTTTTCAAATTTTCTAAATCCGTGTATTTGCAAGGGTTTCAAGGTTTTTACTAAAATCTGTTTGAAGAAAACGAGTGATTTATATTAGGGACAACATCCAACATTATTTCCTAAAATCGTGTGTTTTCAATGTTTTCCGCCACGAAACCATCTTGAACTTTCAGTATGTTGTCCCTATTATCACTCACACGTCATATCCGGGATGTCAAAGGCTTCCTTGTAATTCCACATGATGTTAATGATCCCGTCCGGATATACTGTAATACTCTGGACAAATTCTCTTAAAAGTTCCGGTGTCAATTCTTGAATGCGGATGTGCCGACACAACGGATTGGCTGCCTGAAGCATGGATTCAATGGACTTGGCCTCAGTGTTTAACTGCTCCAACTGCTTTGACAGTAGCAGCACCTGTATGCCAGCCTCCGCTTCATCCGCTTTGGCTGCCGTTTTTCTTTGCAGGAACGCTTCCTTTGACAGATTGCCACTGATGTATGCTTCATAATCGCGCATCACCTGCGTCTGATTCTTTTCAACTCTCCGCTTTTGCTTTTGCAATTCACTTTGAAGGGAAGCCTGTTCCGAAAGGGTTCCTTTTCGTACAGCCTTCGCGGTCTGCACTTTTGTATCCACCACAGCACATTGACTTTGAATCGCCCGCAGGATTACCTCAGCCAACCGCTTCTCTTGTATGTGCACATTCGCGCAGTTCGTATCCGGTGCGTATCTTGCCGTAGCGCATCGAAATGTTTGATTGCTCCTGCGTCCTTTTTGCAACTTATTTCCGCAGCAGCCACATTTCAGATAAGAAGAAAACAAACTGGAGGGACCCTGTGATTTCGATTTTACATTGCTCTTAATAACTTTCCTGGATTGGAAAAATATTTCCCGGCTTATGATTGCTTCATGTGTATCAGGAATTACAAGCTGTTCATCTTCCGGCAGCAGCTTTACCTGGTCGCTTCCAACCCTTACTACATGGGACTTGAAGGGAACCGTATCACCCGTATAAATTCGGTTGATCAAAATGTTTTTTACAGAATCAAATGACCAGTACAAACTGACCCGATAATTTCCCCGAGCATTCTTCAGATACATAGATGGAGTTTGAATTCCATCTGTATTTAAACGACGGGCGATTTGCGTTACCGTAATACCATCAGATGCCCATTGGAAAATCTTCTGTACCACCCCGGCCGCTTCAGGGTCTACCTCGATGGTGTTTTTCTTCTCCCCTTTCCTGTAACCGTAGGGAACCGCTCCGTAAACGTATTCCCCATTCAGCTTCTTCATATCGACAGTGCTTTTAATTTTCCTTGATATATCCTTGCTGTATAGTTGATTGATCAGATTGCGGACTGCCAACTGCAAGCCCCCAGTAGATTCCCCATAAGCGCGACTGTCATAGTTGTCGTTAATGGAAATAAACCGAACATCGTATGCGGGAAAGACAAACTCCAGAAAATGTCCCGCTTCCAGATAGTTTCTGGCAAACCGGGAGAGATCCTTTACAATGATCGTTTCTACTTGTTCTGTCTCTACCAACTCTAAAAGGCGTGCCGCTCCTGGGCGGTTAAAATTTGTTCCAGAATAGCCATCATCAATGATTTCTTCAAAGTCGCTGTAATTCCCAAGCTCTGAATGCGATTCAACATATTGCTGGATTAGAAGCCTTTGGGAGCCGATACTAAAGCTCTCCTGCCCTTTCCCGGCAATGTCATCATCTTCTTTCGAGAGCCGAAGATACATAAGTTTCAGTTTACCGCTATCCAACATGACTGGCACCTCCGGCATCGCCATCCAGACACGTCTCAAATAATGCATAAGGGTTGCCATAAGTCATAGAAATCCGGATACTTCTGTCCTCAAATACCAGTATCCGATCTACCAGCACATCTACGATTTCACGGTCGATCCTTGGTATCTCCCGATAGCGCCGGATTGCAGCCAGCCAGGTTTCTGCCGTTCCAAGTGCAGCTTTGATTCTTTCGCACTCCCTGGAGATGTTCTGTTCCTGCTGTTCCAAAAGTGAATGTTCGCTGCGATACCGTGCTTTGATTCGGATATACTCCTCCCGGTCAAGAATACCCGTAGTCACATCCTCTAAAAGCCGCTCCTGCTTCGCCTCCAGGTTCATGCGGCGGTGGCGGAGACTTGCCAAACGGTTCCATGCGCTGTCGGGTATGCTTTCCATCCTGCGCATTTCTGTTGCCAATCGTTCGACATCGACAGCAATTTCCATTTGCTTATCGAGGAAATGCTTTAAGGTATCCATTAAGGTTTCTTGCCGGATGTAATGATTGCTGCATCTGCGATGGTTAGAATAGCGATATTGATTGCAGTTAAAATAGACTGAAACCGGAGTTGTCTTTCTGCCGGCTAAGATTCCCGCCGTCATTTTCGCTCCGCATTCTCCGCAAAACACTTTTCCGCGAAAAATATCACGATAGTCCGGATCAGGGTTATCTCGCTTATCATATGCGGCCCGGCGCTCTAACTCCGCTCGATTGACTTCCTGCACCTGATCGAACAGCTCCTGTGTTACGATGGGCAAATGCGCGTCAGGAATTATCTGCCACAACTCTTTTGGCCTTGCTTTTTTATCACCACCCAACCGCTCTCGGGTAACTCTTCCATGGATTCGGCTGCCAGTATAAACGGCATCACCCGTGAGTTTTCGGATAGTTCCGCGAAGCCACAGCGCATTTTTGAATTTCTCCGCCCTCGTAATACCGCGATCATAGCGGATTTTCCCCGGGCTGGGTATTCCCTCCTGGTTCAGCGTTTTTGCAATCGCGTTGAACATCATACCTTCCGCGCGCATTTCAAATATACGCCGAACCACCGGGGCCGTTTCGCTGTCGATTTCAAAGGTGCCTTTTTCCGGCGCTCTTTGATACCCATAAGGAACGCTTCCAGACGACGGCAGATACTCCCCGCTGTCCATTTTCGCGTGAATGCTGCTTTGAATCCTTCGCGCGGTATCCTTTACATAGGTATCGTTCATAACGAGCTTGAACGGCATCAATAGGCCGTCCCGATCTGAATGAGCGTCTTCACTATCATAATCATCGTTGATGCAGATCAAGCGGACCCCCATCTCCGGAAATACCTTTTCCACATATTCACTGGTCATAATGTAGTGGCGTCCCAGACGTGAAATGTCCTTAACGATAATGCAGTTGGCCTTTTTTGCTCTCAAATCAGCAAACATAGACTGGAACCCAGGCCGCTTATAATTCATGCCTGTGCACCCATCATCCACATAAAATGCGCCGATTTCAAAATCGCTGTGCTTTTCCAAAAAAGCCAGGCAGATTTTCCTTTGATTCCCAATCGAATTGCTTTCCAGACTATCTCCATCTTCCACGGACAGCCGAAGATAAATAGCGGCGATACACTGTGGGCGTACATCCGAGGTATCTCGGAGCGGACTTGTGTATCTGCTCTTTCGCGCCATTTATACCGCCTCCTTCTTCGCAGCGTTCAGCAAATCATAGATTTCCGCCATTTCATCCCGGAAGTTAAAGTCAATATGAACCTCTCTGTTTTCATAGACATAGATTTTATCAATCAGTGTAACGACAACCTCACGATCCAAGGCGGTGATATTTTGATATTGTAAAAATTGCTCCATCCATGTGCGGTCCGGAGCAGATTCTTCCTCCGTCTCTTTGCGGCGTTGCTCCAATTCATGCAGTGCCTGTTCTGAAGTCTCGATTTGCTGCGTGTACCGTTTCCGCATCTGATGATATTCTTCACGATCAACAAGGCCATCTGTCATAGCCTCATACAGTTTCATCCGAAAAGTCTCATAGCGTTCTAATTCCTGTGCCGCCTGGGCAATCAGTATATCCAGTCGCTTCAGCTTTACGGCCAACAACTCATTGCAGGAAATCTGCTGCAAAAGCGTGTCCATCTCAACGATGCTCTGTATCTGTCCCTGAATTGCGTGCAGGACAGCTATTTCCAGCTTTTCCTGCGAAATACTGTGACTGGAACATCCGATTCCCTTTTTGCTGGTGGAGCATACATAATAGTAAAACTTTTTTTGGCCTCGTGTAACAACACGCCGGCACATAGCCCGGCTGCAGTCAGGGCAAAACAGCAGGCCAGAAAGCACTTGAACTGTCTTGTAATCAGGTGAAGTCCGGGTATCTCTCTGCATCATTTTCTGAACAGCTGAAAAAAGCAGTTCATCAATGATGGGTTCATGATTATGTTCCACTACCACCCAATCTTCCGGCTTTCTCTCCCGCATCTTCTTGACCTTGTAATTCGGTGTGCCGCGCTTTCCCTGCACCAATTCTCCAACATAAATCGTATTTGTAAGAATCTTTCGTACCGTCATGGCTGTCCATGCTGCTCTCTTTGACGATTTGAAGCCGCTTTGATACCGCAGTCCCAACTGCTTTTTGTACTCAGACGGCGGTAAAATTCCCATATGATTCAGATTTTCAGCAATAGCCTGTTGGCTATAGCCTTGCATTTTCAACGCGAAAATGTTACGAACAATCTCGGCGGCATAGTCATCAATGACCAGTTTGTGTCGGTCCTCAATGGATTTGAGGTATCCATAACTCGCAAATGCGCCCAGGAACTCTCCCTGACTTCGCTGCAGTCGAAATTGCTCCCGGAGCTTTTTGGATAATTCCCGGCATTGAGACTCATTTATAATATTTTTGACAGGAATCAAAATGTCGTCCCCTTGGCTGCGGTGGTCGCTGTCCACATCATCATTGATTGCAATGAACCGTACACCCTTGTCTGGAAACACCATCTCTAAATACTTTCCAGTCTCAATATATTCTCTGCCCAATCTGGAAAGATCCTTTACAATAACACAGTCAGCTTTGCCGGACTCTATTGCCTCCATGACAGCACAAAAGCCGGGGCGATTATAGTTCGTCCCGGTGTAAC
>CANAZG010000063.1 GCA_947365965.1 uncultured Clostridia bacterium
TTTTCAAACAAATAACAGTGATAATGATGATTATATTGATAAATAGGGTAAAGAAATAGCAAATAAACTTGAAAAAAGCATACAAAAGGAACTAGATAGAAAGAAATAATAAGAGATTGCAAAGGAAATAAGCCGCCGAACGAGTTTTAGTGCATAATTTGTGTTGTCACTTTGCTGATTTTCTTAAAAACGGCTAATTAGTGTATTTGTTTCAAAAAAATCAGGTTGTGTAAATGCTGAAACCGTTGTGTATCAACGGTTTCAGCGTTTTTGATAAAGAAAAAATTTACCCCCTGAGTTGAAACCAGGGAGATGCAGGTGCTGACCCCGGAAGAAATCCAACGTCTGCTAATCCAGGCTAAGGAGGACAACTGCTTTGAGCTTCTCCTGCTGGAACTCTCCACCGGTCTGCGGCGGGGCGAGATCTGCGCCCTCCAATGGGGCGACCTTAGCTTCCGCGCAGGGGAACTCCGGGTACAGCGGCAGGTCCATCGGGTTAAAGGCAGGCTGGTAACCTCCCCGCCCAAAAGCAAAGCAGGTAACCGCAGCGTGATCCTCCCCACGCCTGTGTTGAATGTCCTTAAGGCTTATAAGGAAACTATCAGCTCTCGGTGGATGTTTCCTTCTCCGGTCAGTGAGGACTCGCCCAGAGATCCAACTGAAGTTCGCAAAAGATTGCAGACCGTTCTGGAACGAGCAGAATGTAAGAAAATCAGATTTCACGATCTCAGGCACCCAAATGTCAAGCCCAAGACAAAAATATTATTTACAAAGCAAGGGTTTAAGGCTCATTATTTTCTTGGCCCAAAACTTCTACTTTTGGATATAAATGAACCACTATTTATTGTTTTCCATAGGGAAATACAGTATCCCAACTTTCTTAATTACCATTGGTAGCGAACTGTACCGTCCGCAAGCCAGGAAATCTCTCCATGAGGCACATGAGCCAAATTGCATAGCGAGTTGACACAGGCAAACTTGTTGTCATTGCTAAGCGCTTCGCTTCCAATCCAATATGTTTTGCCGCGATATAGAATGGACGAGGATTTGGAATTAAAATTGCCCTTTGGTGAAGTTATCTTTTGCGGGTCGGTTGTTAGCCAAGAATCATACTGTGCCAGCAGGGCTGACTCCGGTGTAAAATTTTCCAATATATAAGCTATTGTCTTTTCAAAGGCATCTTTTGCGGATTTGACCGGTGTATGATTGTTAATCAAGCCAGAAATATTTTTCAAAAAAATAAAGCTAGATTGACTTAAAAGCCTTGAAGTATCAAGGCTTTTCGTCATTATAGAGAAAATATTATCTTGCTTTATTTTCTCTTGATTTTTGAAAATACAGCTGGTACAATCAGCCTATCAAACTAGCTTGATTAAAAAACTTAGGGGGTTTTTCTATGCCAGCACCAAGGAAAGTAGTAAGGCGGTCAGATATTGAAGATAAGAACATTAAGACAAAAGCGGCTTTTGAACAGTTTATCTATGAAAAGGCGGCAAATGGACTAGTAGAAGAAACATTAAGCTCATATAGGATAACTTTTAATAAGTTTCTAGCGTTCTTTGAAGAAAGTGTAAAGAATACATACGATATAGGTAGTGAACTAATTACAGAATGGAAAGTATGTATGGCTAGTGTAGAAGAATTAAGTGCTACAACGGTAAATCATCATATCAGCAATATTAGAGTTTTTTTGTATTGGTGTATGGAAGATGATAGAAACTATGTTAAGCCGTTTAGAATAACGCTAACTAAAGTAAAAGAGGAAATGCCGAAAGATTACACAGTAGAGGAAGTAAAAGCCCTATTGAAAAAGCCGGAAAGGAAAGCACCGTTTACAGAGTGGAGAATGTGGGCTGTTTGTTGTTTTGTGATAGGAACAGGAGCAAGATTAGGAACACTTGTTGATATAAGATTTAGAGATATTGACTTAAATAATGGAAAGGTATTTTATCAGCATACAAAGAATAAAAAATTGCAATTTGCTAATCTATCGCCGCAACTAGTAAAGTCACTGAATGATTATATCAGTGAATGGCTATACAATGCAAAAGAAGATAATTACTTATTCTGTAAACAGGATATGGGGCAAATATCTAAAGCGGCACTATCACAAGCCTATGGACAATACGCACACAGTAGAGGAGTAAAGAAGTCTAATATTCACGGATTGCGGCACACATTCGCTAGAGAGTGGTTTTTGAATGGCGGGGACGTGGTGCAGTTGTCAAAGATACTGGGACATTCTACCCTTGCTATGAGCGAACATTACATGAATGTCTATGCTGATATGGCAAAGGATAGATTTGTAGAATACAATCCGCTGGACAACATCACAAGAAACGCAGGAACAAAACGGATAGTAAGGCATAAGAGCAAAGCAAACGGGGGAACGGCCTAGCCGCTCCCCCTCTTTTTGTCCTCCGCCGCCGCTGGGCGGCTTTTAAGGGCCGCTAAGGGCCTTTTGCGTGTCTAGTAATGCTGGGACATGGGCAAGGCCGCTAAAGGGCCTCTAAGGCCGTTCTATGGCCTTGTAGCCGCCGAGCAAGCAAAGACCGCCGCCAGCGTCTAACCATCCGCCGAGCTTCAGCAGCTCCCGCCGCCGATCTTCTCCCGCTCCCGCTCGCTGGGGCCGACTTCGCCGCCTCCGGCGGCTCGTCGGCCTGCTCCCGCTCCACCGCCGCCGAGCAAGGCAAGTAAGGAGGGCGGCGGCTCGCTATGCTCGCCGCCGCCCATCGTGGCCTGTCAGTCTTCCGCTTGCAGTTCCGCAAGGGCTTTTGCTATCTCGTCAGCGAAAGAGGTAGTATCTTTTTTGTCGGGAAGTATTGCGGGGTAATACTTTTCACAATACATTCTTTTGATTTTCAAAGGGGCGTATTTAGGTGCTTCTGTAATCTTCCCTAACATTTCTTCGATTTGTTCAGCGGTATATAAAGGCTCGTCAAGCTCTACCATCTTTTCGCCTTGCTTCTGCCGCTTCTTTTTCTTCTGTAATTCCTCCCGCCGCTTCTGCTTCATTTCAGCGGTAAAGGGAATTTTTTCAGCGTCTAATTGTTGAAGATAAGTTAGGGCCTCCGCTCCCTTTTTCTTTCCAAGGCTTAAAGCGTGTTCAATCAGTGCTTTATTGTCCAGCTCCCGAAAGGTCATTTCCCGCCAGGGCTTGCGTGGTTCGTTCTTTTTTGCCATGTTCGCCGCCTCCTTGCAGTAATATGGGTATAGTGTAAAGGTTTGTTATTGAATTGTCAAGAAAAAAGGCGGTTAGTAGAAAAAACTAACCGCCTTTATAATTGTTATTTTACTCTATCTAATTCCATCATAGATGCTGTTGTAATACCATTTCCTTTTTCGATGGAAAGAGATGCATTTTCACCATTTACATTTCCATACCAAGTATAAAATCTTTCATTTTTATCAACTTCTGGCTTTCCATAATCATCAGTCCAATTATTGATTCCTTCATCTATAACAGCTTCCCATACACCCAATGTAAAATTTGTTTTTTCTCCGGTGAGAGTCCACTTTACAAAATCAAGCTTTCCATCATCTTTAGAGATTCCATAGATGTGTCCGCTGTCAAATGTTATAATAGTTCGGTCATCATCTTTATCATCAATTTTATACTCCATATCATACATCTCTAAAAGCAACTCAATGTCATCTAATGAAAATGTCTCCCCGGCTTCTATCATTTGCGCTTCAATTTGTTCCCTAAATTCTTCTAATGTTTGCTCAGCTTCACCTTCAGCACTATAAAATGCATGAATAAACTCAAGCCATAAAATATCTTCGGTTGTCATTTCAAAACTTGTTATGCCAAGTTTTCCAGTAAGGTCTGTACTATAATCCTTTTTGCTACCACAGGCCACCAGAGAGAGGGCCAGAGCCGCCGCCAGCATGAGCGCAAGTAGTTTTTTCATTGTGTCAACCTCCGTCAAATTTTGTTGTGTGCTGGGTGCAGATAGGAGTGTAACACAAAACAAGATTTTAGTCAACTTAGAAAAAAGATTTTACTTGCTTAATAAAAGATGTTAGTCCGTGTAAAATACCAACTAAAAGGGGGTGCTTTTATGGACTATGAATTATTAGGCAAGCGGATAAGAGATGAACGCTTATTGTTGCGCTTAACGATAGAACAATTAGCCGAAAGAGTAGATAAAAGCACTAACTATATTGGACAGATAGAACGGAATGACGGAAAGCCAAGTCTGGAAACAATAGTTGATATTGCTAATGCTTTAGGAACAACAGTAGATGAATTATTAAAGGATAGCTTACAAAAGGAACATTGTGACAGTGTGATAAAAGAAATATCAACCTTGCTATATTCATTAGATGATAACGGGAAACACTTTATCCTTGACATAGTAAAGCGATACAGTTACTATCACCAGCCGCAGAGCGGCGACAGTCTGTAAAAGTATATCTTTATAGACACATTGAAAAGCCACAAAACAGCCCTAATTTTGCGTCTGTAAAAGTTTGTAAATATTTTTTAGATGTCTGCAAATTTTGGTTGACTTTTACAGACGCTTATGTTATACTCTTATTATCACAAGAGAACAAAAGGAGAGTGTAACACATGGAAAGCCGCACCTATGGATATGCAAGAGTTAGCACAAAGGAACAAAACCTTGATAGACAAATAATTGCATTACAGGAACAGGGAATAGAAGAACGAAATATAATAGTGGATAAGGAGAGCGGGAAAGACCTTGAAAGAAAAGGCTATCAGTCTTTGAAGAATACCATGTTGCGCCGGGGCGATACTCTGATAGTTAAATCTCTGGACCGATTGAGCCGTAATAAGTGCCACATTAAGAAAGAGCTTGAATATTTCAAAGAGCATGGTATCAGGCTAAAGGTGATAGACCTGCCTACAACAATGATTGACTTTGCAGACGGTCAAGAATGGGTTCTTGAAATGGTAAACAATATCTTGATTGAAGTGTTGGGGACTATCGCAGAGCAAGAGAGGGCCAGCATTAAGCAAAGACAGGCCGAGGGCATAGCCGCCGCAAAGGTTAAGGGCGTGGAGCTGGGGAGGCCAAGAGCGCAAAAGCCGGATAACTGGGAGGAAGTCATAGGCCAGTGGAAAGCCGGGGAAATCACCGCTCGAAAGGCTATGGAGCTAACAGGGACTACCCGTTGCACATTTTACAAGCTGGCAAAGGAATAAGGGCGAACAACTCCGAGCCGCCGAAAATCGGCGGCTCGTTCGCCATGTTATAGCAAGGTCAATGCTCCTGCCGCTGGTGACAAACGAAAACAGCAGGCACGCAATAGGTTCTTTTAATAACTGTGCGCGAGGCGCTGAAAGCGCCGAGCGCTCCTATAGTTATAAAGCGGCGGCGCTTTCAGCGCCGCCGCTTTATAACAAAATCTTGCTTTAGAATGGTCACAAAAGAGACACAAGAGTGATTAGGGGTTGTTCACCTACGCGTCAAAAAATGCCTATATATATTATATATTATATCTCTATTCAATAGTATAACATAAAAATTTTTTTAATGCAAGAAAACGACTAAATGAAGTAAAAAGTAACAATAGAGCAATTAAGGGTTGCTTATCTGTAAATTAAAATCTCCCTACGCCGCCGCCGTAAACATCCGTTTCCGCCGTGTTTTTGTGTCGGTCAGGAAATCCATCGAGAAAAGCCAACACAAGAGCAAGCAAGGATAGTTTCCTGAAACCATCCCCCGTCCTACTCTATTAGCTCCCTATGGGCTGGGGAAGTAGTCACAGGGGAAAGCACATCAGAGCTCACAGGAGAGGTTTTAAGCCTCATTTATGCGTTCTTATTTTTTGTAATTCAGCCTACCATTGCTCGTTATAAATGCAGAAAATGAGTTCAAAAACTACCGCTGAAATTGGCTGAAAAATGACAGTAAATACAATATTTTAATAAAGCGGCAATGGAGTATCTAGGAAAGTAATATCAGCAACAGAAATTGGCTAGTATTGTGTCAAAAACCTTTATTTTTCTATTGAACTGTAAGGAACGGAACAAATTGAAGTTAAATAGTGTAAGTATGTAGCAGATTAGGCAGAAAAATCACAGAAAAGGCCATTGATAAGAAGAAACAGCAAAGACCTAATAGGAAAATAAGCCGCCGAGGGCCGTTTTCTATGGGTATTTTGACGAAATCCACAAAACTAGTTAAGTGTTGTAAAAAAATCTAGCTAGAAATTCGCTGAAAGTGTTGTACCACAATGGATTGAAGCGGGTCTGGGAAAAGGAGATTTATATTAGCAGATTGAAAATACCTCCCAAAGCAATGGCGGTTATTTTCTGTTGCTTGAGCTTTTGTTGCGGCGAGGGCTTGTCCCCATTTGCGGGAACAAATAGCTTCGAGAATTCTTTAAAGGGAGCAGCTTTTTTATCGCTCTTTAATTCGGTCAGTAGCTTCTGGTAATAACTCTCGCTTTTGAAATCATTAGAGGTCAGTTGACGTTCATGGTCTGCACAGTAAGCTGCCATCTGGGAAAATGCTTTCACAGCTTGGGGAATGATTTCCACAAAATCCTGTGCGAACCAATGAAATTCTGAAAAATCGGGCTGACCGTCCATAGATTTAAAGTTGTTCAAAAGCTGCACGACCAGTGCGGTAAAATACCATTTCCCGTTTTGCACAGCAATTTGTGTATTTATACTCTCATCCATAGGCGTCTTCGCATTTTTAGCGTATATTGTCGCCATTTGATCTGCAAACCATACCGCTCCATAGAAGCGTTGAAAAATCTCCTTTTCATCATCTTCAGATATAATCCAGTTTTCTACAAAAATATCGGTATTTTGGAGCGTTCCGCTCACTATGTCCATTTTCAAAATCTCGCTGCTGGATGTAGTCCTGGCTTTGTCTGGCCTATTTTTGCAGGCCAAACGTGCCTTGGAAAAATCGACCAAACCAAGCTGGGAACCTTGTGCCCGTTCTTCACCTCTACGAACCAGTTGGAACGGCGGGTTATTCTGGGGATTGCTTAAATATTCCTCCATTTTTTGCACAAATGGGCTGGTGAAAGCAATATCCTCCGCTTTGACCGGTTTTTGCCTGTTTAGAGAAACGCTGATGTCATGAGCGAGGTTTTTCGCCTCTTGGATTTTGTCGCGTTCAGTATTCGTTGCATCCTGTTCTGACTGAATCGGTATGTGAATCACACGAAGGATTACTTGAGCTTTTTCAAAGTCCTCCAATTGCTTTTTATACTCTTCATCTTCCAGCTTTTTGCACTCCAACTCAAAAGCGTATCTAGCGGATATCGTGATCGTCTGAGCTCCGTTAACAACAGAGAATAGCGGAGGACGGCCTGCTTCCAGCGTTCCTAATTGCAGTTCATCCAAATGTTCCAAACGAAAATCCGGGTTCTCTACCAGCAATGTAATCCCGTTATTTTTATACCAAAAGCGCTGCGGCTCCTCCTTTAGCGTTTTTTGAATGGCTTTGCTGACATCAAGAGCCTCATCAATTCCAAAACGAACATTATATCTGAACAGTTGGTCGCCAACTTGATTGTACAGCTCCGCGAGCTGTTTCAATTGGACGGTCATCACGGTGGACTGGATAATATCTTCCACAAACTCGCATTGCGATTCTGCGTTGCTTCTGCCTCCAATCGGCTCCATCTGGAGACTATTGTAACGATTGATTCCTCGAATGCGGGCCAGCTTTCCCTGGTATTCTGGATATACAATATAGGTAGTCCCGATAGTAATTGGGACTGCGTATTTTTTATAAATATCCCTTTTCCAGCCCTTAGTTAAGGCGGCAAACTGCATCTCCACTGCGATCCGACTCTTAACATCTCTGGTGAAAACGAGAAAATTCGTCTCCATTTTTTCTATAAAGATCTTAGACTCACAAGTGGCCTGTTCCAAAGCCTGGTCATAGGCAGGTTTTCTGGCTTCCACAACTTTTTGAAGCCGATCCATCATATCATCTAACAGCAACAATAGGCCCTGTTTATCCGTTCCTCCGTTCCACACTGCTACCACCAAGTTCCCGTCATCCTCTATACTAAGCTCTTGGGAGTCGGAAGCTGCCCACTGAACTGTGTCGGTCAATCGGCTTAGCTCTTTGGTGGCATGGGAGTCCGTCCACCATTCGACATCACTGTCTTGCCCGACATCGGCTCGCCAGTGGTTGATATAGTCCCTGAATGCGGCTTCCTTTTTCAGCCTCAATGCGTAGGCATTCATAGCTCAGCTCTCCTTTCTCTCTCACCACAGCTCCTGTAATTGAACTCCTGAAAACGGTCCTATTTTGTATTCTTCGACAGATTCTGAGAAGGTCTTGACCAGTTGGCAGTATCGGTTTTTGGCACGTTCCAACGCCGCGCAATCTTCCGGCGCTGTATCCGCAGGCAAATCCTGGTGCAGTTTGATCAGGCCTCTGCGATAACTATTGACGATCTTTTCGATATAAATCATAATGATTTCCATATTAGGAGCATCTGCGCGGCTCTGGCTGACCGAATAGCCAAGATAATAATCCAACTCTCTTTCCAACTGTTTCAGCACATATTTCAGTTCATTTTCCATACTAAAGTTTTCTGTATTTAAAAGAAAACTCTTTTCCTTCATCTCCTCGACCAAATTGACAGTTTCGGGATAAATGCTCCCTGTGTGAATACCAAAAAGCTGTTTCAGCTCCCGGCGGATCTGAGGTTTGCTACTGCCAGATATGGTTATGCCACAATACATATATTGCGGCAGTTCCTCCAGGCAGCTTCCCTGGAACAGAATAAACGCACCCTGTTGCGCTATGATGCGATCACTCATCTTGGCATGATCGATAAATTTGTGGTTCTTCTCAAACAGCATGTGGTCAATCCAAGGAGGATTGTGGTTAATGATAGCATCATAGTATTCGTTGGTGTTTTTTCCACTGGGGCTGAACATCTCGTCCACAAATAATACGTAAACGGCCCCATCTTCTTCATCATAAAGGGTATCCGGCTTATGATAATAAGGGGTTACGGCAAAGTAAAGCGCTGTCAAGCAGTTATATGATACATCCAGCAAACGGCTGGGGAATTCTCCGTGCTGTGCGTCGATAGCGTTATCCAAATAGCGGAATTCTTTCGTCAAACGGTTCTGCCGCATGGCATCAAAAAGATTTTTTTCAAAAAAACGGTTTTCTCCTAATAAACCTCCCCGATAAAGATTTGGAACACAGGGTTTTTCATAAATCTGGGGCTCGCCACGGTAAACAAGCACCTTCCCGGAATATATCTGGAGATATTGGTTGACACGCTCAATATAGTCAGAAACATTTTGAACTGGGCTGTTATCCCGCAAACGTATATCTTGTGGAATCCGATGAGAATTTGATTGCTTCATCCTGTGTTTCCCCCTTCATGATACACATCAAGATTGAATCCATATCGGGCAGATTCTAAAGTGTATTATTGGCTTAGCATGACATACTACGGAGATGCTGTTTATAATATAAAACATATTTCCCCTTTATATCTTATAGTACTCACCGCAAAGTGGGAAAAATATTTATACCATATAACGATCTTTTCAATCAGTGTTATAATTTGTCAGAGAGAATTTTCTGCACTTTTATAATCTCCATTGTACCATGATTTGCCTGCCTCCGTCTACTACGATCTTATCAATACAGTCCATAATTTCGATGAGCGGAAGATCCTTACTACTGGCAGAAAGAAGTTTACGGAACTTGGAGTATTGCTTTTCATAGGCGGTCTTGTTCGCTGTGGCCTGAATAAGGGCCTCTTTTGCCAGATTTGCAATGTTTTGTACTACATGAAATTCTTCCTTGCTGATTTCTCCCTGCACATACTTCTCATAGTGCTCCATTGCGTTGATCCAAGCAGTTGTCTTATGCTGTGCAAGGTCAGCAATTTGTTCCGTGTACTCTTGAATCTGCTGCTTATATGCTGAATTTGTGATATAGTGCTCATTCACATAGTCTTTCAACTGGCGATAGATGGCGCTGAGAACATCTTCCTCTCGGGCATACAACCCGGTACATTTATCAGCCCCCAAACGATTTTTGGTGATGCAGGTAAAAAAGTGCCAATCGGCGTGGCCGGTGCCACGCTTGCGCTGCATCTTTCCACCGCAGCACCCACAGATCACCTTGCTTTTTAGAATATTGTCTGCTGACTGCCTCTGTGGAACCACATTGTATGCTCTGGCTTGAAATGCCTTTTGAATGGCATCGAACGTACCTGAATCGACTAGCGGCTCATGGGTGGCCTTCACCGCCCGCTTTTCTTTCCCTTGTACCAGCATCCCCGTGTATGTACGATTGGTAAGGATGTACTTTACGGATCTGCTGTTCCAATTGCCATTGCCATCGTCAAAGTTCCCGTCCAGGCCGTGAGCTCTGGCGTACTGAATCGGTGTAGGGAGGCTTCGCTCATTTAAATACCGAACGATACCAGTCACACCAATACCGCTTTCCGCCATTTCAAAAATCTTCCGAACAATAACAGCAGCCACCGGGTCAGGAACAAGCTGACTGGGATTCTCTTTGGATTTCTGATAACCAAACGGGGCTCTTGGCCCGATAAAATCTCCGTGTTGTGCCTTCATATCTAAAATAACCTCAACTTTCATTTTTGTTTCAATGGATACCTGCTCGTTGAACAGATTAATGAGTGGTACGCGTGTGTTGGATTGGATATATGCTGATTTATCTCTGCTGGTTATACCATCAGTGGTGTCAAACTGATCGTTGATTGATATAAATCGGACGTTCTTACTTGGAAAAAACATTTCAAGGTAATAACCCACAGTGATGTAGTCACGCCCTAAACGTGAAAGGTCTTTTACAACAACGCAGTCAATTTTGCCCGCTTGGATGTCTTGGAGCATCTCTTGGAATGCTGGACGGTCAAAAGCTAAAGTTAGATAACATAACTTCCTGAGAAAGAAAATTCATGCTTTACAGACAGTAGACAAGCCCGGTTTTGTACGAACAATCGAATATTTGACACAAACGGCGTTCATTTATCCCGCCCAGCGGGAAAAAGCGCCGTTTTGTCATGCTGTAAGCAGACACGCAAAAGGGGCCAAAATCCGCCACAGAGTATACCAGCCCTCTAGTAAGGGAATACACAGCGCTGCGGCGCTGTGACACCTCGCAAAAGCGGTCAAATATAGGGATATTCAACCGCTTTTGCGAGGTTTTATTGACTATCTTGCAAAATTGCGGTTTCTTTAACTGGTACCCTTAACTGGCGAAAATTGGCTCAGTTTGGCGGAAAATGGTCCAGTAGGCATGGCGGAATTTGGTATACTTTTATTGTCTGTTTACACATGCCCAAAAGGAGGAAGTTATGCAGGACACAAATTTATCAAAGTATTTCTATGGCGACGAGGCGATGCAGTTTTCCTATTTCCGCATCCCCCGCCAGCTTATCACCCATCCCAGCTTTAAGCCCTTGTCGGGGGACGCCAAGCTGCTCTATGGGCTGCTGCTTGACCGCATGGGCCTGTCTATCAAAAATAAGTGGTACGACAGCGACAGGCGCGTTTACATTTATTACACCGTTGACGAGGTCTGCGCGGATCTGAACTGCGGGCGGGACAAGGCCATGAAACTGCTGGCTGAGCTGGACAACAGCAAAGGCTTGGGCTTGATTGAGCGCGTCAGGCAGGGCCAGGGCAAGCCCGCCCGAATCTATGTCCTGCGCTTCACCACGCAGGAGCTGCCGCCCCAGCAGGAGGATGGGACGGAGCCGCCTATACCATGCCCGGAGGTCGATTTTGACAACGTACAGGAATCGGATTTTCCCGCCGCAGCAGGTCGGGATATTCAATGTGCTGAGGCCGGCAAAGCCGACCCAAATTATAATAATATAAATCAAACTGATTTTATCTATACCAATCAATCTATCAATCTCCCAGCCCCCGGCGCGGAACTGCTGGGGATTGATCGATACGAGACGAGAGAGAAAATCAAAGAACGCATTGAATACGAGCGGTTACAGCAGGAGCTTCCTTACGATGATGTGGAGAGCCTTTTGGAACTGATTGTGGACGTATTGAGCGGTTCGGCCTCCGCCATGCGGATTGGCGGTGAAGTCTTACCTGCGGATGCCGTCAGGCGGCGTTTTCGTCAGCTTGACGGCGAACACGTCCGATATGTCATAGACTCCCTGCGGCAGACCACCACGAAAATCAATAACATCCGGGCCTATCTTCTGACGGCACTTTACAATGCGCCTGTGACGATGGGCCCTTATTACGCCGCCGCTGTGCGGCATGATTTTGGTTAATTTATCTCACGGTGAGACGAATTAGCGTTCTTTCGCACATAAAATGCTGATAAAAAGTTCCCAGAAAGGGGAAACAGCTACCCGGCAGCACCCACAGTGGACAGCGCCGCCGAAAGGCGGTGCTGTCCGAGCAAGTATGTCATTTGTTAAACACAAACGACTGCTTGCCAGGAGGGAAGCCCCCCTTGGAACCCCCATCAACGAAAACGCGTCTCACCGTGAGACGCATTAGCGAGAAAGGAAAATCTTATGCGGAAACGCGAAAAATTTATCGGCCTGTGGCTGAGTGACGCCGAATACGGGCATTTGCTGAAACAATGCGCCCTGTCCGGCCTCAACACCAGTGCCTTGCTCCGGCACAGCATTATGGATGTGGATATTCAGCCGAAGCCGCCCGACACCTACGCCGCCCTACTGCAGGAGCTATCGGCCATCGGCAACAATGTGAATCAGATCGCATATTGGGCCAACACCACCAAGGGAATCGGCAAAGCGGAGATTGCTGAAGCCACCGCGTTAGTCCGGCAGGCGTGGAGACTGGTAAAGGAAACACTGTGACAGGAATAAAGTGGCGCAACCCAGGGTATGCCCCCTCCGCGGGGGATTTTACACCACCGCCCTTTGTCCGTCAAGGCCAAGACAAGCCGCGCCGCCTGGGGGCGGCGCGGGCCTTGACAGCCAAAGGCCGCCGGTGCTTTTGGTAATTAAGGGGGGCATACCCCAAAACTGGCTTGCGCCGGTTTTTGCTGTTGCGGGAGGCGTAAGCGTTTCCCGGAACGTGCGATAGTCATTGTAGGTGAAGACGCGGGAGCGTATGCGCCCAAAGCGGCTTGAAGAAATGCGTCTCACCGTGAGACGTATTTTCTGCTGAACGGCTAATAATAGCGGCCCCGTTCCTCCAACTCAACCAAGGCTTCAAATAACTTTTCCTGCAGTTCCTTTTTGGACAGACTTTTCACATAGGAGCGCAGCGCCGCATAGTGTTCCTCCATGCGCTGCTCCTCCTCCCGTTCATATTCCTCCACTGCCTCTATGTAGTCCTCCGCTTCTTCCGGGAATGCGGCGAAGAACAGGGCGACCATGTGCTTGCAGATCACCCGCCGCCCGTCTGCGTAAGGACAGTTGCATTTGGACTGCCGGGGATGGGCAATATTGATTTTCACCTGATAAGGGGCGAGGCCGTTCCCGGCCACCTGCCCCGTGTACTCGTCCCCGCCCGTTTGGGAGTGGGACAGCACCTTTTTCGACCTGTAGTATTCATAGCCCCGCCATGCGGATGCGCCGCTGGCCAAAGTGCGGATGCTCATTCCATGTCCCCCTTATGGCTAGTATATCAATACTACCACAAGGCCGCACCCAAAACAAGTAATTTGACAAAATGCGTCTCACCGTGAGACGCATTATTTTATCAAGAACTCAGCTTTTTCTTGTAATATCAACCCAATCTTTCTATATGCTCTCTTGCCTTTTTGTCTAATACAAAATATAATCAAAATCATATCAGGCAAATAGAATGATAGCGATTTAGGAGGCACTATGTCAAACATTTTGATTGTTGAAGATGAAAAAGCCATGCAAGACATCATTGCAGACTATATGCGAAAAGGCGGACATACCTGTTTTACCGCCGACGACGGCATAGACGCCCTTGTCACGCTGAAAAATCATCCTATGGATTTGATGATCCTGGATGTGATGATGCCCCATCTGGACGGTTTCTCCGTCTGTAAGATGGCGCGGGAAATGAGCGATATGCCCATTATCATGCTGACCGCCAAGAGTGCGGAGGACGATAAGCTGAAGGGCTACGACTACGGCGCGGACGACTATATGACAAAGCCATTCAGCCCCAAGGTTTTGCTGGCAAAGGCGAACGCCCTGCTGCGCCGTTCCTCCCCCGCTTCTGTCGGAGCGATCACCGCCGGGAAAATCATGCTCCACCCCAACGCACACAAGGTCTATCTGGACGGCCAGGAGATCGCCTTGACCCATAAGGAGTATGAACTACTCGCCTTTCTGATGGCAAACCCTGAGCAAATATTCAATCGGGAGCAGCTTCTAAACCGTGTATGGGGCTATGACTTCGAGGGAACGACCCGAACCGTGGACACCCACATCAAGACCCTGCGGCAAAAGCTGGGGGACGAGGGCAGGCATATTGTCACGCTGATCCGCTCCGGCTATAAATTCGAGGTGGCGGTATGAAAGAAGCATTTTCGCTCCGTACTGTTCGGAAAAAGATTTTAATGATGTCAAAACTGGCAGGACTGGCACTGATTTTTTCCTATGTCCTCTCCACCGGCCTGCCAATCAGCGAGGATGCCTCTTTTCTGCTCTGGCTTGGATTTGTCCTACTGCTGGTCTTGGGCATCGACTTTTTTATGAGCCGCTTTATCACGAAACCAATGTCCAAGCTGAACGCCTCCGCAAAGCGCATGGCAGGGCTGGACTTTTCGGCCCCCTGTGACCTTGTTGCAACCGATGAATTTGGTGAGCTGTCCACCAGTCTGAACACAATGGCCGAAAATCTGCAACAGGCGCTTGCACGGTTGGAGGACGCAAACACGCAGCTTGAAAAGGACGTGGAAAAGGAGCGGCTTCTCCTGTCCGAGCGCAAGGAACTGGTGGACAGCCTATCCCATGAAATGAAAACCCCGCTGGGCATCATCCGGGCTTATGCCGAGGGCTTGCAGGACGAAACGGACGAAGCCAAGAAGCAGAGATACGCCCAGGTGATCGTTTCCGAAGTAGAGCGCATGAACGACCTGATCGTGACCCTGTTGGATTTGTCGGCGCTGGAAAGCGGGGCAGCAAGATTGAATGTCACCCGGTTCGACTTTGTGGAGCTGGTGGAAACGGTAGCCGGGCGGCTCTTGATTGACGCCCTGGACACCGATTTTGATTTGCAACATGAACTGCCGAAACAAAAGGCTTTTGTGCGGACAGACCAATGGCGCATGGAGCAGGTTTTGGACAACCTGATCGTCAACGCCAAGAAAAATGTGTATCCCGGCGGCGTTCTGCGGCTGGAACTGACAGTGGATGATGGGGCGCTGCATTTCTCCATCTTCAATCAGGGCCGACCCATTCCAGAAAGTGATCTGTCCAAAATATGGACAAAATTCTATCGGGACAGCGGCGCAGAGTACAGCGGTTCCGGGCTGGGGCTGTCCATTGTGGCGCAAATTCTGTCTATGCAAAATCTTCCCTATGGCGCGGAAAACCAAGCGGGTGGGGTGCGGTTCTATTTCTCCATCCCCGTCACAGAATGATTTCACACGGATTTCACAGCGGCATCACACCAATTTCACACCGCAACCCTAAACTCTCCTTATCACAAATAAGGAGGGTTTTTTATGTTCTTAGGTTTAGCGTGGTACTGGTGGCTGGTGATCGTGGCGGCGCTGATCGTCTCCATCCCGTTCAAGGTCAAGTTTATGAAGTGGTGGAGCAAGCACCAGCAGGAGAAGAAAGGCCAGCGTGGAAAGTGGGGTGACGACGAGTGATCGAGGTCAAAAACCTGACGTTCTCCTATGGCAAAGACAAGCAGGCCCTTCACGGCCTGGACTTCACCGTAGAAGATGGGGAAATCTTCGGCTTCCTGGGGCCAAATGGTTCCGGGAAGTCCACAACACAAAAGATACTCACCGGGATATTAAAAGGCCACGGCGGTAAGGTTTCCCTGTTCGGGCAGGACATTTCCGCCGCCCACGGCCAGGAATTATTTCAGAAGATTGGCGTCCTGTTTGAGTTCCCCTACCTCTACGCCAACCTGAGTGCCGTGGACAACCTGAACTACTTTGCCTCGTTCTACCCCAGGGAGCAGCGGCGGGATGTGGGGGAACTGCTGGATGCACTGGAATTTAAGCCGGACTTTCTGAAAAAGCCGGTGTCCTCCTACTCCAAGGGGATGCGCCAGCGGGCGAGCATGGCGCGGGCGCTGGTGAGCAATCCCCGGCTGCTGTTCCTGGACGAACCCACCAGCGGCCTTGACCCCTCCGGAGCGGTACTGTTCCGAAGGATCATTGAGCAGGAGCGCAAAAAGGGAACGACGGTTTTTGTCACCACCCATAACATGGTGGACGCCGACCTCCTGTGCGACCGGGTGGCCTTTATCTCCAATGGGAATTTGGTAGCCCTGGATACACCCAAACGACTAAAAGAGAAAAACAGCAATCACCGGGTCGTGATCGACTATCTGTATCAGGGACAGCGGGAAACGAAAACCATAGAGGCCCCGGAGTTGGAGAAGGGCATCCCCTTTGCACATGACGAGATCATCAGCATCCACTCCCAGGAGCCGACTTTGGAGGATATGTTCATCCAGTACACGGGGAGGGGGCTGTCCTGATGGGAAAAGGATTTTGCTCCCTGTTCAAAAAGGATTGCGGGATGCTGGTATCGGGGAAATTTTTCTTGATGGCAATAGGGTTCCTTGCTCTCTATACAGCCTATGTGAACC
>CANAZG010000064.1 GCA_947365965.1 uncultured Clostridia bacterium
TGATTATCAACGCCGGGCTGGAGAAGGTGGTCATCCGCACGGGACCGGCCCGGTACACGGCGGTGGAGGTGGCGGAGTGGATCCGGGAGGACGACTCTCTGCCCGCCGAGAACGTCTGACTTCTTTCTTTTTCCCCAGGCCGGCCGGAGGCTGCGGCTGCTTTCAGAGAAAAGAAGAGCGCCATTATCATTGACAATTTCCCAAATGGCGAGCTCTTGGAAGAAGGTTTGCAGGGGTTACAAAGATCCTGCCAATCAAAATAATGCAAGAAGTATTGGAACAACCGCTGGCTGTAAGGGAGAAACAAAATGAAAAAAGAGGAACGTAAGAAAGTCATATATGTTATTACAGTTTGCATAATTGGCGCTGTAGTGATTTGCTGCATACCTTATTTATTTTATCTGTTTTTAAGCTGAACATCAACATATCAACCAAACGAGGAGAGGACGACGATGCTGACTGACGCTGTAAAGAACGCCTACATTTCCATTCTCAAGGAGGAACTGGTGCCCGCCACCGGCTGCACCGAGCCCATCGCCATCGCCTACGCCGCCGCCCGGCTGCGGGCGGTGCTGGGGGCGCGGCCGGAGAAGATCCGGGCCGAGGTGTCCGGCAATATCATCAAAAACGTGAAGAGCGTCATTGTGCCCAACACCGGCGGGCTCAAGGGCATCCGGGCCGCTGTGGCTGCCGGCGTGGTGGCCGGGGATCCGGATCAGATCCTCCAGGTGATCTCCGATGTGCCCGCCCAGCTCCACCCGGACATCGCCGCCTACGCCCAGGGGACGCCCATTGAGATCGTCTGCTCCGACACGCCCCGGCTGCTGGACATCCGGCTCATCGGCTGGCAGGGGGACCACTCCGCCCTGATCCACATCGCCAACAGCCACAGCAACATCGTCCGGGAGGAGAAGGACGGGGCGGCGCTGCTGGAGAAGCCGGTGAGCGACTCCGCCGAGGACAGCCTCACGGACAAGAGCGCGCTGCGGGTGGCGGACATCCTGGAGTTCGCGGAGACCGTGGATCTGGATCTGGTCTCCCCCCTGCTGGAGCAGCAGATCCAGTGCAACACCGCCATTGCCCAGGAGGGTCTGCGGACCAGCTGGGGGGCCAACATCGGCTCCGTCCTCCTGGCGGACTACCCCAACGACATCAAGACCGAGGCCAAGGCCTGGGCCGCCGCCGGCAGCGACGCCCGCATGAGCGGGTGTGAGATGCCCGTGGTGATCCTCTCCGGGTCCGGAAACCAGGGCATCACCGCCTCCGTGCCCGTGGTGCGCTACGCCCAGCACCTGGGGGTCAGCCGGGAGAAGCTCTACCGGGCTCTGCTGGTGAGCGATCTGGTGACGGTCCACCAGAAGAGCGGCATCGGCCGCCTCTCCGCCTACTGCGGCGCGGTGAGCGCCGGCGTGGGGGCCGGGGCGGGCATCGCCTACCTGCTGGAGGGCACCTACGAGGCCATCGCCCACACCATCGTCAACGCCGTGGCCATCATCAGCGGCACCATCTGCGACGGGGCCAAGCCCTCCTGCGCGGCCAAGATCGCCGCCAGCGTGGACGCGGGCATCCTGGGCTACCACATGTACCGGGGCGGCCAGGAGTTCAAGAGCGGCGACGGCATTGTCACCAAGGGGGTGGACAACACCATCGCCAACATCGGCGTGCTGGCCAAGGAGGGCATGCAGCAGACCGACAGAACCATCCTGGCTATCATGACCGAGCGGTGCGACTGAGACCGCCGGCCATGATGGAAAAATTCCGGCGCTCCCGCCATGGGGAGCGCCGGATTGTTTTCGTTTGATTTACAGCCGTTTCAGGCAGATGGTCCTCGAGGAGCTCTCAGGAGATGCTTTTCACGGCCCCCGCAGGGGCAGCGGGGCGGCGTCCGGGCCGGATCTAAAAATCCCCTCAGATCTGCACGATCCAGCCCATGTCGTCTGCCACCACGCCGGTCTGCATGCCGTAGATATGATCGTAGAGCTTCTGGCTCACCGGGCCCACGCCGCCGCCGTGGATGACGATATCCCGGTCCATGTAGCGCAGGCAGCCGATGGGGGAGATAACGCAGGCGGTGCCGGTGGCCCAGGCCTCCTGGAGGGTGCCGTCCTTGCTGGCGGCCTCCACGTCCTGGATGGACAGGCGGCGCTCGCTCACCTTATAGCCCCACTTGCGCAGAAGGGTGATGGTGCTGTCCCGGGTGACGCCGGGGAGGATGGACCCGCCCAGAGGCGCGGTGATGATCTCGTCGCCGATCATGAAGAAAGCGTTGGAGGTGCCCACCTCCTCCACGTACTTGTGCTCGTGGGCGTCCAGCCACAGAACCTCCTTGCAGCCGTTCTCCAGGGCCTTTTTGGTGGCACGCATGCCGCCGGCGTAGTTGCCGCCCACCTTGGCAAAGCCGGTGCCGCCCACGGCCGCGCGGATGTACTCGTCCTCCACATAGATGTGGCTGCCGGTGAGGCCGCCCCGGTTGATGTCGTAGTAGGCGCCCACGGCACAAAGAATGATGATGAAGTGGTAGTGCTTGGCCGGCTCCACGGAGAAGCTCACCTCGTCGGAGATGATGTAGGGCCGGATGTACAGGGCCGTGCCGGGGGCGGTGGGAATCCAGTCCGCATCCGCCTTCACGGCAGCCTTCACCGCCTCAATGAACAGCTCCTCTTCCATGGGGGGGATGCACATGCGCTCGTTGGTGCGGTTGAGGCGCTTGGCGTTCATGTCCGGGCGGAAGAGGTTGATCCTGCCGTCGGGGGTGCGGTAGGCTTTCATACCCTCGAACATCATCTGGGCGTAGTGGAGCACGCAGGAGGCGGGATCCAGGCTGATGGGGCCATAGGGGACGATCTTGCCGTCGTGCCAGCCCTGGCCCTCGTCGTAGTCCATGATGAGCATGTGATCGGTGAAGTACTTGCCAAAGCCCAGGTTGGACTGGTCCGGCTTGGCCTTGGGGGTGGTGGTGCGGGTTACGGGAAATTCGTAAGACATGATTGCATCCGCCTTTCGGTTTTGGTATTCATCCTTTTTCTTGAAAGAAAAAGGATCAAAAAGAACTTTTAAACCCTATGGGTGCATTTTACGACAGAAAACGTGTAAAAAGTGTTTCTTTTGGTTCTTTTCTTTATTCATAAAGAAAAGAACATAAAAATCTCTACAGACGATACAGCTCCGGCCGCCGGTCCCGGAAGACATTGATGGAGGCGCGGATGTCCTCGATTACCGAGAAATCCGCCTCGCCGGTGATGGTCTCCTCCCCGTCCCAGGCACGGGCCAGGTACTCGCCCCAGGGGTCAATGATGGCGCTGTGTCCGCCGCAGCGGGTCTCCCCCGCCGCGCCCACGCTGTTGCACAGGGCCAGGAACATCTGGTTCTCAATGGCCCGGGCACGGGCCAGGGTCTCCAGGTGCATGGTCCGCTTCTCCGGCCACTGGGCCACCACAAAGAGGAGATCCACCCCCTCCAGGGCCAGGGTCCGGGTCAGCTCCGGGAACCGGATGTCGTAGCAGATGATGAGGCCGCACTGTTTGCCGTCCAGCCGGAACCGGCAGGTGCGGTCCCCGGCCCGGAAGGCATGGTGCTCCCCGGAGGGGGTGAACAGGTGGGTCTTGTCGTACTCCGCCAGCACCTCGCCGGAGCGGTCAAAGACATAGGCCGTGTTGCAGAACCCGTCCCCCCTCTGATTGGCTACGCTGCCGCAGACGATGTTCACGTTCAGCTCCCTGGCCAGAGCGGAGAACACGGCCCTGGTCCGCGCCCCGTCCCGGTCCGCGCAGGCGGCCAGATCCTGGGGGAAGAACCCGGTGTTCCAGGTCTCCGGCAGCACCGCTACGTCCGGGCGCTCTCTGCTTACGGTCTCCCGGATGAGCGCCTCGGCGTGGGCGAAGTTTTCGTCCGCCGCCCCCAGGCGCATATCCATCTGGATACAGGAAATTTTCATCAGCATTCTCCTCAAAGCCGGATCGCCGTCTCCAGAGCGACGGACAAATACCGTTCGTACTCGGACGCCGGCGTCTGGCCCAGGAGCCCCCGCTCCCATTGGCTCCCCGCCAGGCTGTCCGCGGTATACAAAAACTGATAGACCTCTTTCCCCCGGAACTGCCCGGCGGCCATGACGGAGGCGCACTCCATCTCCACCGCGCCGCAGCCCTCCGCCCGGCGCTCTGCCACTTTTCCGGGCGTCTCCCGGTAGATGGCGTCCGTGGTCCAGGTTTTGGTTTTGACATAGGGCAGGGCCAGCTCATCGAAGATTGCCGCCAGCCGGTCCGCCGTGGAGATCTCCACATAGTCCGAGGCCGGCAGGTAGTGGAAGCTGGTCCCCTCGTCCCGGTAGGCGGCGGTGGGAACGATCAGATGCCCGGCGGGCAGGTCCGGATCCAGCCCGCCGCAGGTTCCAAAGAACAGGACCTTCTCCGCGCCCTTGACCCAGATCTCCTCCAGAATCCCCACCGCGGCGGGGCCGCCCAGGGTGCTGAGGTACAGCCCCAGGGTCCGGCCCTGGCAGGAAAAACGGTAAACCGGAATCTTTACGCAGGCGCTGACCGTGCTGACGGTCTCCACCGGAAACCGCTCTTGCAGCGCCTCCGCCACCTTCCGCTGGAAGGTCACCAGCACGGTTTTGGGGAAGCCCTCCACCGGCTGCGCGAGATGGGAGGGCTTCCGCAGCTCCTCGCCGCCGTCAAAGCCGCGGCGGATCACTGGTAGTCCCGTCCCGCCTGGAGGGCCTTCATGTTCAGCTCCACCAGCTGGGCCTTCTGGGGGGGCACCAGCTTGGCCACCGTCTCCTCCGTGCCCTCAAAGGTGAGCTCCGGGTGATTTTTCAGCACGTGGCCCATCATCACCATGTTGGCCAGGGTGGGCACGCCCGCTTCGTTGGCCATCTGGGTGGCGGGGATGTAGAAGACCGCCACATCATCGCGGCCCACCTTCTCCCCAATCAGGGTGGCGTCCACGTAGATCTGCCCGCCGGGGACCACCGCGTCCACGTACTTTTGCAGGCTGGGCAGGTTCATGGCGATGAGCACGTCCGGATTGGTGATGATGGGGGAACCCACGCTCTCCTCGGAGAGGATGACGTTGCAGTTGGCGGTGCCGCCCCGCATCTCCGGGCCGTAGGAGGGCAGCCAGGAGACCTGGAGGTCCTCCAGCAGGCCCTTGTAGGCCAGGAATTTTCCCGCGAACAGGATCCCCTGTCCGCCGAAGCCGGCAATCAAAATCTGGGTTGTCTTCACTTCTCCTCAGCCTCCTTTGCCGCCGATCTGTCCTTGTACACCCCCAGGGGGTAGTAGGGCAGCATGTCGCTCTCCACCCACTCCAGAGCCTTCTGGGGCGTCATGCCCCAGTTGGTGGGGCAGGCGGACACCACCTCCACCAGGGAGAAGCCCTTCTTCTCCACCTGGTTCTGGAAGGCCTTCCGGATGGCCTTGCCCGCAGCCTTCACGTTCTTGACGTTGTTCACCGCCACCCGGGCCACGTACTCCGGCCCCTCCAGGGTGCTCAGCAGCTCGCAGACCTTGATGGGCCAGCCGCAGTGGTTCACGTCCCGGCCGTAGGGGCTGGTCTGGGTCACCTGACCGGGCAGGGAGGTGGGGGCCATCTGGCCGCCGGTCATGCCGTAGATGGCGTTGTTGACAAAGATGATGGTGATGTTCTCGTTGCGGGCCGCGGCGTGGACGGTCTCCGCCATGCCGATGGAGGCCAGATCGCCGTCCCCCTGGTAGGTGAAGACCACGCTGTCCGGCCGGCACCGCTTGATGCCCGTGGCCGTGGCCGGAGCCCGGCCGTGGGCGGCCTCGATCATGTCGCAGGCAAAGTAGTCGTAGGCCATCACCGCGCAGCCCACCGGGGCCACGCCGATGGTATCCCCCTCAATGCCCAGGCTGTCGATGGCCTCGGCCACCAGCCGGTGGATGATGCCGTGGGGGCACCCGGGGCAGTAGTGGAGGACCGCGTCCGTGAGGGCGTGGGGCTTCTCAAATACGATTGCCATGTCAGTTCACTCCTTTCTGGGCTTCGCGGATGCTGGAGAGCACCTGCTCTGGGCTGGGGATCATGCCGCCCGTCCGGTTACACAGGCTCACGGGCCGCCGGCACTCCGTGGCCAGACGGACGTCCTCGATCATCTGGCCCATGTTCAGCTCCACGCACACGAAGCTCTTCACCTGGTCCGCCGCCTGACGCAGGACCGCCTTGGGGAAGGGCCAGAGGGTGATGGGACGGATGAGCCCCACCTTCACGCCCTCCCGCCGGGCCTGCGCCACGGCGTTCTTGGCCACCCGGGAGGCGATGCCAAAGGCCGCCACGCAGATCTCCGCGTCCTCCATCATGTACTGCTCGTACATGACCTCGTTCTCCTCCACCACCTTGTACCGCTCATAGCGCTCAAAGTTCTTCCGCTCCAGCTCGTCGGACTTGAGGTAGAGGGAGCTGACAATGTTGTGCTTTCTGCCCATCTTGGTGCCCGTGAGGGCCCAGGGCTTGTCGTAGGTCTCAATGGCCGCCTCCTCGAAGGTGATGGGCTCCATCATCTGCCCGATGGTGCCGTCGGCCAGGATCATGGCGGTCATCAGGTACTTGTCCGCCAGATTGAACCCCTTGATGGTGAGGCTGGCCATCTCCTGGACCGAGGCCGGGGCCAGCACGATCATCCGGTAATCCCCGTGTCCGCCGCCCTTGGTGGCCTGGAAGTAGTCGGACTGGCTGGGCTGGATGCCCCCCAGGCCCGGGCCGCCCCGCTGGACGTTGACCACAAAGGCGGGCACGTCGGAGCCAGCTATGTAGCTCAGGCCCTCGCTCTTGAGGGAGATGCCGGGGCTGGAGGAGGAGGTCATCACCCGCATGCCCGCGGCGGCCGCGCCGTAGACCATGTTGATGGACGCGATCTCGCTCTCCGCCTGGAGGAACACGCCTCCGATCTTGGGCATCTTCTTGGCCATGTAGGCGGCCACCTCCGTCTGGGGGGTGATGGGATAGCCGAAATAGTGGCGGCACCCGGCCCGGATGGCGGCCTCCGCGATGGCCTCGTTGCCCTTCATCAATACTCTCTCTGCCATGTCGTCCTCCTTACTTCTCCACGGTGATGATGCAGTCCGGGCACATGGTGGCGCAGAACGCGCAGCCGATGCACTCCTCCTGATTGGTCATCACTGCGGGGGAATAGCCCTTTTGATTGATCTGGTCCCTGGCAATGGCCAGAATGTGCTTGGGACAGGCGCTGACGCACAGGCCGCAGCCCTTGCACAGATCGGTCTTGAAGGTTACTTTTGCCATAGTGGTCTCCTTTCTCTTTGCTGATAATCACAGCTCCCGCTGCATGATAATAATGGTATAGCCGCCCCCGTCGGTCTCCACGCCGGTGGGGGTGAACTGGTTTTTCACCCAGAAGGCCTCGCTCTCCGGGTTGCCCTTCACCCGCCCCAGGCGGACGGACCGGAACCCCCGGACCTTCAGGAGGCCCATCAGCTCGCCCATCAGGGCCGTGCCCACGCCTTGACCCTGTATATCCTTTCGCAGGATGAACCAGCCCACAAAGGCGGTCTCTTGGTTGGGAAAATGGAGGATCAGATCCAGCGCGCCCCACAGCCGTCCGTCCCGGAAGTATCCCAGGAAGTACTTGTCCGCGCTTGTGGTCCGGGGCGGCAGCTTGGTCAGGTCCCCCCGGAGGCCCTCCAAGGTGGGCTCCTCGCCCATGTACCGGTAGTAGGTGGGGTTGTCCTTTGCCAGGGCCAGCAGCTCCGGCAGGTCCGCCTCCGTGAGGCGCCGCACCTGGTATTGGGCGGATATATGTTGAAAAGAAAGCTCCATCGCGGTTCATCTTCCTCCTATCAGCGATTTGAACGGCCGGTCCGTCAGTTTCCGCCGGATTTCTCCGCGCGGATCCTGCGCCTGCCGTTATTCCACCGCCTGTCAATAGTCCTCCACGTCAAACACGCGGTCTTTACAGTAGTATTTCCGGTCCTCCTCCGTGATCCTCCGGACAACCCGGCACGGGCTGCCCACGGCCACCACCCATTCAGGAATGTCCCTGGACACCACGCTCCCCGCGCCGATCACCGAGTTGCTGCCGACAGTCACCCCCGGCAGCAGGACCACATTGCCGCCGATCCACACGTTGTCCCCGATGGTGACAGGGAGGCCGTACTCATAGCCGGAGTTCCGGCTGTCCGGGTGGAGGGGGTGTCCGGCGGTATAGATGGAGACGTTGGGGGCGAACTGGACGTTGCTGCCGATGGTCACCTTGCCCACATCCAGAATGGTGAGGTTGTAGTTGGCAAAGAAGTTGTCCCCCACCTCGATGTTCCAGCCGTAGTCACAGTGGAAGGGGGCGTTGATCCAGGGGTCCCTCCCGGTTTTTCCCAGCAGCTCGCACAGCAGCCGCTGGGCCTGCGCCTCCTCGTCAGGGGGCAGCAGGTTGAAGGCGTGGAGCTTCCGCCGGCAGGCCATCCGCTCCTCGCTCAGCCCGTCCAGCCACGCCTTGTAGGGCAGCCCCGCCAGCATTCTCTCCTTCTGTGTCATAGGCCCTCCTTTCATCCAAACAGCGGCCGCGCTCTGGGCGGTCCCTTCTGCTCGGGCAAGTCAAAGTATTTCTCCTGGAGCTTCATAGCCAGCAGGCCCGGGACCCTGCCCGCCAGGGCCGCCGCCACAGTCTCCTCCGCGCTGGTCATCCAGAGGGGCAGGCCGCTGAGCTGACTCAGTCTCTCCATATAGGGCAGCGCCTCCAGCACTGTCTCCGCCGTGGTCTCGTGGGCCAGATTAGCGTTGTTGACAATATCCGTGAAGGGAAGGCCCCCGGCGGCCTCAATCTCCCCCATGACCTCCAGGGCCTCCTCCGGGGTCCGGGTCAGGGGGCGGCAGGGGTTGGCCACAAAGGCCATCCGGTAGTTCCCCTCCTCCAGGATGAAGGGGGCGTACCGGCCCAGGGCATAGGCCCCTCGGTCGTCGCCGCCGATGTCCATCACCGCGTACAGATCTCGGTCCTCCACCAGCCGGTAAGCCTCCGCCGGCAGGGCGGGCAGGTCCACGTTGGTGTTGGCAAACTGGGGGGAGATGAGCGCCACCCCCGCCGCCTCCAGCTCCCGGGCACTGTCCTTGGTGCGGAAGTAGGGGTTGACGATGTCCAGGTCCGCAATGGCGGTCCGCCTGCCCTCCCGGGCCAGCAGCAGGGCGTAGTTGACGGCGATGTTGGTCTTTCCGGACCCGTAGTGTCCGGCGAACAGGGTGATTCGTTTATGGTCCATAGGGGGCTCCTTCGCTTTCTCTCCGCAGGGATTTTTCCATCTCGTCATATACCAGGACCACGCCGTTCTCCACCGGCCAGCGGCCGCGCCGGACCGTCCGGTAGCCCCGGCGCTCGTACATCCGGAGGGCCGGCAGGGACGCCTCCAGCCGGGCGGCGGCGTGGCTCTGGGCAATCTCCGCCTCCAGCCGGTCCATGATGCGGCTGCCGTATCCCCGGCCCTGGAAGGGGGGCGCCACGTAGACCCGGGTGATCTGGCTTTCCAGCCGGGTCCCGGTGCCGATGAGCATCCCGTCCAGCCACAGCCCGTACACGCCGCCCCGCCGGATGTCCTCCCCCACCGCCTCCGGGGTGTGGAGGGCGCGGAACGCGTCCACAATCTCCCGGCAATAGTACCGGGGGTAGACATCCTCCACCGTGCGCCGGACCAGCGCGGCGATCAGGGGGGCTTGGGCCTCCTCCGCTGGGAGCAGGCGGGCCGTGTCCAGGCCCATTATAGCTGATTGCGGATGATCTTCCCACTGGTAGTTTTGGGCAGCTCATCCCGGAATACGATAATGCGGGGGTACTTGTAGGGGGCGGTGTGCTCCTTCACGTAGTTCTGGATCTCCTTTTTCAGCACCTCCGTGCCCTCCGTTCCGGGCACCAGCACAATGCTGGCCTTCACCACCTGCCCTCTCACCTCGTCCGGCGCGGCGGACACGCCGCACTCCAGCACGTAGGGCAGCTCCATGATGACGCTCTCGATCTCAAAGGGCCCGATCCGATAGCCGCTGGACTTGATGAGATCGTCCACCCGGCCCACGTACCAGAAGTAGCCGTCCTCGTCCCGCCAGGCGGTGTCGCCGGTGTGGTAGAGGCCGTCGTGCCAGGCGGCGCTGGTGCTCTCCTCGCTGCGGTAGTAGCCCCGGAAGAGGCCGCAGATGTCCGTCCGCTCCGCCCGGATGCAGATCTCGCCCACCTGGCCGTCCGGGACCGGGTTCCCCTCCGGGTCCACCAGCTCCACCTGGTACAGGGGCACGGGCTTGCCCATGGACCCCACCTTGGGCCGCATACCCACCAGATTGCCGATCATCACCGTGGTCTCGCTCTGGCCGAAGCCCTCCATGAGGCTCAACCCTGTGGCCTTCTGGAACTGATGGAATACCTCTGGGTTCAGGGCCTCGCCGGCGATGGTGGCGTGCTGTACGCTGCTCAGATCGTACTGGCTCAGATCCTGCTTGATGAGCATCCGGTACATGGTGGGGGGCGCGCAGAAGGTGGTGATGCGGTACTTGGCGAACATGGGCAGGATGCCGGCGGCGTCAAAGCGGTCAAAGTCGTAGACAAACACCGCCGCCTCGTTGAGCCACTGGCCGTAGAGCTTGCCCCACATGGCCTTGGCCCAGCCGGTGTCGCTGATGGTCAGGTGCAGGCCCTCCGGGTCCACGCAGTGCCAGTATTTGGCGGTGATGAAGTGGCCCAGGGGGTACTTGTAGCACTGGGTGGCCGCCTTGGGGAAGCCGGTGGTGCCGGAGGTGAAGAACATGAGCATCAGATCCTCCCCCGCCGGCGCGTCCTTGGAACGGATGAACTCGTCGGAGAAGAGGCGGAACTCCTGGTCAAAGTCGTGCCAGCCCTGGCGGCAGCCGTCCACCATGATCTTCACCATGCCGGGGAACTGCGCCGCCGCCCGCTCCGCCTCCCAGGAGACCTCGCCGTTGGCGGTGCACACCACGGCGGAGATGCCGGCGGCCTCATAGCGGTAGGCCAGATCGTGCTCCATCATCTGGTTGGAGGCCAGCAGGGCCACGGCCCCCAGCTTGTGGAGGCCCAGGATGGCGAACCAGAACTGGTAGTGCCGCTTCAGGATCAGCAGCACCCGGTCCCCCCGCTTGACGCCCAGGGACTGGAAGTAGTTGGCCGCCCGGGAGGAGTAGCGGGACATGTCCTGGAAGGTGAAGTACCGCTCCACCCCGCTGCGGTCCACATGGAGCATGGCCAGCTTGTCCCCCTTACGCCGGGCCAGGCCGTCCACCACATCAAAGGCGAAGTTGAAGGCGTCCGCGTTCTTGAACTGGATCCGCTTCAGGGATCCGTCCTCCCCCTCCTCCACCTCGATGAACTTCTCCCAGATCCGGCTCTCCTGTCCGGCGGCGTCCGGCCGGCGCTCCAGCTTCTTCTCCCGGACCGGAGCCGGGGCCGCGTCCTCGGGCCCCTCCAGGACAATGGCGTAGAACACGCAGTCCTGGCCGCCGGTGGCGATCATGCCGTGGGAGGCGGTGGAGTTGTAGTAGATGGTGTCGCCGGGGTTGAGGATCTCGATGTGCTCCCCCACCTGGACCTTCAGCTGGCCGGAGACCACGATGTCGAACTCCTGGCCCTCGTGGGTGGTGCACTCGATGGGCCGCAGCTGGGCCTCGTCGGAGTACTCGGCCACCACGTACAGGGGCTCGGCCACCCTCTTTTTGAACCGGGCGGCCATGTTGTAGTAGGTCATGCCGTGGGCGTGCTCGATGTGCTGGCCCTCCCCGGCCCGGGTGAGGGTGTAGTTGCTCAGGCGGGGGCTGGAGCCCTCGATGATGTCGGTGACATCCACGCCAAAGGCCTGGGCGCAGCGGTAGATGAAGGCGAAGTTGAGATCGCTCTCCCCGGCCTCGCACAGGAGGTACTCCTCCAGGGGCACGCCGGTGAGGCGGGCCATGTCCCCGGCGGTGAGGCCCACGATCTCCCGCAGATCCCGGATGCGCTGGGCCATCTCGTGGAGCTTGAAGTCCAGTCCGGTGGTGGGTTGCTGTTTCATTGGTCAAATCCTCCTTGCAGTCTCCCCCTGGGGCAAACAAAAACTCGCCCCAAAGATACGGTAATCTTTGAGACGAGTAAATATATACCCGCGGTACCACTCAAATTGCGCCCCCACAGGGCGCCGCTCGTCGGGCTCCAGCAAGCCCTATGCACTCACGCGGCAGTCACGGGAAGGTTCTACTTCCAGGCGGACCCGGGTTCTTCCTTCCAACTCAGGAGCTACAAACCATTGCCTCCGCCCTGCCGGCTCGCACCAGCCGCCGGCTCTCTGAAGGGCGTCCGCGAGGCCCTCTCCGTCATCGTTTTTATGCTGCGGCTTATAGCCGCTATTCGATTGCAGTACCATCTTACCATATCGCAGTGGGTCTGGTCAAGTGGAAAATAAAAATGATTTGCCGGAAGTGCATATTTATTCGGGAGCCGCGCCGCCGGTTACAGCTTATTCCTCATGATCTTCCCGCTGATGGTCTTGGGCAGCTCGTCCTTGAACACCACAATGCGGGGATATTTATAAGGCGCGGTGTGCTTTTTCACGTAGTTCTGAATCTCTCTCTTCAGCTCCTCCGTGCCCTCCGTGCCGGGCACCAGCACAATGCTGGCCTTCACCACCTGCCCTCTCACCTCGTCCGGCGCGGCGGATACGCCGCACTCCAGCACATAGGGCAGCTCCATGATGACGCTCTCGATCTCAAAGGGCCCGATTCGGTAGCCGCTGGACTTGATGACGTCGTCCGCCCGGCCCACGTACCAGAGATACCCGTCCTCGTCCTGCCAGGCCACGTCCCGGGTGTGGTAGAGCCCGTCGTGCCACACCTCCGCCGTCTGCTCCGGATCCCGGTAGTAGCCGTCGAACAGGCCGCAGGGCAGCCCCTTCTCCCTGTCCGCCCGGATGCAGATCTCCCCGTTCTCGCCCCGGGGGACCTCGTTTCCGTCGCTGTCCACCAGCACCAGATCGTAGGTGGGCACAGGCTTGCCCATGGACCCGATCTTCTGCTTGTTGCCCGCCAGATTGCCGATGGTCAGCGTGGTCTCCGTCTGGCCGAAGCCCTCGTAGATTTGCAGGCCCGTCTGCGCCTCGAACTGGCGGAACACCTCCGGGTTCAGGGCCTCCCCGGCGGTGGTGGCGTGCTTGATGCTGCTCAGGTCGTACCGGCTCAGATCGTCCTTGATGAACATGCGGTACATGGTGGGGGGGGCGCAGAAGGTGGTGATGTTGTACCTGGCGAACATGGGGAGAATATCGGAGGCCTCAAAGCGGTCAAAGTCGTAGGTGAACACCGCCCCCTCGCACAGCCACTGGCCGTACAGCTTGCCCCACAGGGCCTTGCCCCAGCCGGTCTCGCTGATGGTGAAGTGGAGGCCGTCGGCGTGGACACAGTGCCAGTACTTGGCTGTGATGTAGTGGCCCAGGGCGTACTTGTAGCTGTGGGCGGCAATCTTGGGGTAGCCGGTGGTGCCGGAGGTGAAGAACATGAGCATCAGATCGTCCCCCGCCGGCGCGTCCGGCCCCCGGTCGAACTTGCCCCGGTACATGGCGTACTCCTCATCAAAGTCGTGCCAGCCCGGACGGCTGCCCCCCACCAGGATCTTTAATTGCAGGGTGGGGCTGTCCTTCTCCGCGATCTCCACCTGATGGGCCGTGTCCCCGTCGGCGGTGCAGAGGATGGCGCTGATCCCGGCGGCGTTGAACCGATAGCTGAAGTCGTGCTCCTGGAGCAGGTTGGTGGCGGGGACGGCCACGGCCCCCAGCTTGTGGAGGCCCAGGATGGCGAACCAGAACTGGTAGTGCCGCTTAAGCACCAGCATCACCCGGTCCCCCCGCTTGACGCCCAGGGCCTTGAAGTAGTTGGCCGCCCGGGAGGAGGCCCGGGAGATGTCCTCAAAGGTGAAGCGGCGCTCGGTCTTGTCCCGGTCCAGGTGGAGCATGGCCAGCTTCTCCGGGTGCTTGGCCGCGATGGCATCCACGCAGTCAAAGGCGAAGTTGAACCGGTCCGCGTTGGGGAAGGAGAGGGACTGGAGCACGCCTCCCTCGTCCTCCACGGCGTGGATGAAGTCCTTGCACACGTAGTCCTCGCTGCTGCGGGCCTCCACGATGGACCGGCGTACGCTCATCTCGTCCGCCTTCTCCCCGGAGATGACCACCGCGCAGAACACGCACTTCTCCCCGCCGACGGCGATCATGCCGTGGGGTGTGGAGGAGTTGTAGAGGATGCTGTCCCCCTCCCGGAGGATCTCCGTGTGGTCCCCCACCTGGACCTTCATCTGGCCGGAGAGGATGATGTCGAACTCCTGGCCCGCGTGGGTGGTGAGGTGGATGGGCATGCGCTGCTGGGTCTCGTCGTAGTCGTAGGTGCAGTAGTAGGGCTCGGCCAGCTTGTTGCGGAACAGGGGGGCCAGGTTGGCGATCTCGATGCCCGGCTCCTTGGCGGTCTGCTGGCCCTCCCCCCGGCGGGTGACGGTGTAGCTGGACAGGTTGGCGCTGCGCCCCTCCAGCAGGTCCGTGATGCCGATGCCGAAGGCCAGGGAGCACTTGTGGATGAAGGTGAAGGGCAGGTCCGCGCCGCCGGCCTCGTAGACCCGGTACTCCGCCACGGTGGTGTCCGTCCTCCGGGCCATCTCCTCCTCCGTAAAGCCGCAGATGTTGCGCATCTCCCGGATACGGAAGGCCATCTCCAGCAGCTGGGTGTTCACATGCCTGGTGTCCATAGGCGGTTCCTCCATGTCAAAGAATTGTGAATGAAAAAGAAAAAACCCGTCCCAAAGAAAGTTCTTCTTTGAGACGAGTTCATAAACCAGTTATGTACCCGCGGTACCACTCAAATTGCGCCCCACAGAGGACGCCCCTCAGGCTCCAGCAAGCCCTATGCACTCACGCGGCAGTCACGGGAGGCGTCTACCAGTCCCCACAGGGACGTTCGGACCTCCAGCTCGGAAGGGATGGGACCATGAGGCGGCCTGCTACCGGGCTTCCACCAATACCCGGCTCTCTGGGAGCGGACAGCCTCGTCCGTCTTCGTCATCGCTTTTCCTATTCACTTGTTGGGAAGTTTACACCAGATCGGGAGGTTTGTCAAGAGGGAATTTCTGCGTGAGAGTGTCCTTTCGCGCATTCTATAACAGAAATGATTTACAGAGGCAGTTGGCGCACCTCATCAAAGAACTCTGTTAGGACGTCCCTCTGATATAGCCCGCCGCTGAATATGTCCTGCACACTGGCGGGACAGCAGTGGGTGATAATGTAGTCTACCTCCCAGCCCGCTCTGTCCAAGCTGGCCCTGGCGGTCTGGTACTCACCCTCGCTGGGCAGTTCCTCCTTCCACCAGGAAAGATGATTGATCCGGTACATCGTACCCCTGGTATCCAGCTCCCTGCATTTTTTATTGAAGAGAGGATCGTCCGGCTCCAGGATGCCGTCCTGGATGTCATGGCTGCTGGCCCCGCCCATGGTGAAGAACCGTTTCCCACACAGGCTGAATATCTGTCCTCGTTCCAGCAGGATCACCGAGGGGCGGATTCGCCGGATGTTTCCTCCCCGCCACTCCTCTAGGCGTACTTCCGCAAGGCATCGTAGTTTTCATGATTCCTGTTCACGAAGCAGCAATCGAAAATTGATGATCGTCACATTTTTGGAGGCGATGTCCTCCTGTGTAAATGTGCCGCCGTCCAGGGTTTTGGCAGTTAAGGTCTTTAAGTTGATGAATTGTGTACGGTCAGACTCCTGCTCGGCATCGTCCCAATCGCCCCCATACCCGAAATAGTTAATAGTTATCCAGATAGCTGTCCAGATTTGCTTTGATCTGCTGTTCCAGTTCAGCCTTGTCGATGGCGGCGGTATTGTTCGCTCCAAAGCCGGAGAGTGCGCCGATGCACAGGGCAATTCCCAGCACAAGGGCAATAAGTTTGTTGACTTTCATGGTTTTGTACCGCTTTCACGTTGTTTTGGAAGTCTTATCGCTTCCAAGTGCGCTTGTATTGTAACGGAAAAAAGTAAAAACTTCTTAAGAATGTCCTTTTTCATGGGGAGCCATGTAATAAAGCTGGCGCAGGTTGTCGTCCGTCATCGCAAGGATGGCCTCGTCATCCGTCATGTTGCGGACGATACAGGGCATATTCCCAAACCCGGCCAGCTCACTGGCCCGCTGGCGGCGGTGGCCCGCGATGATTTCATAGCCGCCGCCCTCGCGGGGACGTACCAGCGCGGGCTGGTGTACGCCGTTGTCCTTGACCGACTCCACAAGCCCTTTCATTTCCGCATCGTCCCGCACCCCAAAGGGATGGTCTTTGAACGGGAACAGCTCCGAAAGATTGAGATAGACAATCTCTTCCTTTTCGGCGCGGGTCGCGTCACGGGGCTGGGGCGGCACTTCCGGCGCAGGCTGGGGAGGAGCGGGGGCCTCTTCCTTGCCCTTTACCGCGGCGGCCTTTCCGCCCTTGCCTTGGGACATTTTGTCTCGAGGTGGGGACGGGGGCTTGTTGGGGGCCGCCTTGTCAGCCTTGGCCTGGCGGCCACGGCGGGCCCCCGTCCCTCCCGGC
>CANAZG010000065.1 GCA_947365965.1 uncultured Clostridia bacterium
AGCGATGGGTCACGTCGGAGGTCCTGCCCTCCATCCGAAAGACCGGAGGCTATGCGGTCCCCACTACAGAAAAGACACTGGCTGACCTTACCGCCGCCGTTGAGCTTCTCACTGAACGGCTGGACACGATGCTGGCGGCAAGAGAGAGCCCGCTTTCCGTTCTGCCTGCCCTTCCAGAGCCTGAAGGTGAAATCGGGCAGGTCCCCGGCATAGCGGCCCGGCGGCGTTGGATGCGGACGGTAAGCGAGAAGCTGGACATGCTGTCCACAAAGATACATCAGCCCCACAATATCTGCCTTCACCAAATATATCAGATTTTGGAGGACAGGTGGCAGGCGGTTCTGGAGGACGAACGGATCAAGGTGATGGAACAGCAAAATTTATCAGACTGCTCCGTTCTGACGGCAATTTTCTACAACAGCACACTGAAGGACGGTTTTCAGAAAATCGTTGACTTTAATTTGGCCCCGGAGAACCGGGGGTGGTGATCCCAGTCCGCAAAATTGAACAGCGCAAATCCGTCAGTCTGGTATTCAGTGCAGACTGACGGATTTATTTTTTGCAGAAGGGAGGTATCACAGTTGGCAAAGCAGGCGATGGCCGGGGAGCTGCGGACCCTGGTGTACTTCCGGCGAACCGTGAAGGAGGTGGACAGCGAGGGCAGCGCCCACCAGCGGGAGGAGACGGTATTCCATGACAGCCAGGGCCGGGAGCAGGCGGTCCACTGCAAGTGGGTCAACGCCCACGGCTCGGAGGTGTTCACCGCCATGCAGCTGAAGCTCCGCCAGCCGGCAAAGCTGACCATGCGCTACTCCCCCAGGATCGTCCCCACGCTGCTGGTCTACAAGGGAAAGGACCCGGTCCCCTATGAGGTGGTCAGCGTGGACGACGTGGAGGACCGGCACTGCTGGCTGGAGGTAACGGTGCAGCGGAAGGAGGCGGCGCGATGAGCGTGGAGGCAAGGATCACCGCGGCGCTGGGCAGTTTCGGTGACCCGGTGGAGAAGTCCCTGCTGTACGCTTCGGCGGCGGACCTTCCGCCCCGGTACTACACCTTCGCCTGCTCCTCCCAGGGGGAGGACTGGGCGGACGATGAGCCGGGGTTTGAGCTGTGGCAGGTGAATGTCCACTTCTTCGCCCCTCTGGATGGGAACTACACCCGGAGAGTGCGGCAGACAAAGCTGGCCCTGCACCAGGCGGGCTTCACCTGGCCCCGCTGCTACGATGCCAGCGATCAGGAGGGACAGCACTTTGTATTCGAGTGCGAGATTGCGGAGGAGGTGGATCCGGATGGCCAGGTTTAGTGTGGATGGCATGTTCGATTTTGACGAGCTTCTGAACGCCAGAGCTCTGACCGGCGATGTGATGAACAAAATGCTGCACTCAGCGGCGGATGTGATCGTAAAGACCCAGAAGCAGACCGCACAACGCATGCTGAAGGGAAGGTATGCCACAGGAAGATTGGCTAACTCCATTTCCAAGGGCCGTGTCAGGTCATCTAAGGACGGACGCTCCATTGAAATCGGCTTCAAAAGCGGCCGTGTCCGCGGAAAAAAGAAACTGCGTACCACCAGTAACGCGGAGATCGCATTTCTCAACGAGTATGGCAAGCGGGGCCAGCCGCCCAGGCCTTTTATACAGCAGGCCAACGAGCAATGCCGGGAGGAGGCTATTGAGGCGGCGGCCAAGGAATACGACAAGTGGCTGGAATCCATGGGATTCTAGGGAAAGGATAAACAGTTATGGCAAGTTTTGGCGCGAAAAACCCCTATTTCAGGAAGATCAAAGAGGAGCCGGAGGGGAAGCTCCCCGTCTATGAGGACAACCCGGTGAAGATCGGGCGGCTGGTGAAGGCGGATGTGACCCTACAGATGGCCTCCGGTAAGCTCTACGCAGACGATGAGCTGGCGGAGAGCGTGGATGAGTTTGTCAGCGGCTCTTTGGCTATGGAGACCGACGACATGCTGGACGATGTGGCGTCGGAGGTCTACGGCGTACAGGTGGAGGGGAAGCAGGTCCGGTACAACATCCAGGACGATCCCCCTCCCGGCGGTTTGGCCTACTACAAAAAGCTCATGCGCCGGCGGAGGGTCCTCTACAAGGGCATTTACTTCCCCCTGGTCAAGGCCTCCCTCGGCAGCGACACCGCCAACACCAAGACCGACAGCATCACCTTCGGCACCACAAACACAACCTTCATTATCTTCCCCTGCAACAGCGGAGACTGGCGTTTTACGGAAGAGTTTGACACCGAGGCGGAGGCTCTCGCCTGGGTAAAGGCGTTTACACCGGCCAGCGCCGACGCGAATACCGGCGGAGGCACCGGCGGGACGGAGCTGAGACATGCGAGCAGTAAGATTTGATCTGGCCGGCCGGGAGCGGTACCTGTGCTTTACCGTGGAGGCCATGTTCCAGCTGGAGGAGCGCTTCGGCGGGACCAGGGAACTCATTGACACCATGTCCGCCAACACCCGGGACGGCTTTGCCGCCGCCTGCAAGGCGGCCGCCATACTGGCGGAGCAGGGAGAGCTGGCCCGGCGGCAGATGGGATATACGCCCCAGCCCATTCTGGAGGAGGACGGCGTTTCCGCCTCTCTGGCCCCTGCGGATCTGGCGCGGCTGAAGTTGGCGGTGACCTCCGCCATCACCCTGGGCTATGGCCGGGAGGTGGAGCCGGAGAACGATGAAGTTGATCTGGGACTGGCAGAGCTCAATGAGCAAAAAAAAACAGGGTGACCAGGGCCCACTATATCCGCATCGGGGCCGCCTGCGGTCTCACCCGGAGGGAGGCGCTGCTGTCCACGCCGGGTGAGGCCGGGGACCTCTGGGAGCTGTATCTCCGGGACCACGGGGCACGGAAGAAAAAGGAGGATGACTGATGGCAATACGCACTATTTCTACCAGAATGGCCATTGAGGGCGAGGCCCAATATAAGCAGGCCCTTTCCGCCTGTAACGCGGAGCTGAAGACCCTCAAATCCTCTCTGGCTCTGACGGAGAACGAGTATAAGAACAACGCCAACAGCATGGAGGCCCTGACAGCCAAGGGCAAGGCCCTATCCGACATGCAGGCTAAACAGGCTGAGAAGATATCCCTGATGGAAAGTGCGCTGAAAAACGCGCAGAGCCACCAGAAGGCCTACGCCGACGCGGCAGCCGATGCGGGGAAAAAGGTTGCGCAATACGCCGCCGAGCTGGAAAAGCTGAAAAACAGCGCTGGAGACACCCAGCAGGAGCAGGCCCAGCTGACCGCCGAGATCGAGAAGTGGAAGAAGGTGCAGCAGGAGGCCGAGGCCGCCAATTATTCTGCGGTCAAGGGCATGCAGAGTTGGCAGCAGCAGATCAACAGCGCGAAAATCGAGCAGAACAGCCTCTCCGAGGCCGCCCAGAAAAACAGCCAGTACCTGGAGGAGGCCGCCGCCAGCGCGGACGGCTGCGCCAAATCCATTGATGAGTACGGGAAAGAGGTCAAGGAGGCCGGGGACAGTTCAGCGGATTTCGGGGATAAATCTAAATCTGCCATTGACCAATTGGCCGCCGTTCTGGCGTCCGCCGGGATCGCCAAAGGCGTTCAGGAAATCGCAGAAGCTTTGATGGACTGCTCCGCCGCCGCTGAGGGCTTTGAGGCCTCCATAGCCAAGGTAGCCACTATCGCGGATACCTCCGCCCTATCCATGGATGAAATCAAGGCGCAGATCATCAGCTTATCTAGCGAGACAGGCAAGTCTGCCTCGGCCATCGCGGAGGCCACCTACCAAGCTATTTCTGCCAGTGTGGATACTGCTGCGGCTGTGGATACTGTCGCGCAGGCGTCAAAGCTGGCTGTTGGAGGTTTCACGCAAACGGAGACTGCGGTGGATGTACTCACTACTGCCATCAATGCCTATAAGCTGTCTTCCGATGAGGCCGTGAAAGTTTCCGATATTCTCATAACTACACAGAATAAGGGCAAGACCAGTGTTGATGAACTCGCAAAATCAGTAGGCGGTGTAATCCCTTTAGCATCTGCCTACAATGTCGAGCTGGATAATTTGGGCACGGCCTATGCAGTACTCACCGCCAGCGGTACAGAAACGTCAGAGGCCGGTACAAAAATCAAAGCAATGCTCAGCGAACTGGGAGATTCCGGCTCTAAGGCCGCAGCAGTTCTTCAAGAGCAGACTGGGCAGTCTTTTGCAGCACTTACAGAGAACGGCGCATCTCTAGGTGATATCCTGGCAATCATCGGGGACAGTGTGAACGGGAACACCACCGCGTTTAACGAGCTGTGGAGTTCCACGGAGGCTGGTGTGGGCGCTCTGTCTATTTTTAACCAGGGCGCGGAGCATTTTAATAGCGTTCTGGGCGAGATGCAGAATAGTGCCGGAGCTACAGAGGCAGCCTACAAAACTATGGCCGACACCACAGAGAACTCCCACCAACGTATGAAAACCGCCGCAGAGAATTTAAAGATCGCCATCGGTGACCAGCTTAATCCAGCTTTGAAAAATCTCTACGATACAGGAGCGGACGCATTTACATGGGCAACCGATTTTGTTGCAGAGCATCCAGCTGTTGTAAAAGCACTCGCAGCCATTGTTACGGGATTAGGAACGCTGGCCGCCGGTATTGCAGCCATCACAGCCGTAACGGCCGCACTGAATGCTATTATAGCAGTAGCTAATCCGATTACACTTATTGCAACCGCTGCTGTCGCAGCGGTGACTGCCATTGGAGCCTTTGCTGTGATGACCACATCTGCCGATGAGGAGATTAAAGCATTTACATCATCTCTACAGGACACCAAAGCGGCCTATGATGATCTCATAGTAACCATGGAGGGACACCAGCAGTCCACCGCCGCCTCCCTGGCCGTGCTGGAGGAGCTGCTGGCGGTGGAGGATAAATCCGCTGCCCAGAAGGAAATTATTGCCCAGAAGGTGGCGGAACTCAACGAGGCTGTGCCTAATTTAGGTCTGGCCTACGATGCCGCCAGCGATTCCATTAATATGACCAATGATGCCCTGGAACGGTTGGTGGAAAAGGCCGGGGCGCAGGAGCAGTACGCAGCTCAGGTTTCCAGGATCAGCGAGCTTTACACTGAACAAAAGCAGATTGCCTCCGAACTGGAGATTGCCCAGGCTGCGCTGAACGAGGCCCGTGAGACAGGCTCCGGGAGCGTAATCACCCTGCAAAATAACATTGATGCCCTCACAGAGGCTCAAAAAGCCAATGCTGAGGAGATCGCGGCACTGGAGAATGCGTCCCGGGAGTACGGAGAAAAACAGGCGGCGGCGGCCCAAAAAACGCAGGAAATGACCTCCTGCGTGGAGGGGCTTATCTCTGAGATGGAAGGGCTCCAAGCGGCCTATGAGAAAACCTATGACAAGGCAATGGAGAGCATAGAGAAGCAGCTGGGCCTTTTCAATGAGTTGGACGGCAGCTCGAAAACCTCTATTAACAACCTGATCGACACCCTCAAGGGGCAGGTTGCATATATGGAGACCTATGCGAAGAATATCCAGCGGGCCATGGAACTGGGGGTGGACGAGGGTCTAATCCGCAAGTTGTCAGACGGCAGCGAGGAGTCGGCGCAAATTCTGGCGTCCATCGTTGAGGGCGGCCAGGAGGAGATAGCAGCCCTTAATGAACAACTGGCGAAGGTAGAGGAGGGCAAGGAGAATTTTTCCTCCACTATCGCGGAAATGGAACACGATTTCAATGAACAAATGGAGGCAGTTGTCCGTGATCTGGGGGATGCCATCCAGGATATGGATCTGTCTGATGAAACGTACACCATCGGCGAGAATAACATACAGGGTCTTATAAGCGGCACGGCCAGCATGAAGCGCGATCTGGTGGCAGAGTACGCCGAGATGGGCCGGGCGGCGATGGAGGCCTACAAGCGCGAGGTGGACCAGCACTCGCCATCAAAGAAGTTCATGCAGATGGGGAGCAACGACATCCTGGGGATCATCGAGGGCGTGGAGCGCGAGAAGGCCAGCCTGGCCGCCGCCTACGAGGACTCCGCCCAGGCCGCCCTGCGCAGCATGGAGCGGTCCATGCCCTCCACCTTCCGCGTGCCCCAGGCCGTGGACAACCGGACCGCCGCCCCCGCGGATACAGTCTCCAACCGCTGGGAAGATGTGCCGCCCATCCAGATCTACGTGGACAGGATGGAGGTCCGCAAGGAGGGGGACGCCCAGCGGGTGGCCCAGGAGCTGTACTACCTTACGGCGCGAGAGCTCAGATCGAGGGGAGGCGGCATGCTGTGAGCGGTTTTACCTTTCATGGGGTACACAGCAGTACCTTCGGTATCTACACACAGGATCAGGCCAGGACCATTCTCCCGGCCCGACGGGAGGGAAAGATCACCATCCCCGGCCGTTCCGGCAGCTATGAGGGCGTGCGGGGAAACGTGTACGATGAGCGGCTGGAGACCATTCTGTGCGCCTTCAAGTGTCCCGCGGGGAAAACCGTTCCGGAGATTTGCCGGGAGATCGCCTACTGGCTCTCCGGCTCCGGACGGCTCTCCTATGACAAGGAGCCGGACAAGCACTATATGGCCAGCCTCTCTGGCGCGCCGCCTATGGCGCAGCACCTCAAATACGGAGAATTTACCCTGACCTGGTCCTGCAACCCGCCCTTTGCCCTGGGGCGGACGGTGACCCAGCCCATCGCCTCCGGGGAGAACCCGGTGGCGTACCGGGGCACAGCGGAGACGCCCTGCCTCATTGTTCTGCGGAACCCCTCCATGGCAAACGTCCTCAATGTGACCATTACAGCGATTAAAATGAGTGATTAAGCCCCTTTCGGGGGTTAGGACAGCGCTGCATTCTGATGTTTGATAAAAGGGGGGGAAATATGGACAAACGGGAATTTGAAAAGAAAGTGCGGCAGTTTGACGCAAACCTTCTGCGGATACTGTTCAGCGTTTTTACAAGCGCTATTACAACGCTTGTCATTCTCCGCGCGGCTGGGGTGATCCCCTAAGACCATTCTGCGATCCACAGCGCAATGAGAGCCGTAACAGCAGAAACAGCAACAGGAACCAGAATAGAGGAAAACAGAAACCACGCGAGCCGGGAAAGCGCGGTTTGCCAAATGCGCCAGCCCTCATGCGTGACCTGGACATATTCCCCTAAAAGATCATCCATCATAACAAGATCGCGTTTTTTCAGATAGGATAAGACTGAATCCAACGAATAGCGCCAGTTTTTCACGCTGATTTCCCTGGAGGGGGCGTTCTCCTCATGGACTGTGGAAAAGGTCAAATGATCTCTATCGAAATAAACCGTCCCGGCCTCATTCATTTAAGCTTTTTTCAATCGGGACAGTAGGATTAATGCTTGAATCGTCATATAGACCATCTCCTCGACGCCATTTTATCATAAGCCGGGGAGCGGTGCAACACAAAAAAGGAGTGATTGACAATGTACGCCTGCGACTATCTGGAGAACGGCGTTCTCAACGTCCTGCGGGGCGTCACCTTCCCGGCTCCGGCCAAGTGCTTCCTGGCACTGTACCTCAACGATCCTGGCGAGAGCGGAGCCAGCGGCACGGAGGTCAGCTACACGGGCTACAAGCGCATGGAGATCACCTTCACCCCTCCGGCGGACGCCAACGGCGGCATGGGGATCCAGAACCTGACGGATATCACCTTCCCCACGCCTGACGCGGCGGTGGGCACCATTACCCATATCGGCGTGATGGATTCCCTGACCGGCGGAAACATGCTGGCCCGGGGGGAGCTCATCGAACCCCTGGTCATCGGAGCCCAGGAGCCGCCGGTGTTCCTGGCCGGGGATGTGCTGTTCTATCTCACGGGCAACCTGTCCCGGACGTGGAAGACAAAGGTGCTCAACCTCTTCCGGGGGACCACGGTGCAGGGGATTACCCCCTACTTCTCCCTGTGGAACGGTTCGCCGGAGGCCTCCGGATCCGAGCTGTCCGGGGAGAACTACCAGCGCCTGGCCCTCACCTTCGGCGCGCCGGCGGAGCAGCCCTCCGGCCAGATCATCGCGCGGAACGCCGCCGCAGCGTCCTTTCCCCGGCCCTCCACTGCCTGGGGCACCTGGACCCACTCCGCCCTCTACTCCGCCGCATCCTCCGGGGACCCTGTGTACATCAAGGCCCTGACGGAGACGGTGGACCTCAAGCGGGGCTACATGCCCACCATTGCCGAGGGGGCCGTTGAGGTGGGGATCAACTGATGACCGGCGAGCGGCGATACAGCCGGCTCCGCTACTCAGTAAACCGGGAGGAGCGGGAGACCGGCATTGCGGAGACCTTCTCCGAGGCCCTGGGTGCGCTGGCCGGGGCGGCGGTGCCCGTCTTTGTCCGGGAGCGGTACGCGGAGGCCCTACAGGGCTCCGCCCGGGGGACTGTCTCTGTCATCGCGTCCTTCACCGAGAAGGACAGCCTGACGGCGGCGGCGAGCATGTCGGCGGACGTGGTGACGGAAGCGGCCTTTGCCGGGGCGCTTACCGCCGCCGTCAGGGGCTGCAAGAACACCCCCGCCGCGCTGAATTCCGGGGACGCGCTGGCGGCGGCGGTCCACGGCTCCAAGAACCTCCCCACCCGGCTGGAGCTGCCGGACAGCCTGACATCGGAGACGGCCGGGAGCAAGAACATACCCGGGGCGCTGCTGGCCTCGGAGGTGCTGACATCCATGCTGGAGGCCACCTCCCAGACCACGGAGCGGACCACCCTTCAGCTCACCATCCCGCCAGGCGGGGAGCTGCGCATTGACAGCGAGCTGTTCTCCGTCCTGCTCAACGGGGAGAACGCCCTGCACACCCAGTCCGGGGACTGGATCAACATTTCCCGCAGCCTTCTGCGTCTGGTGGTGGAGAGCGCCAGCGGCGGGCGGCTGGAGGGACAGCTCATCTACACGGAGCACTACCTATGATTGAGATTTTTGACAGAGCCCGGCGGCGGGTGGCCATTGCGGAAAACGCCCACGCTGTATCCGAACAGCAGCGGATCAACGCAGTCTGGTATCTCTATTTCTCCCTGCCGTACAGCGATCCGAAAAACCGCTTCTGCAAGCCCTTCCACTATGTGCGCCACAACGGCGGGGAGCTCTACCGGATCATGCCGGAGACCTTGTACATGGACGAGACCGGCAGCGTCGCCTATCAGTGCGAGCACGTGCTGGCCACCCTCATTGACAATATCCTGTACGGCTACCACGTGGTGGGCAACCTGGGGACCTATACGGCGGACGTGATCCGGTACGTGCTGGACCACCAGCTGGTGCGGAACTGGGTGTTGGAGGCCTGCGACTACCGGAACCAGTTCGAGTACGGCTGGGAGCAGGAATCCCTGCTTTCCGCCCTCTTCTCCATCGCCGCCCCCCTGGCGGGCCCATACATGTGGGTGACAAATACGGCGGTCTACCCCTGGCGGCTGTCCCTGAAGCGGCTGGATACGTCCGGCCGGCCGGAGATGTATATCCGGCGGCGGCACAACATGACCAGCTACCAGCGGGGGCGGGACCCACAGAGCATCGCCACCAGGCTCTATCCTTTGGGCTACGGCGAGGGGGTCAATCAGCTGGACATCCGCTCCGTCAACAGCGGCGTACCCTACCTTCAGAGCCCCAGGTCCATCACAGACAAGTACGGTATCATTGAACGGGTCTGGGTGGACCGGCGCTATGAGGACCCAGCCTCCCTCAAGGCCGCGGCGGAGGCCATGCTCCGGGAATTACAGGAGCCCATGGTCTCCTATGAGATCGGTTTTCAGGAGATGACTTCCTCCGACTTTGACCGGGCCGCCGTCGGGAAGCGGGTCCGGATCATGGACCCGGAGAACGGGGAGCCTGTGGACACCTTCATTACGGAGATCACGAGGAACCACGAGGACGCGGCGCTCTCCTCCCTTGTGGTGGCCAACCGGGAGACATCGATCGCGTCCTCCGTGGCGGACCTGGCGGACCGTCAGCGGATTGAGGAGACCTACGCCCAGGGGGCCACGCAGATCTACAGTCAGGCCCTTCAGGCCAACTGCGACAGCGCCTCCGGCGCGGTGATGGATTTCTTCATCCCGGAGGAGATGCGGATCATCAACAAGGTCCTGGTGAAGATCCGCATAGGCCGTTTCCGGGCCTACTCCAAGAGTACGGAGAGCGACGCGGCAAAGGTGGTCACCTCCTCCACTACGGACGACGAGACCCGCACCAGCTCCGACGGCGGGGCCACCAGGACCACCAGCTCCTCCGGAGGGGGGAGCCAGGCCACCAGTTCAGCTGGAGGCGGCAGTCAGACCACCAGCTCCTCCGGCGGCGGCAGCCAGACCACCAGCTCGTCAGGCGGCGGGGCCTCCACCACCTCCGAGGGGGGCGGCGGGTCCACCACGGATACAGGAACCAGCGGCATCAACGTGGTGTATGACTATGGACAGACGGAGCTGGGAGGATCGGACAAGCATGGGCATAGATTCCGCTATGTCCGCTCCCATCAACACCGGGTGACCTTTCAGGACCACACGCACCGCGTGGAAATTCCCAGCCACATCCACAGCATCTCTATCCCCAGTCACACCCACAATGTATCTATCCCCAGTCACACCCACGATGTGCGGATCCCCAGCCACACCCATGAGGTGTCCATTCCAAATCACCGGCACACCATCACCATCCGGGGACACTCCCACAAGGTGACCGTCCCCGCCCACTCCCACAGCATCACACCGGGCATCTTCCGGTTTGGAAACCCGAAGGCGTTTGCTCTGTATGTAAACGGGGTGAAGAAGGCGGACTTCTCCGGGGGCACGGCGGAGTTGGACATCACCGGCTATTTGCTGGACAAGGACAGGAGGATCCCCCGGGGGAGCTGGCTGTCCCTGGAGGTGCGGCCAGATGATCTGGCTTACATCTCCCTAGACCTGATGGTCCAGGGCTTTGTCCAATCCCGTGGAGATATGACGGTATAAAAAGGAGAATTTGCTATGAGTACGACGCTTTATCCCGGCATCGCCTTTTCGCCTCAGACCGTGCTGGCGGACAACATTGGCGCGGCGGATACGATTATTCCGGTGGCAGACGTGTCCTGTTTTCCGGACGGACCGAACCTCGCCACTATCGGGACGGATGAGACGGGAGAAACCATCTTCTACGCCGCCAAGACGGCAGACGCCCTCTCCGGCTGCCAGCGAGGCGTGGAGGGAGAGGCCAGAACCTGGATGGCGGGCGAGCCCGTCGGCAGAAACTTTACGGCGAAGGACCACAACGATCTGATTGATCTTCTGGGCCAAAAGCAGGATAAGCTGGATGGCAAATCAGGTCAGGTGGTGGGGTTCAACGCTGAGGGGAAGGCTGTCCCCCAGGATCCGCCCGTCCCGCAGAATGCAGTGACGGTGGCCGGCGGCGGGGAGATCGAGATGGAGGAGAGCCTGGGGGAGGGGCCGCATGCCTTCGAGTTTACGGCGGATGACGAGACTGCTGTGAGCGCCGCGCAGGTGTCCTATGACGGTGCAGCCAGCGGGCTGGAGGCGGAGACGGTGCAGGGGGCGCTGGATCGGCTGAGCGCGGTCAAGGTGGACGTGGAAAGGGCGAGTAATCTCAATCTGCTGCATAATGCGGACTTTCGTAAGCCAATCAATCAGCGGGGGCAAGAAAGCTACTCCGGTGCGATATACGGAATTGATCGGTGGTTCTGTTTATTTCAAGAGAATATTTTACAGATTGACCAAACAAATAAATGTATTCAGCTTTCCGGGGGAGTTCCGGTTTTGTGTCAGAAATTAAATTGGATTGCTCCAGAGGATACCATTGTAACCTTGTCTGCACTTTACAAGGGTACCCTTGGATTAGGCTACTTTGGTATTGATACAGTAGAATGTCCAAGTTCCCCTAATAATTGGATAGTCGCACTATTTACCTATACAATACCTGCGGGAACAAATCTGAGTAGTACGCACTTTCCAATTTTAGGACATAATTATGAGATGTCGGGCGAAACTTATATCCGCGCCGCCAAACTCGAGCTTGGCCCCATGCAGACCCTGGCCCACCAGGACGCATCCGGCACCTGGGTGCTCAACGATCCGCCGCCTGATCCCGCGCTGGAGCTGGCCAAGTGCCAGAGATATTATGTAAGGAGTAAGCTGGGACATGTCGTAAATCCGGATCTGAGAAATGGGAACTTGATCGCCATGAACCTTAAATTTCCAGTACCTATGCGCATCAGACCCAAAGTTACAATCTACTCTAGTCCGGAGTTTATCCCAGAAAGCGCTGGGAAATTAGGCAACTTATGGGCGGGAGGCAATTGGCCTAATGTGACTGGTAGATTGCCTGACAATAGCAATGTCAACCAAGAGGGCGCACGGTGCCTCGAAATTACCGGGTCTATGCCTGAAAGCTTGATTACTCTCTATTACGAAGCAACTGCGGACCTATAACAGATTGAGGATGTAAAATAAATGTCAATTTATGTAAGAGACACCAATGGCAACCGGCAAAAGATCGCCGGCGTTGGCCTGCCTGGGCCGGCTGGGAAAAGCGCCTACCAGTACGCCGTGGAGGGCGGATTCAGCGGCACGGAGGAGGAATTTCGGGCGGTTGTAGGGATAAGGAACAACGACAATCTGCTGGATAACTGGTATCTCGCAGACCCGATCAATCAGAGGGGGCAGAAGGAGTATACAGGAGCAAGATACACGATTGACCGTTGGAAATTGTGGTCTGCGGACGGACAATTGTCTATCGCAGATGACGGGATTTTACTGTCGGAAGGAAAATGGCTATTTCAGCCGATGGAATCAAAAGAAATACGTGCAGATATCGCATATACGCTTTCGGTTCTCTCGACAAACGGAGTGAGTTACATTAGTGTCTATGTTGATAATAATCACGATTATGTTTTTGAAGGAACTGGACCTTTATCATCTGGCTCTTTCACAATATCACCAGATGCCAACATTTCTATCCCTCGTGTATCCATTTGTGGAAAAGCCAATAGTGAAATTATTGCTGTCAAGCTGGAGCTAGGCCCCGTCCAGACCCTGGCACACAAGGATGCGTCCGGCACCTGGGTGCTCAACGATCCGCCGCCTGATCCCGCGCTGGAGCTGGCCAAGTGTCAGAGGTACTATAGGCGTTTTGACCGGATTGTAGCCAATACGGGCGGGATATCGACTGCATATATTTCCCCATACTTAACGTACCCGGATATGAGGGCAACTCCGCTTTTTTTGTGTCACGGTGGGATTGTAGATGGTGGTGGACTTCCCATAAATGCTTCCATAGTAAGAGCTGAGTTCACAAAAAATAGTGGTGTAATCATACAGCTAAATGAATCTTTCTCAGGGAGTGGGGTTGTTCAGTTTTTGGATTGCTCACTTAGTTCTGACTTGTAAGGGGGTAGGATACTATGATTGACTATCTAAATAGACACTATATTACTACCGACAACCAAGGCCGCATCACCTCCGGCTGGAGCGATGGCCCACTCCCTGACCGCGATACAGCTGGGGCAATCTGCATCAACGAGGAGGGCGGATACCAGTTCCGGCTCTTCCCAGGCGGCGAGGAGAATCCCCCCCTTTACACCATGGACGGCATCCCGCTGTACAAGTGGGACGGTGAGCAGGCCATCCCCCGCACCGAGGAGGAGATCGCCGCTGACCGGGCCGCCATCCCGGAGCCGCCGCCCAGTCCCCAGGAACAGCTGCGGGCGGATGTGGACTTCCTGGCCGCTATGCAGGGGGTGAGCTTATGAGCGTGTATGAGATGGCGAAAGCCTACTACCCCCGCCTATGGGACAAGTCCCGCCTGGAGGCTCTGGTGGCCGCAGGCAGGCTGACGGAGGTGGAAATGGAGGAAATTATCAACAACAAGGAGGCGTAAGATATGCCGGAGATTTGCAGTCCCAACGATTGCCCGGTGTCTGTCCGGGTGGAGGCGTTGGAGCGGGAGTTTGACCGTTACCGGGGAAATTCCACAGATACGCACAGGCAGATGTTTGATCGGATCGGGGCCCTGGAACAGAGCGGGTCCGCGCTCAGAACCAAGCTGGACGGCATGGATGAAAAGCTGGACGCACTCACCGAAACTGCGAACGCACTGGCGGAGAAGCCTGCTAAGCGGTGGGACGGCCTGGTGGACAAGTTGATTTATGCCTTTGCGCTGGCGGTTGTAGCGTGGGTTGCCGCCGGTATGCCGGGGCTGAAATAACAAGGAGGTACATATGAACAACTACATGAAGAAGTGGCTGCGGTGCGCCGGGGTGCGGGCCGTGAAGACAATGGCGCAGACAGCGGTGGCCACCATCGGCGCATCCACCGTCCTCTCCGCCGTGGACTGGCGGGTGACGGTCTCCGCTGCGGTGCTGGCCGGGCTGCTGAGCCTGCTCACCAGCGTGGCGGGCCTGCCGGAGGTGGAGAATGGGAACGGCTAACGAGCTCCTGACCATCACCCGGCGGCAGACCGGCGTCTGCGAGTGCCCGCCGGACAGCAACAGCTGCCGGTACAACACCTGGTACTATGGCCGGGAGGTATCCGGTAAGGCCTATCCCTGGTGCATGGTATTCGTCCAGTGGTGCTTTGACCAGGCCCATGTGCCTCTGCCCGCCAGGACCGCCTCCTGCGGCACGCTGATGAACGCGGCAAAGCAGTTCGGGACCTGGGTGACCAGGGACTTCCAGCCGTGTGACGTGGTGATCTACGATTTCTCCGGCAAAAAGCGCACAACGGAGCACTGCGGCATTGTGGAGCAGGTCATCCCGGGATATGGCGTACAGGCAATTGAGGGCAACACCAGCGAGGCGGGCAGTCAGTCCAACGGCGGCATGGTCTGCCGGAAGAATCGCCCCAGCAAGTACATCATCGGGGCCGTGCGGCCTCAGCTTGAGCAGGAAGAGAAGGAGGACATTATGACCGGAAAGGAAATCTATGACGCGCTCCAGGATTATCTGAAGACGCAAAGCGTACCCAAGGACACCCAGAAAGAGGTTGACGAAGCCCTCGAATTGGATATCACTGATGGGAAGAACCTTATGCAGCTCCCCAATCGGTATCAGATCCTGCTTATGATTAAGAGGGCTATGGAGAAGTAAAGATAAATCCGCCAGGGAGTGTGATTGCAAATGCACGCAAGAGCGAAACTTCCCGCCGCCTTGGACGAGCTGCTGCGCTCCGATCTGGAGCAGGCAATCTACGAGGCAAATCTGGGCATTGACGATACGGAGATCGCCAAAAGATACCTTATTAGGCAGATGCCCCAAATCGACATTGCCGCTGAGCTGGGTTGTGACAGGTCCACTATATCCAAGCGGATGCCGCAGATTTTGCGCAAGGTCCAGCGGGCGGCGGAAAAGCTGTTCGGGACACGCCTGTCTCACAAAAATATGGTATAATGAGGTAGGGTGATGATATGGACGA
>CANAZG010000066.1 GCA_947365965.1 uncultured Clostridia bacterium
AGATGATACAGGTACTGGCATCGCATACAAGGGACTTGTCGTATATGACCTTGCTCTGCCGGGCATACATCCACTCTCTTCGCAGGGAAATCTCTTCTTGAAATTCTTCCCTATAGGGGAAATGCTCTTCCAGCCACTGGAATTTGTACAGCGGAAGATCAATCCGCTCCCGCCGGTAGCTGGCCCTGTCCGTCACGCCGGCCATCACGCCGGTCTGATTTTTTCCATGCACCCTGTAGCGGATCAGCGGCCGCGTGACAGAATAAATCTCCCCTGCCGCAGAACAGCACAGGGCGATGTAGTGGTCGTGGACCATATAGGGGCAAAAGGGGACTGCAAATTTGGCCGCATCGCCTTTTACCAGCATGGTACAACCCGTTACAAAATTGGAAACCAGCAACCCCTCCGCTAATCCCTGCCCACTCTGAAACCTGTGGTGCCTCCGGATTTTGGTGATGCTGTCCGCCGTCTGCTTTCCCTCGCCGTCAATGATGACCATATCCGAGCAAGCCAGTAGAGCACCCGTGTGCTCCAGCTCTTCCTGTAAAACGGTCAGTTTGTCCGGAAGCCACACATCATCCTGGTCACAGTAGGCGAAGTACTCGCCCTCCGCCTCCTCCGTCAGACGCTCAAAAGTCCTGTTGGACCCCAGATTTTCCTCGTTTCGCTGGATCTCATAGGGAAAGGAGCGGATGCAATTCCGCACACACCCCTCAATTTCTTCAAAGGGCACTGTCCTGGAGCAGTCGTCCCGGACATATAATTTCAGATTGGGATAGGTCTGTTTCTCCAGGCTCTCCAGCTGCTCCCGCAGCCAGTCCATCCTTGGCTCATATACCGCCATGAGGATGGCAATCAGCGGCTTACCTCTTTCCGTACATCCGCTCATAGTAGCTCTGGTACTCCCCGCTGATGATATTCTCCCACCAATCCCGGTTCTCCAGGTACCACCGGACCGTCTTCTGGATTCCGTCCTCAAACCTTGTCTCCGGCAGCCAGCCCAGCTCCCGATGGATAAAGCTGGGGTCAATGGCATAGCGCATGTCGTGGCCCTTCCGGTCCGTCACATAGGTGATGAGGCTCTCCGGCTTGTCCAAGAGCGACAATATGCGCTTCACAATGTCAATGTTGCGCATCTCATTGTGTCCGCCAATGTTGTACACCTGGCCTACTTTGCCCTTCTCCAAAATCAGGTCAATGGCCGCGCAGTGGTCCTCCACATACAGCCAGTCCCGCACATTGAGCCCCTCTCCGTATACCGGCAGGGGCTTGTCCGCCAGTGCATTGGCGATCATCAGCGGGATCAGCTTCTCCGGGAACTGGTAGGGGCCGTAGTTGTTGGAGCAGCGGGAGATGGTGATGGGCAGACCGTAGGTCCGCTGGTAGGCATTACACAGCAGGTCCGCAGCGGCCTTGGACGCGGAGTAGGGGCTGGAGGTGTGCAGGGGCGTCTGCTCCGTGAAGAACAGGTCCGGCCGGTCCAGAGGCAGATCCCCGTACACCTCGTCCGTGGACACCTGGTGGTATCTCTGGACGCCGTACTTCCGGCATGCGTCCAGCAGCGCCTGGGTTCCCATCACGTTGGTCTCCAGGAACACCGCCGGATTCTCGATGGACCGGTCCACATGACTCTCTGCCGCGAAGTTCACCACCACATCAGGCTTCTCCGCTTCAAAGATGCCGTACACCGCCTCCCGGTCCGCGATATCCCCACGGATGAATTTGAAACTCGGCCCATCCATCACGGATGCCAGCGTCTCCATATTGCCCGCGTAGGTCAATTTATCCAGGCAGATCAGCTCATACTCCGGGTGCTTCCTCCGCATGTAGAAGATGAAATTGCTGCCAATGAATCCGGCTCCGCCGGTTACTAAAATCTTCATCCTTTCACCACTCCTCAAAGCCCGTTATGGTATCTCTCAAAAAAGGGGATTGGCTGTCCTTCTCCGAAAGGATGGGATGCTCCACGCCCCAGTCGATATGCAGCTCCGGGTCGTTCCAGCGGATACCGCCGTCCGCCTCCGGGGCGTAGTAGTTGTCCGCTTTGTAGAGAAACTCCACGTCGTCCGTCAGTGTCACAAAACCGTGGCCGAACCCACGGGGGATCAGAAGCTGCCGCTTGTTCTCCCCGCTCAGCTCCACGCCCACCCACTTTTTATAGGTGGGACTGCTGGGCCGCAGGTCCACCGCCACGTCCAGCACCGCGCCCCGGGTACACCGCACCAGCTTCGCCTGGGCCTTCTCTCCACGCTGAAAATGAATGCCCCGCAACGTACCTTTCACCGCAGAGGACGAGTGGTTGTCCTGGACAAATTCGTACCGCAGCCCCGCCGCCGCAAAGGTCCGCTGGGACCAGCTCTCCATGAAGAAGCCCCGGTGGTCTCCAAACACAGCCGGCTCCACGATGTACACGCCGGCAAGCTCTGTCTCTGTCAGCTTCATTCCTGCACCTCAATAGATATACTTTCCGTCCGCCACCTTCCGCAGATGGACACCATAGGGGGATTTGCCGTAGGCGGCGGCGGACTGCTCCAGTTGTTCACGGGTGATCCACCCGTTCCGGTAGGCGATCTCCTCCGGCGCGGAGATTTGTATTCCCTCTCGGGACTCGATCACCCGCACGAACTCCGACGCCTCCGACAGGGAGTCCACCGTCCCCGTGTCCAGCCAGGCGTAGCCACGGCCCAGGGTGATGACATTGAGACTGCCCTCCTCCAGGTAGATCCGGTTCAGGTCCGTGATCTCCAGCTCGCCCCGGACCGAGGGCTGCAAGGCTTTGGCTCGTTCACAGACCTTTTTGTCATAGAAGTACAGGCCCGTGACCGCGTAGTTGGACTTAGGCTGGGCCGGCTTCTCCTCGATGGACACCGCACGGCCACTCTCGTCGAACGACACTACGCCGAACCGCTCCGGGTCCTCCACATAGTAGCCGAACACCGTGGCCCCCTCCTCCCGCTCCACCGCTCTGCGGAGATGGGATGTCAGCCCTGCACCGTAGAAAATATTATCGCCAAGGATCATGGCGCACCGATCGTCTCCCACGAACGCCTCACCCAGGATGAACGCCTGGGCCAGGCCGTCCGGGGACGGCTGCTCCTTGTAGGACAGCCGGAGGCCAAACTGGTCTCCATCCCCAAGAAGCCGCTCAAAGTTGGGCAGGTCCTGGGGTGTGGAGATAATCAGGATATCCCGTATCCCCGCCAGCATCAGGGTGGACAGGGGGTAGAAGATCATGGGCTTGTCGTAGATGGGCAACAGCTGCTTCGATGTCACCATGGTCAGCGGGTACAGCCGCGTCCCGCTGCCGCCCGCAAGGATGATTCCTTTCATGTCCGTTCTCCCTCTATCTGTCTTTTTGCCTCTGTCTCTCGTTATTGCTCGGCCCACCCAATCTCCAGCTGCTCCTGCTCCAGCAGTCGGTTATGGGCCTGTTCCACCAGCAGGGCGATGTTGTCCTCGATCCCGGCCCGGGTGCTCTGATACAGCCGCTTTAAGCAGCGGGGGTTGCCCTTCTCCTCCGGCACCTTCGCCGCCGTGCACAGATGCCGGATGATGGTGCTCACATAGGTGCGGCTCATGGGCGTACCGTCCTTGGTGAGAAAGATGGGACCGGAAATATATCCGTTGCGTGCAGCGTAGTCCAGAAGTTCCCTTTGCAGGCTCTCTGGGATGCGCAGTACCTGCTTGTTACGGCTGGGGGTGACTGTCAGCTTGCCGGACTGTACCGCTTTAACAGTAACTTTCTCTAACTCCTGTACAGTTAGGCCTGTAGTGCCGAATAGCTTCACCAAAAGGTACACACGTTCCCGGTCCAGAGCACGGGCTATTTGCAACAAACGCAGGTACTCTGTCCGGGTCAACTCCGGCTGAGGCTCTGTTTCCAGCTTCAACTGGCTGGCCAGCTGATACTCACGGTGGCCTACGAAGTCCAGGTAGGCGTTGTTTACCGACAAATAGCTGTTGATGGTGCTGGGGGCGTACCCTGCCTTCACCAGATGCTCCCGCCAGTGCTCCAGGGTGCCGTGACGGATCGTCTTGTCCTCTGGGAGGTCATCATAGAGACGACTGAGCCCCCGGCGATACCATTTCAATGTACCTTCCACCCGGCCCTCTGCCTGACAGACTGCCATGAACCGTTCAATACCGTCCCGCGTCAGGCGCACGCCGGCGTCCGCCACCTGACTATGCCGCTGGCGCTGCTGGCTGTAGCTCCGCTGGATGTGCTGTCTCGTTTGCGGCATACCTTTCCCCTTTCTCACTTCATCACAGACTTAATAGACCGCCCTGTTTTTGCGCTTCTTTTACCATCTGCAGGGGCTTTGCGGGCAGCAAAAAGCCCCGCGCAGAAGGCGCGGAGCCGGAAAAGGCATAGAAATATGAGCCGGTCATCTAATATTGTTGACCGGCAGGATTTGTTACGCGAAAAAACAGGGAAATAGGCTTGCATTCCCCTACCTTTTGTGATAGGATACCTACAGTCCTTGAGGTCCGATATTCAGGAGGACCAGTTTTTACCACGTTTTTAAGGCGACTTATTAATTTTGTCTATTTTGATTTAAGAAATAAGCCCCAGCCGCTCCAGCTGCCGGGCGTGTTCTATGCCGGTGGAAACGAGATAAATCCGGGTGGTCTCGATGCTGGAGTGCCCCAGCACATCCGCCAGCTTCGTCACATCCCGACAGGCTCGGTAGAACGTCCGGGCGAACAGGTGTCGCAGGTTGTGGGGGAATACTTTCGAGGGTGCTACGCCGGCTTTTTTGCATAACGCTTTCATCTCCGCCCAGATCTGGCGGCGGGAGATGCCTCTGCCGCTTCTGGTGAGAAAGATCTCGCCGGAAGTTATTTTTTGCTTTTGGGCATACTTTTGCAACTTACGGCACAGCTTGCCGGGCAGCAGGATGGTGCGGATCTTCCCCTTCAGCGCGATATCCGCACGGCCTGCCTGAATGGCCTCCGCTGTTATGTACTTTACCTCCGATACCCGGATGCCCGTGGCGCAGATGGTTTCGATGAGCAGAGCAAGCCGTGCCTTACCCAAGTGATTAGCTGTTTCCAAAAGGCGAAGGTATTCCTCTTTGGTCAGCTCCTTCTCTGTGCCGCGAAATAGCTTTCTCTGGATTTTTAGGTACTTTATCCGCAGCTCCTGCCAACCCATGAACTTGAAAAACTTATTCAGTGTGGAGAGCTTGGAGTTGATGGTTTCCGGCTTGTAGTCTTCATCCCGTAAATAATTTTTCCAGTTAGTGATAGCCTCTGCTGTTACCGGCCGTCCCGCCAGCCAGCGCATGAAGAATCGCACTTCACGTATGTATTTTTCTATTGTGCTCTGCTCGCGCTCTTCTGATCTTAACTGATATTTAAATGAGATGAGTTGTTTGTTTGTCAGGATGTGACTGTCCATTGTGTAAGCCTCCTCCATCAAATAAATGGTATCTTCCCATTTTACTTGACCGGAGACTTTATGTAAAATTCTTCCCGCTGTATCTCCTCCCTCGGTATGATTAAAGAATAACCGGAGCTGAGAAAAAGTAGCAAGCAGGGCAAGTGTATTAACACTTGCTCCGTTGCCACTTGTTGGGGCAAGCCCCACCCCCCTGAATCAGCCCCGTGCCGGGGCTGGCTACGCGTCCCTGGCGGGACGCTTTTTCTTTTCTGGGCCAGCCCATCCCAGCAGAAAATAAATTTATACTTTGCTCTTATTTCGCGTTGACAGAGTTTCGATTATGCGGTATTATAAACATGAAGGTGGTGAGCATATGGCAAAGGAAACGATTGGTTCTCGGCTGAAAAAATTGCGGCAGAGCGTGAAGCTGTCGCAGAGAAGAATGGGGGAGTTGCTGGGTGTCAGCCAATCCGCTATTGACCGCTATGAGCGTGACACATCCAGCCCCAGCGCGGCAAATTTTGTGGTCTATGCGGACTACTTCGATGTTTCCCTGGACTACATTTTTGGCCGGTGTGATGAACCGCAGGGCAAACTTTATGAGCATCGTCCCCACATCGAACAGGGCAAACCCGACCTTAAGCTGTTCGTGGATATGTGTTTTGATCCGGCATCCCCCATGAGCGAGAGGCTGAAAGAGGTGCTGACCAAAATGCTGGAGGAGGCCGAGAAAGAAAAATGAAAGCAGTAATTTACGCCCGGTACTCCAGCGACAGCCAGCGGGAGAGAGCATTGAGGGCCAGCTGCGGGAGTGTACCGCATACTGCCAAAAGAACGAGATTACCCTTGTCCGCACCTATATCGACAGGGCCTTGTCCGCCAAGACCGACAATCGTCCGGACTTCCAGCGAATGATAAAGGGCAGTGCCAAGGGGTTGTTTGATGTAGTCCTGATCTGGAAACTGGACCGCTTTGCCCGCAACCGTTATGACAGTGCCCGATACAAATCGCAGCTCAAAAAATACGGCGTCAAAGTCCTCTCCGCCACAGAGAATATTTCTGAAGGGCCGGAAGGCATCATCCTGGAATCTCTGCTGGAAGGCATGGCGGAATATTACTCCGCGGAGTTGGCGGAGAAGGTCATCCGGGGTCATACAGAGAACGCTCTAAAATGCAAATACAACGGCGGCACACCCACCTTCGGCTACACCATCGACAGCGAACGCCACTACCAGATCGACCCTCGTACCGCGCCTGTGGTGCTGGAGATGTTCACCCGCTACGACAATGGCGCTACCATGAAAGAGATACGGGATTACCTCAATGATACAGGCGTCACGACAGTCCGGGGTAAGGCCATTGACCTCAACTTTGTGGCGGCAATCCTCCACAATCGGAAGTTCCTGGGCGAGTACAAATATCGGGAGATCGTTATCCCCAACGGCATCCCTTCCATCGTTCCCCAGGATCTCTTTGACCGGGTACAGAACAAGCTGGCGAAAAACAAAAAGGCCCCCGCCCGGCATAAGGCGGAAGACGACTATCTGCTGACGACCAAATTATTCTGCGGCGCCTGTGGGGCCATGATGGTGGGCGAGAGCGGTACCAGCGCCAAGCACAATAGCGTCAAAAAAATGCCGTTGGAAAATGCTGTTGTCAATTCGGTGATGGCGAAAATCATGGATGACGCCTTTGTGGAATACATAACAGATGCGGTAATGGACTTGCAGGGCCGTGAGAGCAGTGCCCTCCCCGCTTTGCGGAAACAGTTGGAGGATGCGGAGCGCGGCATCACAAATATGCTCAACGTGATCCAGGCCGGTATCATCAACGCCTCCACCAAGCAGCGGCTGGATGAACTGGAGGACGCCAAGCAGAAAATTGAGCTGCAAATCATCCAGGAGGAGATGAAGCATCCTCTGCTCTCCCGTGAGGATGTGACCTATTGGATTTGTCAGTTCCGTACTCTGGATGTGGCGCAGCTAGAAGAACGGCGGCTGATTGACAGCTTTGTGAACTCGGTCACAATTTTCGATGACTGCATTTTGATTACCTTCAACTACAAGGAAGGCTCGGAACGGGTCACTTTCTATGAGATTAAAAGTTCGGATTTGAAATCGGTCGGGGGACCAAAATGTGTTGATAAAAAAGATGCACAGCAAAAAACGCCGCATGAAATGCGGTGTTTTTGTGCAAATACGAAGAAATCAGGAAAATATAGCTCAAAAAGTCTGAAAACTAAAAATCCGACTCTGTTTTTTCAAAATAACAAAACCGGAGATGCAAAAACCCTTTTTTCTCAATAAGGTGAGTCGAACTCCCTACCACTCCGAGTTTAGTCTTTCGTAAAGGCAAGCAGTCTGGCCTGACCACAGCGGAGTACATCACCCAGTTGCTTATCGAATACTTCGAAATGAAAGAAATAGAGGTAAGACGATCATGGCGAACAACAGCAGAATGATGGCCTTCCAGATCCCGGAGGACCTGTTCCTGCGGATCAAGGCGCACCTGGAGCGTGAGACAGCCCGCACTGGCCGTAAGCTGACCCAGCGGGAGTTCGTGCTGGGCCTGATCGAGGAGGTCCTGGAGACGGCGGAGCGGCAAGCTGTGGAAGATGTCCCGGATCCGGAGGTGGGCAGTCCAGCAAGGAAGCCGGTACCGGCCTCTGTGAGCCCCCTTCCGAGGGCAGCGGCCTCCACCCCCAGAGTTCCCCAGCCAAGGCGGAGAGGAGCCGTGTGAGGACGGCGAGGGCCTCCCTGCCACCCAGGACGAATAACAGCAGCAGAGCGGTCCAGGCCGATCCGATAGGATGGCCTGGACCGCAATATCCTTTATGCCATAAATTATTCGCTCATTTACATCCAGAGGTCTTTAAATACCCGCATCAAGTTGTTGCCCAGGACTTTGCCGACATCCGACTCGCTGAAACCGCGGCGCAACATATTATCTGCCAGATTTTCCCAGTCGTTAAAGTGATTAAAACCCGTCACTTGCTTGTTTTCCACACCGTAGGGCCCAAAGAATCCCGGCAGAGTGCGACTAAACTCTGTACGAGACATTAGATGCAACAGTGTCGGCTGGACAAAGCGATCCGTACCAATGCCAATATACTCCACGCCAACTAGGTCTGCGACATATTTCATGTGATTAATAAACACATCTACATCCGGTATGGAATTCTCATCTGTGCAGAAAACGCTGTGGGGGCACAGGCAAATCACGCCACCGGTTTGAGCACAGGCCTTGATCTGATCGTCTGCCAGATTACGCCGGTTCTTGCACAAAGCCTTTACGCTGGAATGCGAAAAGACAACAGGTTTCTTGCTTACTGCCATAGCATCCATGGTTGTCTTGTATCCTACATGGGACAGATCAATCAACATGCCAACCCGGTTCATTTCGTAAATAGCCTGCTGTCCAAATCGAGTAAGGCCTAGATCCGTGGGTTCGAAAACACCGCTACCGATATGTCCGTTCTGATTATAAGTAATTTGTACAATCCGTAGGCCAAGTTTATATGCCATGGAGATAAGCCGAATATCATTTTCAATCACATCTGCACCCTGAGTGCTCATTATGATCCCTAATTTGCCCGCTTTTTTTGCATCCACGATGTCCTGGTAGGTATATATCAGCTTGGCTTTATTAGAAAGGGTCTCCTCAAAAAGGTAGTACTGATAGAGTTCCCGACAAAGGTCCATAAACCCCAGTGTTCCATATGTATCTGCTTTGATCGTAGTGCTGACTGTAGTCACACCTCCCTCTAACACCATATCCACGAGCGTCCTATCCGCCGTACAGTGGAGCGGAGGATCTTCGATCATGTCGTGGAACAGGCAGTCAACCACATACCCGTTCTGCATCAGGCTTTTAGCTTGTTCGCTCATTTTTCTATTACCTCCTAAAATTAAGTTTGTACCTTTATTATACACGCATTGTTTGAAAAAGGATAATCGCATTAATTCATATTCTTATAAAATATGTCTATACTTGTCTACGTAACGAAAGTGCCCATGGGGATGTTCTTTAATGCCCCAATATCCTCAACATCGTGGGCTCCCTCATATATTGCCGCCATTTATACATGCAGGATTATTTCTGACATACATGACTTCTCACTTTTTAGGCCCAAAATAAGACTAATACCAATCCGCGCTGCCCTTTAAGCCAGCGACATGCACTTGACTTTCTTCTCAACTTTGCTTATATTTATAGTAAGAAAACAGTTCACTGGAGAGCGGGGGATGAGATCTTGACAATCCAGCAGCTAATCTATGTAATAGAGATTGAGAAGAACCGCTCCTTCAATCAAGCGGCACAGATTCTCTATATATCGCAGCCGACGCTTTCTAAGGCTGTGAACTCATTAGAGGATGAATTGGGAATCACCATTTTTATTCGCAGTCACAAGGGGGTTAAACTAACTTCTGAGGGAAGGCGCTTTCTGACCTATGCGAATTCGATCGTCCATCAGTTCCGGGAAATAAAAAAAATAAATTTTGTTGATGAAAAAAATCAAACCTCCCTAAAAATCGCAACCATCCACAGCACCTTCATAAGCGAAGCCTTTGTAAAGCTTTGCAAACTCCATCCAGATGAGCCTGTAAAACATTTTTCCATGAACAACATGAGCACGCCGGAGGTCATCCAAAATGTGGATGCCGGAAAAAGTGAGTTGGGAATTATCTGGCTGGGAAATGATCACAAAGAATTCTGGTTAAATGCCATTCACTCTAAGGGTATGGAATACCAGCGAATCTGCACCACCAACTTGTCGGTTCTGCTCAGTAAGGATGACCCCCTTGCCCAGAAAGACGCCCTCATTCTAGACGATCTGCGCAACTACACATATATCCATTTTCATCCGGCGGTAGAGGAAGAAAGCGAGAGCCTCAAATATCTTGATGAATTTAGTCTGCTTAACCGCTCCATCTATTCCAAAGCAATTATTACCACAGACCGGGACGCAGCCTACCAATTAATTTCAGATACCAAAGCATTTATATTTGCTTATAACCACCACAAATCATACGCAAGGGCTTACAATATCGCCTGTGTACCCCTATTCTCTCCTACTGTGGAAGCGGAAATTGGATTGATTAAAAAATCTCATCGGGCCTTTTCTTCTCTAGCCAAATTATTCCTGAGTATTTTGCGGAAAGAATTGAAAAACCAAGGTCAAGATAACATCCGATGGCTCTCTGATCCAGATGCTTAAAGATGTTTTACCCCTGGCAGAGCGACTACTCTGCCAGGGGTGTTTCGTTGTTCCACAAAAAGCTGGAGAATTATCTTGTCTGCCGGCGTATGGTTCCGCCGGGACGCTTACCGGTATGTGTGCCGTCTTTCAGGACAAATTCGCCGTTAACTAGAACGTGTTCCACACCGCTGGGATAGGTACGCGGCTCCACATAGTTTTCATTTGTGGCAAGATTACGCAAATCCAGCACAACAATATCCGCACGGTATCCTTCCTTGAGAAAGCCGCGGTCCGTCAGTCCTAATATTTCTGCCGCTTTGCCGCTCATTTTCTGAATGGAGTCCTCCATGCGAGGCATGCCTAGTTCCGTCAAATACTTTATAAATCCACAGTACGTATTGGGATTAGGCTTTGCCCTGGGAAATTCTGGATCATAGTGCAATGAACCTGTCAGATCAAATACAAAGGTATCATTACCCACAGTGGCCAACGGATGACGCAGGTACGTCCGTACCGCATGAATGTTCATAGAGTGGGATGCCATAAATATCTTGATATCGGGCTCTTCCATCATTAAGTCGAAACAAGCATTCAGGCTGGAGATATTTTTTTCAAGGGCAATTTCATGAATACTCTTACCCATATAGCCGCTGTTACGGGATTGGATAACTGACATCCATTCATCCCAGTCCGGTTGGGCGTTTGGATTGATGGTAAAGTATTTCCCTGCATAAATATAATCAGAAATCTGCCTGCGGTAATCTGGATGGCGCAGGTTCCTAATAAACAGAGAGAGACCATTGGCATAGAGAACCCAGGGGCGAAAATAGGCGGCCAAATCAGACATCAAAATGGTGCCGCCAGTGATGTTGGGAATCACGTCGAAGTTGACACGCAGTCCGCTGGCCGCGTATTCGTCAATAATTTGGAGGGTTCTTTCTGCCGCGGCAACATGCATATAGTCATCCCGTGAGGGAAAAATATCGAATCCGTTGGACAGGTGTGAAATCTCCACCTGCACTCCGTTTCGGCGTCCAATCTCCATCGCCTCTTTGATTCCCTCAATCTTTTTTTGCTTTTTAGGCGTTCCCGCACGCAACCCGGTCTTCCTCCAATGGGAGAAGTATATGCCGTCGTAGGGTTTTAGCTCTGCGGCCATCTCAACCAACTCCTCTGTGCCGCAGAAGGCACCGGGAGCGTAGTCCAAGCCGGTAGACAATCCAAAAGCTCCAGCATCCATTGCCTCCCGGATATGTCCCTTTATTTTGTCCTTTTCCCGGCATGTCAGTGGCCGCGGATAGTCCGGCTCTGACTCCAGTAAACGAAGCGTATTGTAGCCGGAGAGAACGATCATATTTCCGGACAGCCCCTTTTTATCCACCTCGTCCAAAAAATCCCCCATTGTTTTCCAGGTGGGCGAGAACCCAAATTCATCCTCCACCAAGGGGAGAATTTTCGCCGTATCCGCGTAGTAGTCTTTGTTGTACATGTCGGGAAAGAGTTTGTCAGAGGCCTTATCCATCAAATGAAATAATGCCTGAGAGCCCTCCCAACGCCCGCCTACTGGAGCGATGGAATGTCCACACTGGCAGCCGACAAAGGTAGTAATTCCCTGATGCAGCATACTCTCCATCTGGGGATATCCCAAAATAATATTATCCGCGTGGGAATGCATGTCAATAAATCCTGGAACAACCACTTTCCCTGCCGCGTCCAGCACCTGTCCTGCCTGCTCGTTCTGTAGATCTCCAATGGCTGCAATCCGTCCGTTGATAATGCCAATATCAGCCGATCGGGCATCGGCCCCTGTTCCATCCATTAATGTTCCGTTCTTAATCAGCAAATCGTACATAAATAACATCCTCTCTGTTTATCGTCTATGACATGCAACAAAATGCCCAGGACATATTTCTTTTAATGCCGGCCGTTGTTCTCTGCACTCCTTACTGGCAAATTTACAGCGAGAGGAGAAAACGCATCCCTGAATCTCTTCCATTGTGCTGGGCACCTCACCCGCGATAATATTTTGCATGCTTTCCACATCCGGATCCGGTACTGGGACAGCATACAGAAGCGCCTCCGTATAGGGATGCTGATAGTTCCGGAACAACTCATCCTTTTTTGCGCGCTCCACTATATTTCCAAGATACATCACTACAATCTCATCACAGAAATACTTCACTACGCTCAGATTATGTGAAATGAAAACATAGGTAAGATGATGTTTTTGCCGAAGCTGCTGCATCAAATTTAGGACCTGTGCCTGAATGGACACATCCAGCGCGGAAACAGGCTCATCACAGACAACAAGTTCTGGGTTAAGCGCAAGGGCTCGAGCAATCCCAATCCGTTGGCGCTGTCCTCCGGAAAACTCGTGCGGATAGCGTCCGTACTGGTCTTCCTTCATTCCAACCTCCTGCATTAGCCCCAATACCCGATTCCTCTGCTGCTCTGCTGTGTACCCTCGGCCGACCATCGGCTCCGCAATAATGCGGCCGACGCAGAAACATGGATCCAGGGAGGAATAGGGGTCCTGGAAAATGATCTGTACCTTTTCCTTAAATTGGCGGTCCTCTTCTTTTGTCAGAGTAAAAATATCCTTCCCCTCGTAATAAATGCTGCCGGAGGTTGGATGGAGCAGCTTAACAATCATTTTTCCAACCGTGGATTTTCCACAGCCGGACTCCCCTACAATTCCAAGAGTAGTCCCCTTCTTCACGGTAAAGGACACGCCGTCTACAGCACGTACAAATTTATGTTCTGCGAAGAATTTTCCCTTTTCCCGCACTTTTACGGAGTAGTACATCTTCGCATCTTTAAGCTCCAACAACGAATTATCCATGTGCGTCCTCCTATAGAAAATCTGCAAAGAGTAGCGGCAGGGCTACTTTTCCCGGTTCACATGGATGCACCTTACCAAATGGCCGGGCTCAGTCTGGACAATATCCGGGACCCTGTTATCACATGCAGGTGTGTAATGTTCACAGCGGGGACTAAACCGGCAACCCTTTGGATAATTATAGGCACTAGGGATGCTGCCCTTGATATTATATAGGGTATCCTGCTCCTCTGTCAGCTTAGGTACGGAGCGCAGCAGTCCTTTTGTATACGGGTGCTGTGGATTCTTAAAAATAGTACGCACGTCCGCATATTCTACCATCTGCCCCGCATACATGACCATGACGCTCTGCGCAGCCTGTGCAACAATTCCCAGATCATGGGTAATCATCAGGATTGAGGTTTTCGTCTCCTGCTGGATACTATTTATAAGCCGTAAGATCTGAGCTTGGATGGTCACATCAAGTGCTGTCGTCGGTTCATCCGCAATGAGGATCTTCGGGCTACAGGCCAGAGCCATTGCAATCATCACTCTCTGGCGCATTCCGCCGGAGAGCTGATGCGGAAAATTATCCGCATACTTTTCGGGGGTAGGCAGGCCCACCATTCCCAGGAGCTGGATTGCTTTTTCTCGAGCGGTATTTTTGTCACACTTCTGGTGAACCTGAAGGGACTCCATGATCTGATATCCCACGGGAAATACCGGGTTTAAGGATGTCATGGGCTCCTGGAAAATCATAGAGATTTCGTTTCCGCGAATTTTTTCCATTTGCCGCTCTGACAATTTTACTAAATCCTTACCCCTATATAGGATCTCTCCCTCTACAATTTTTCCAGGCTTTTCTATCAGACGAAGAATGGAAAGAGATGTGACGCTTTTCCCGCAGCCAGACTCCCCTACAACCGCCAAAGTTTCCCCTTCATGGAGAGAGAAACTGACGCCGTCAACTGCGGGGACAATACCGTCTACAGTGTAAAAATAGGTCTTTAAATCCCGGACCTGAAGAACAATATTGGCCTGTTCCAAGGGCTCACCTCCTAATTACCTAACTGTTTTTTAACTTCGGATCCAACGCGTCGCGCAACCCATCGCCTACCAGACTGAAGCTGAGAACGACCAGGGTAATTGCTACACCAGGTGCCAGCGCAGCTAGAGGAAAGGTCCGCAGTACCTCTCGAGCGGTAGAGAGCATAGCTCCCCACTCAGGATTTGGGGGGACAACGCCCAGCCCCAGGAATGAAAGAGACGATGCGGACAATATGCCTGTCCCCAGGTTCAAAGTTGTGTTAACAATGATTTGTGACATGGAATTAGGTATAATGTGAGTAGTAATAATGCGAAAATGAGAAATGCCCATCACATGGCAGGCCTGTACATATTCCGCATTTTTGATGCTTACGACAATGCTTCGCACCATGCGCGCAACGGTGGGGATAGAAGAGAAACCTATGGCTATAATCGTATTCTGTACGCCGCTGCCCAGAATCGCAACGACAGCAATCGCCATCAGCAGAGTGGGAAAGGACAGCAGAATATCCATAATGCGTGACAGGACCGAGTCGATCACTCCGCCGTAATATCCTGCACAGACCCCCAGTATGACCCCTAAGAAGGAGCCCGCAAACACGCCGGCAAAGCTGATAGACAACGTCACCCTCGAACCATAAATGATCCGGGTCAGTGTATCCCTCCCCAGGTTGTCGGTCCCAAGCAGATGTGTAAGGCTGCAAGGCTGATATATGGCGGTAAGATCCACCTTGT
>CANAZG010000067.1 GCA_947365965.1 uncultured Clostridia bacterium
CTCAGCCGCTTCCACCTGGACAGCATCGACGCGGGGGACCTGATCCTCCTGCTCATCATCTATCTCCTCTTCCGGGAGGGAGAGGACGAGGAGCTGCTGATCGCCCTGGGGCTGTTGCTGATTCTGTGAGGCAGCGCCCTCTCAGGCTCCCCTTTGGTACATCCCGCAGAACAGGATGAACCGCAGCACCGATAATACCAGGATCATTCCCAGCAGCCCGTAGCCCGCCGCCGGTCCGCCTATGGCCCCCACCGCGCAGGCAAAGGCGATGATAATTGCGGCGGCCACCATGAGCTTCAGTCCGATGGCATCTATCCTGCGCAGCGTTTCTATCGCCGGCTGGTCCTTTTCCTCCTTACTGTACCTGCGAAGACGGCTTGCCTGCAATGCCGCAAAAAGAATGGTAAAGACGGCAACCGTATGCTGGATCACCTCATAGTAGTCATGCCAGTCCCGTCTTGCCCACATCCAGTAATAGACGATGAGGAGCAACGCGTAAACGATCTTGGTTCCTACCAGCTCTTTCAGGGTAACTTTGCCTTTCATCTTTCATTTCTCCCTTGCTATTTATGGTTTGATTTCTATGGACGCCATTCCCCAGCGGCCGTCTGCTTGACGGGGGTGACCACGGGCCTGCCCTTCCGGTCCACCAGGACGGTCAGACCGGCGCCCGCCCCCAGATCGTGGGAACCCAGGAGGTAGTTTACGCCGGTCTCCGTATCCACCAGGATCCTTGCCACGTTCGCAATGCCCTGGGAGTAGACCTCCACAAAGCGGTCCTTTGCCATACGCTCACCTCCTCTCCCCCTCTGACGGTGCACACATTACCACATGAGCGGGGCCCTGTGGGCTGAATTTCCTGAATGAACAGCAAAATTTCCTGAATGGAACGGGAGGGAGCCTCACTGGCTCCCTCCCGTTTTTCTGCGCAGCGCCGCCTTTCCGGCCCGGGACAGCAGGCACTCATGACCGCCGGCCCACAGCTTATTGTGCCTGAAGTCCACCGCCTCGATCTTGTCCGCCGCTACCAGATAGGCCCGGTGGGTGCGGATGAAGGGCTCCCCCAGCTGCGTCTCCAGCTCGTTGAGGCTGCCCAGAAAATCCATCCGGCTGCCGGCGGTGTGGAGAAGAACGTGGTGGGGCGCGGACGCGGTCTCAAAAAAGAGGATATCCCGCAGGGGGACGTGGCGCACCATATCGCCGGTCCGCAGGGTGAACATCTCCGCCGGGGCCTGCCGCCCGGCCAGCAGCCGGGTGTGGATCTCCTCCAGGCACCGCGACGCCGACGGCCCGATCCGCTCCGGCTCCTTGACAATGTAGTCAAAGGCCTCCAGGTGGTACTGGAACGTGCGCCAGACCAGATCCCCATAGCCGGTGATGTACACCAGGACGCCCCGGGGGTCCCGCCGCCGCAGCTCCTGTCCCAGCCGGAAGCCGTCCCACTCCCTGTCCTTCAGATCCACGTCCAGGAAGTAGATGCCCTGCCGGCAGTCCTTTGCCGCCTCCAGCAGCTCCTGCCCGCGGCGGGCGCTGCAGGCCACCTTCATATCGTAGTTCTCCACAAGAATCTTCCACTCCAGGGCGGTCCGGATCTGGTGGCGGACCGCGTCCTCATCGTCACAGAGGTAAATCTCTATCATCGCTTGGCCTCCACAGTCAGCTCCTGCACAAATACGCCCCTGTCCCAGCTGGTGCAGGAGGAGGCGTTGGGATAGCCCTCCAGGATCCGCCGGTAGCTGGCAAGGCCCAGCCCCCGTCCCTCCCCCTTGGTGGACCAGCCCTCGCGCCACATCTGTCCCGGCTCAATGGGGTTCCCATAGGAATTGGACACCCGAAGATGGACCCGCCCATCCTGGGCCAGCAGCAGCAGCTCCACCCAGGGCCTGTCCGTCTCCAGCGCGGCCTCCGATGCGTTGTCCACCAGGATGCCCAAGCAGCGGACGAAATCCCATACGTCCATCCCCACAGCCGTCACCGGGTAGAGGACCTCCAGCCGGCAGGCCGTCCCCCGCTCCCCCATGGCGGCGAGCTTGGTTAAAAGGAGGCTTCTGACCTCCGGGATCTGCAAATTCCCCAGCTGGGCGGAGGCCTGGATCCTCTGCCCCAGCCGCCGGTCAAACCCGGCGTCCAGCTCCGAGAGGGTGCGGCGCAGCCCCTCCAGCTCCCCCTCTCCGGCCTGCTGGGAAAGGCCGGCCAGGAGATTTTTGTAGTCGTGGCGGAAGGCCCGCACCTCCTGGCGGATGCCCTCCAGGCTCTGCTCGTAGATCCGCTGCTGGGCGATCACGTCCCGCTGGGCCTGTATTTTCCGGGCCGCGTCCAGCCGCTGGGCCAGATAGACTACCAGGGCGGCTATCAGGACCACCATCGCCAGCACCAGCAGGTAGTAGAGCGGCAAAAACCGGGTCTCAATGCCCCCGGCCAGCCGGAGGAGCGCCTCCATCACCGATTCCAGGGCAAACAGCAGGAGGGCCGTCCGCCAGGGGGCGGTCTCACCGTCCAGCAGCAGGCGGAACCACGCGTCGAACCGCAGCCGGTACAGCAGCAGGGCGACGGCTATGCCGATCCCCAGGTGGAGCCCCATGGCCGCCATAAACCGGAAGCGCTCCCCCACAGGGAGCTCCAGGTACAGCATCCAGGACAGGGTGGCGTCGGCCGCCTGAAAAACAGACGCCATACAGACGGCGGCCAGGGCCCGCCAGAATCCGAATCCCCAGGCCCACTTCACCCAGAGGGTAACCATGGCCAGGATGGCCAGAGAGACGATGAAGTAGTGGGTCATCCCCAGCCACGGAAAGGAGGCGGCCAGCCCTGCGGAGAGCAGGGTGGCCGCAAGGGGGGAGAGGAGCAGGGGCGGCCACCGCCTCAGCCTCCGCCCCACCGCCCGCTCATCCGTCACCGCCAGCAGGCAGGCCGTCAGCGCCAGATGCCCTGTCAAGGTGTCCAAAAACGCAGACAAAAAGTCCCATAGAGACATGGCGTTATCCATCGCTTTCCTGTTGTTTTTCTCGTTCCAGCCCGGATATTATAGCACCGCACCGCCCCCATGGCAAGATTTCTTTCCCGCGCCGCCGCCCCCTGCGGGCGGACAGACGCAAAGCCGGCAGGGTAAGCCCACCCCGCCGGCTTGACTTTTAGAGCCTGTTTATCGGTTTTCCCTATGCCAGGCGCTCCGCCAGCAGAGGGCTGTACATCATCAGCGCGTGGTTCTCCACCGCCAGCTCCTCCCACAGCACCTCCCCCTCCGGGTTGAGCATCTGCCGGTAGAGCTTGTTGTGGCGGCTGTAGCCGCCAAAGAACTCCGGCCGGATCTGGTGGTCCCGCTCCACGATCCGGTAGCGGACGTAGGGCTCGTAGTCGCACCGCCACTCCCCCTCCAGCCGCTCCTCCCCCACCCGCAGCCGCAGCTGGAAGGTCTGGGCGGTGTCGTTGGTAATCATCAGGTCCCGGTGGGGGTAGGCGCAGGTGGCCCCGCTGCCGAAGGGCTGGGTGCGGCCGCTGTCCGGGAACACGTCGTGGCTGTGGCGGTACCGCTCCACCACGGTCAGCGGCGTGTGGAGGGTCATCCAGAACAGCAGGTTGCTCAGCTGGCACAGCCCGCCGCCCACGGCGTAGTCAAAGCGGCCGCAGTAGAGCACCAGCCCGTCCAGATACCCCTTCTCATAGGTGGGCCGGCCGATCAGCTTCCAGTAGCTCATGGTCTCCCCGGGGCGCAGCACCAGCCCGTCCAGCCGGGCCGCCGCCAAGCGCAGGTTGGTGATCTTGTTGTACTGATAGCGCATGTCCACATCCCGCAGCTGCCGCAGCAGAGGCGTGGCGTGGGAGGCGTGGACATAGGGCAGGCTGGCCCCCGTCTCCCGGGCCTGCGCGAAGCGGTAGTTGCCGAAGGTCCACAGCAGATACCGCCTTCCCGCGTACCAGGCCATCCCCAGGCGGCGGCGCAGCGGCCCCCGTCGGATAGGAATCATTCTGCGCACGTCATAGCTCTCGTTTCCGCTCACGTACCATCCGTCCTTTCCTTTTGCTGAGGCCAGTGTACCACAGAGAGGACGGAAAATCCTGACGAACCTGTAAACCTTCAGGAACAATGGGGAAACAAAGGTTTACAAAGTGGAAACAGGCGGCGGATGGTTCCGCCGCCTGTCTCGCACCGTTATCATCAAACAACTTGAAAAGAAGCGGAGCTTCTTTTCAAGCGCCCAGGCTGAAAGCCTGGGCAGGCCGCTTTCGCGGCCTTGGTTTGGATTTCATCGTCAAATACAGCGTGTGGAACACGATGGCGGGCTTTGCCCGCCTGAAAAACAGCAGCGCTGTTTTTCAAGCTATTTGACGATATGTGCGTAGAATAGGCTGGATCTGCCGCCCCTCCAGGGCCGCCTGGACGGTCTCGCCGATGAGGGAGAAATCCGCCATCAGGGAGCAGGGCTTTCTCTCCGGATCGTCCTGGCCGAAGGGCACAAAGTAGTACCCCTTCCGCACCAGCAGCTCCCCGATGTTCCTGGCCGCGCCGCTGAGGCCGTCGTTGGAGGCCATGGCGATCACCACCGGCCGCTGGTTGCGCAGGTGGGACTTGGCGGCCATGGTCACGGCGGTGTCGGTGATGCCGCCGGCCAGCTTGCCCAGGGTGTTGCCTGTGCAGGGGGCGATGACCAGTATGTCCAGCAGGCCTTTGGGGCCGATGGGCTCCGCGTCCCGGACCGTGTGGATGACCCTATGTCCCGTCAGCCGCTCCAGGGCGGAGAGAAGGTCCTCCGCCGCGCCGAAGCGGGTGTCCGTCCGGGCACAGATGTCGGAGACAATGGGCTGGACTGTCTCATATTCCCCGCACAGCCTCTCCAGTTCCCCGAGCACCTGGGCGTGGGTGCAGAAGGAGCCGCACAGTGCAAATCCCACTCGTTCTTTTTTCAAATGGGCTCACCTCGTTCTTCCAATATGTGATACACGCTGTCCCGGATGGCCGCGGCGGCGCTGCGGGGAGCCACCTTTCCCGGAAGGCTGGGGGCCCGGATGGCCCGGCGGCCCAGCGCTCTGGCGGCGTCAAAGTCCACGCCGCCGGGGGCGGAGGCCAGCTCCAGAATCACGCAGTCCGCCTTCGTCTCCCGCAGCCGGGCGGCGTCCAGGACGAGGGAGGGCACGGTGTTGAAGATGAGGTCAAACTCTCCCAGCTCCCCGGCCAGGGCCGCAGTGCGCAGGCCCCGGCAGCCGGCGGCCTCAATCCACGCCAGATCGCTGTAGCGCCGGGCGGACACCGCCGTCCGGGCCCCCATGGCCGGCAGCAGCCGGGCCAGGAGCTTTCCGATCCTGCCATAGCCGATAATCAGGCAGCGGCTGGCGTGGATGGTGCGGTCCGTGGCCTCCATGGCCAGCTGGAGGGCCCCCTCCGCCGTGGGCACGGCGTTGGCGATCTGGGTCTCCTCCCGGTCATAGTAGTCCAGCAGGGTCAGACCGAAGTCCGTCATCAGCCGGCCGCTCAGCTCCTCCGTCATGCCCCCCAGCAGCAGCTGGTCATAGCGCAGGCGGGGCCAGAGCTGCTCCGCGCTCAACTCCGTGTCCGTCAGCGGAAGATTCAGGTTCCCCGCCCGGCACACCGGCAGCGGCAGCAGCACCAGCCCCGCCTCCAGGGCCTGATTGAGGGGCACCGGATTGGGTCCGTCCCCCTGCTCCAGTCCCCAGCTCACCACGTCCAGGCCGTCCTCCAGCAGGAGCCGGGTCAGGCACACCTGCCGCATGTCGCCGCCCAGCACAGCGATGGTTCGTTTCATACACATCCCCCCTCTGCTCCAGTGTATGCGCCCCCGGGCAAAGAGGAACCGCCCGCCGGGACATTCTCCCGGCGGGCGGTTCAAGAACCTGTATTCATAGCCGGGGAATGAGGGATTGGCGGAAGATTCTGCCGTCAATCAAGGCAAATTTTCGCAGGCATCCATATCGTGCAATGACCCCATCGAGGGGTCATGCACGATTATTCTGCACGGGCGCTCGATGCGCCCGTTGCAGAATCCTGACGGATGGCAAGAAAATTTAACGAAGAGTGGCGGTAAAAGAGCCGCCAAGCCCCATTCAACGGCTGTGAATACAGGTTCAAGATGGCTGGAACGCCCCATGCCGGCGTCCAGAGCCCTTTGTTAATACTTATGGATGTCCTCCAGATCCATGACAAACACCACCACGCCGCCCACGCTCATCTGCACGGGCATCATGGGGATGGAGGGGTTGGGCCCTCCCGCAGACATGGACAGGTTGGAGTAGGTCATCTGCTGCCGCCGTCCGGCGCACCGCTTGAGGATATCCAGCACGTCCTGCATCTGATGCTCCTCCACACCGATCATCAGCGTCATGCTCCGCTTCTTCAGAAATCCGCCGGTGGAGCTGAGGACCGTGGCAAAGAACCCGCTCCGGTTCAGATCGTCCACAGTCTCCGCGTAGTCGTCGCCCTGGATCACCGCCAGCAGCATCTTCTTTTTGGTTTTCTCCGTGTCCATGAAATTCACCTCTCCTCTCAGGATGGCCCCACAGGGGGTTGATATCTCTATTATACCGCGATTGGAAGGATTTGCAAGAAGAATCTGGCGGCGGGGGAAAATTCTCTCTTTCCGGCCCGCCGTTCAGAGCCTCACGCCTCCCCCAGCAGCCTGCGCAGCATGGCGATCTCCTCCCCGTGGCCCTTGTCGTCGGTAGGGGTCTCCAGGAGGAAGGGGAGATGCCTCAGGGACGGGTGGGCGATGATGCGCACAATGGCCTCCGTGCCGATGGTCCCCTGGCCGATGAGGGCGTGGCGGTCCTTCCGGGCCCCCAGGGGGTTCATGCTGTCGTTGACGTGGACCGCCTTGAGCCGGTCCAGGCCGATGATCCGGTCAAACGCCTCCAGCACCTGGTCCAGATGGTTTGTCACGTCGTAGCCCCCGTCGGAGACGTGGCAGGTGTCCAGGCACACCCCCAGCCGGTCCCCGCATTGGGCCATGTCCAGGATGGTCCGCAGCTCCTCGAATTTCCCGCCGATCTCGCTGCCCTTGCCGGCCATGGTCTCCAGCAGCACTGTGGTTTGCAGCTCGGGCTGGACCACCCGGTCCAGCATGTCCGCGATCTGGCGGCACCCGGTCTCCACCCCCTGGCCCACGTGGCTGCCCGGGTGGAAGTTGTAGTAGTTGCCCGGCAGGTGCTCCATCAGCGCCAGATCCCCGGCCATCATCTCCGCCGCCAGCGCTCGGATGCCCTCGTCCTTGGAGCAGGGGTTCATGATGTAGGGGGCGTGGGCCACAATGGGGCCGAAGCGGTTCTCCGCCATCAGCTCCCGCAGCCTGCCCAGATCCGCCGGATCAACAGCCTTGGCCCGGGCCCCCCGGGGGTTGCGGACAAAGCACTGGAAGGTGTTGGCCCCAATGGCCAGGGCCGCCTTCCCCATCTTATAAAACCCGCCCGAGGAGGACAGGTGCGCGCCTAAATAGGTCATAGCAGTTTCTCCTTTGCATACTCCAGTAAAATTCCGCGGTCATTGGGCAGCCGGCCGTCCATGACCTGCTCCAGAAGCGCCTCCAGGGCCCGGCCCACCGCCGGCCCCTCCAGGCCCAGCCCGGTGAGATCTCCCCCCCGGACCGCCAGCTGCCGGAGGGAGAAGCACCCCCCCTCCTGGAGCACCAGTTCCAGCAGGTCCTCCCACTGGCGGAGGAGGACCTGCCTGTCCCGGTAGGCCTCCGCCTGGGCCAGATTGTCCGCCCGCTTCACCGCCAGCAGCAGCCGCAGCGTTTCCTCCCCGTACCGATTCAGGTTCCGCCGCACGCTCCTCTCGCTCAGGGGGAGCTCGCAGTCGTGGCGCTCCACCAGGGTGAGGATGGTCTTCCGGCTTTGGCTGTCAAAGCGGAGCCGGTCCAGAATCCCCTCCGCCAGGGCCGCGCTCCGCCGCCAGTGGCCGTAGAAGTGGCCCCGGCCCTCCCCGTCCAGGGAGAAGGCGTCCGGCTTACCCAGGTCGTGGAGCAGCAGGGCCCAGCGCAGCGCCGGCCACGGGGGCGCTGCGGCCACGGCCCGGGCGGTGTGCTCCCACACGTCCCAGCAGTGGTATGGGCTCCTCTGGTCAAAGCCCACGCAGGGCAGGATCTCCGGCAGGGGCACGCCCAGCACGTCCGGGTAGGCCAGCAGCGCCGGCAGCGCCGCTTCCCCGCACAGCATCCCCGTCAGCTCCACCCGGATCCGTTCCGGGGCGATCCGCTCCAGCAGGGGGGCGCACCGCCGGAGGGCCCTATCTGTCTCCGGCTCAATCCGCAGCCCCAGCCGGGTGGCAAAGCGGAGGCCCCGGAGGATGCGCAGTCCGTCCTCCCGGAACCGCTCCTCCGCCTCCCCCACCGCCCGCAAGGTCCGCCGCTCCAGGTCCTCCCGGCCGCCGAAGGGGTCCAGGACCTCCCCCCGCCGGTTCACGGCAATGGCGTTCACTGTGAAATCCCGGCGGGCCAGATCCTCCCGGATGGAGCCGGTGAAGTCCACGTGGTCCGGGTGGCGGCCGTCCAGGTAGGCCCCGTCCCGGCGGAAGGTGGTCACCTCCACCCCCGCGCCGGGCCCCGTCTTCACGGTGACGGTGCCGTGCTGGAGCCCCGTGGGCAGGGCCCGGGGGGCGAAAAGGGCCAGGACCCTCTCCGGAGGCGCGCTGGAGGCCACGTCCCAGTCCCCGGCCTCCCGGCCCAGCAGCGCGTCCCGCACCGCGCCCCCCACGCACCACGCCTCAAAGCCCGCCGCCTCCAGGCGCTCCAATATCTCCTCCACCGCCGCAGGCACTTCCAGCACCGCCGCCACCTCCTTTTTCAAATTTTCAAAACAGGGTTCTCCGCTGGTTATTTTCCGCCAAAAGCAGGCATAGTATAAGTGGAAATAGTTCTTGCGCACTGTGCCTTCTTATAGTATAATACATTCTTGCAAAAAAGGCAAATACCGGCAAGCTTTTTGCCGTTCGGGAAGGAACCTGTTCCATGACCCCTATTGACACCAAGATCGCCCCCTACATCGCCCCCGGCCGCCGGGTCCATCTGGCGGGCATCGGCGGCGTGTCCATGAGCCCCCTGGCGGAGGTGCTCCACGGCATGGGCCTCCAGGTCCAGGGCAGCGACCAGTCCGACAGCGCCGCTGTGGAGCGCCTGCGGCAGCTGGGCATTGCCGTCCACGTGGGCCACCAGGCCAGCGACATTGACGGCGCGGAGTTCGTAGTGCGCACCGCCGCCATCCATGACGACAACCCGGAGATCGCCGCCGCCCGGACCCTGGGGATCCCTGTCTTTGAGCGGGCGGAGGCCTGGGGGGCCATCATGCGGCAGTATGAGAACGCCCTGTGCATCGCCGGCACCCACGGCAAGACCACCACCACCTCCATGGCCACCCACATCTTCATGGCCGCCCAGGCGGACCCCACGGTGATGATCGGGGGCACCCTGCCCATGCTCCACAGCGGCTACCGGGTAGGCGGCGGACAGACCATTATCCTGGAGTCCTGCGAGTACTGCAACAGCTTCCTCAGCTTCTTCCCCACCGTGGCGGTGATCCTCAACATTGAGGAGGACCACCTGGACTTCTTCAAGGACCTGGAGGACATCAAGACCTCCTTCCGCCGCTTCGCCCAGCTGGCGCTGCCGGAGGGACGGGTGGTGGCCAACGGGGACGACGTCAACACCATGGACGCCCTGGCGGGCCTGCCCCTCTTCACCTTCGGCTTTGGGGCGGAGGCGGACTGCCGGGCGGAGAACCTCACCTGGCGTCAGGGCCGGGGAGACTTCGATATCATGGTGGACGGCGCGCTCTACACCCACCTCTCCCTGGAGGTGGCGGGGCGGCACAACGTATATAACGCCCTGGCCGCCGCTGCGGCCGCCTACGCCCTGGGCGTACCCGGGGAGGCGGTGCGCCGGGGGCTGGAGGCCTTCTCCGGCGCGGGCCGGCGGTTTGAGTACAAGGGGGAGGTGAACGGGGCCCGGATCTACGACGACTACGCCCACCACCCCGGGGAGCTCCACGCTCTGCTGGAGATGGCCCACACCCTGGGCTGCCGCCGGGTGATCTGCGCCTTTCAGCCCCACACCTACACCCGCACCCGGGCCCTGTTCGACGACTTTGTCCGGGAACTGAAGGCCGCCGACGTGCTGGTGCTCACGGAGATCTACGCCGCCCGGGAGAAAAACACCATCGGCATCTCCTCCCGGGATCTGGCCGCCCAGATCCCCGGCTCCCTCTACTGCTCCACCCTGGAGGAGGCGGCGGAGCGGCTGCGGGAGCTGGCCGGTCCCGAGGACCTCATCCTCACCGTGGGCGCCGGGGACATCTACACCGTGGGGGAGGCCCTGGCAGCCGTCCCCGCCCCCTGCTGAGCTGAGGACCTGTATTCACAGGCCTTGGCCGGGCCTTGGCGGCGCTTTTGCCCCCGCCGATCCCGCATCCACGATGAATACAGCGCCCCGCCCGCCGGATGGTTTCTTCATCCGGCGGGCGGGGCTTTTTATGGTTGGGCGCTGAGAATCTGGGCCGGTGTTTTCAACGGAGAATGCAGACCCTTACTCCTCCTCGGGGCTCAGGAGCTCCTGAGCCGGCTCTTCCTCCTCCGGTTCCTCCGGCACAGGGATGAAGCCGCCCAGATCCACGCCGGACATCTCCGGCTTCTCGGGCTCCTCCGGGTTGGGGACAATGGCCTCGGCCATGGTCCGGTAGGCCCCCAGTCCCGCGCCGGCGGGGATCAGCTTTCCGATGATGACGTTCTCCTTCAGGCCCACCAGATGGTCCACCTTGCCCTTGATGGCCGCCTCGGTGAGGACCTTGGTGGTCTCCTGGAAGGAGGCGGCGGAGAGGAAGGAGTCTGTGGCCAGAGAGGCCTTGGTGATGCCCATGAGCAGCTGGGTGACCTCCGCCTCCCGCAGGGGCTCCCCGTCCTCCCGGACCTCGCCGGCGGCGGTGCGCCGGCGGACTGCCTCGTTGGCCTCATAGAGCTCCAGAACGTCCACCATGGCCCCGGAGAGAAGGCCCGTGTCGCCGGCGTCCTCCACGCGGCACTTGCGCATCATCTGCCGGACAATGACCTCAATGTGCTTGTCGTTGATGTCCACGCCCTGCTGGCGGTACACCCGCAGAACCTCCTGGATGAGGTAGTTGTGGACCGCCGACGCGCCCCGGGTGCGCAGCACGTCGTGGGGGTTCAGGGCGCCGTCGTTGAGGGCCGTGCCCTTCTCAATCAAATCCCCGTCGTTGACCCGCAGGCCGGTGTGGGGCACGGAGTACGTCTTCGTCTCCCCGTCGTCGGCCACCACGTGGATGTTCAGCAGGGAGCCCTTGTGGCTCTCCTCAAACCGGAGCCTGCCGCCGATCTCGGCCAGGGTGGCCATCTTCTTGGGCTTGCGGGCCTCGAAGAGCTCCTCCACGCGGGGAAGACCCTGGGTGATGTCGCCGCCGGCCACGCCGCCGGTGTGGAAGGTGCGCATGGTCAGCTGGGTGCCCGGCTCGCCGATGGACTGGGCGGCGATGATGCCCACCGCCTCGCCGGTGCCCACGGGCTTGCCGGCGGCCAGGTTCATGCCGTAGCACTTGGCGCACACGCCGCTCTTGGCCCGGCAGGTGAGCACCGTGCGGATCTCCACCCGGTGGATGCCCCTGGACTCCAGCAGCTTCGCGTCCTCCTCGTCCAGCATCCGGTCCGCAGGGCAGAGCACCTCGCCGGTCTCCGGATCCACAATATCCCGGACCGGGAACCGGCCCCGGAGGCGCTCGGCGAACTTCTCGATCACCTGACCGTTCTCGCTGATCTCCTCCACCCAGATGCCCTCGTTCACGCCGCAGTCGTCCTCCCGGATGATGACCTCCTGGGACACGTCCACCAGACGGCGGGTGAGGTATCCAGAGTCGGCGGTGCGAAGGGCCGTGTCGGCCATGCCCTTCCGGGCGCCTCGGGAGGAGATGAAGTACTCCAGAACGCTCAGGCCCTCCCGGAAGTTGGACTTGATGGGGATCTCGATGGTGCGGCCGGCGGTGTTGGCCATGAGGCCGCGCATACCGGCCAGCTGGCGGATCTGCTTCATGGAGCCGCGGGCGCCGGAGGTGGCCATCATGTAGATGGGGTTGAGCTCCTCCAGGTTGCTCTGCAGGGCGTCGGTGACGTCCTCGGTGGTCTTCTCCCACTCGGAAACCACGGCCCGGTAGCGCTCGTCGTTGGTCATGAAGCCCATCTTGTACTCGTTCTCAATGGCCACGATCCGGTGCTCCGTCTCCTCGATGAGCTCGTACTTCTTGGCGGGCACGGACATGTCGTAGATGGAGATGGTGATGGCGCCCCGGGTGGAGTACTTGTAGCCCGTGGACTTGATGTTGTCCAGCACCTCGCTGGCCACGGTGAAGCCGTGGGAGCGGATGGTGCGGTCCACGATCTTGCCCAGCTCCTTTTTGCCGCAGGTCATGCCCACCTCGTAGTCGCACACCCGGTCCGGGTCCTCCCGGTTCACAAAGCCCAGATCCTGGGGGATGTTCTGGTTGAAGATGATCCGGCCCGGGGTGATGTCCACGATCTTCCGGTAGGTCACGCCCTTGTACTCAAAGCTGCGGCGGACCTTAATGGGGGCGTGGATGCCCACCACCCGGTCGTTGTAGGCCAGCATCACCTCGTCCTCGTTGACGAACACCTTGCCCGCGCCGGGTTCCTGGGGGTTGGTGTAGGTAAGGTAGTAGGAGCCCAGCACCATGTCCTGAGAGGGGACGGTGACAGGGCCGCCGTCCTGGGGCCGCAGCAGGTTGTTGGCAGAGAGCATGAGAAGCCGCGCCTCGGCCTGAGCCTCGGCGGACAGGGGCACGTGGACGGCCATCTGGTCGCCGTCAAAGTCGGCGTTAAAGGCGGTGCAGGTCAGGGGGTGGAGCTTGATGGCCCGGCCCTCCACCAGCACCGGCTCAAAGGCCTGGATGCCCAGGCGGTGGAGGGTGGGGGCACGGTTGAGCATGACCGGGTGGTCCTTGATGACCACGTCCAGGGCGTCCCACACCTCGGCCCGGCCCTTATCCACCATCTTCTTGGCGGACTTGATGTTGTTGGCGGCCCCGTCCTCCACCAGCTTCTTCATGATGAAGGGCCGGAACAGCTCCAGGGCCATCTCCTTGGGCAGGCCGCACTGGTAGATTTTCAGCTCCGGGCCCACCACGATGACGGACCGGCCGGAGTAGTCCACCCGCTTGCCCAGCAGGTTCTGGCGGAAGCGGCCCTGCTTGCCCTTGAGCATGTCGCTCAGGCTCTTGAGGGCCCGGTTGTTGGCCCCCGTCACGGCCCGGCCCCGGCGGCCGTTGTCGATGAGGGCGTCCACAGCCTCCTGGAGCATCCGCTTCTCATTGCGCACGATGATGTCCGGCGCCTTGAGCTGGATGAGCCGCTTGAGGCGGTTGTTGCGGTTGATGACCCGGCGGTAGAGGTCATTGAGGTCGCTGGTGGCGAAGCGTCCGCCGTCCAGCTGGACCATGGGCCGGATCTCTGGGGGGATGACCGGCAGCACGTCGATAATCATCCACTCGGGCTTGTTGCCGGAGAGGCGGAAGGCGTCCACCACCTCCAGGCGCTTGACAATGCGGGCCTTCTTCTGGCCGGAGGCGTTGCGCAGCTCCGCGTGGAGCTGGGTGGAGAGTTGCTCCAGATCCATGTCTGAGAGGAGCTTCTTCACCGCCTCCGCTCCCATGCCGGCCTGAAAGTCGTCCTCATACTTCTCCCGCATGTCCCGGTACTCCTTCTCGGAGAGGATCTGGTTCTTGATGAGGGGGGTCTCGCCGGGCTCGGTGACAATATAGTTGGCAAAGTACAGCACCTTCTCCAGGATCCGGGGGCTGATGTCCAGCAGCAGGCCCATCCGGGAGGGGATGCCCTTGAAGTACCAGATGTGGCTGACGGGGGTGGCCAGCTCGATGTGGCCCATGCGCTCCCGGCGGACCTTGGCCCGGGTGACCTCCACACCGCAGCGGTCGCAGACCTTGCCCTTGTAGCGGATCTTCTTGTACTTGCCGCAGTGGCACTCCCAGTCCTTGGTGGGCCCGAAGATGCGCTCGCAGAACAGGCCGTCCCGCTCGGGCTTGAGGGTGCGGTAATTGATGGTCTCCGGCTTCTTCACCTCGCCGTAGGACCACTCGCGGATCATCTCCGGAGAAGCGACGCCGATCTTGATGGCGTCAAACTCAACATAACTCATATTTTCGGCTCCTTCTCCTTAAAAGCTCTCTTCGTCGCCCTCTTCGGCGCCGTAGTCGTCCTCATCCTCCTCCACATCCTCGATGCCGAAGCCGGACTCCTCGAAGGCGGCGTCGTCGGCCACGTACTCCTCCCGCTCGTCCCGGTCCTCCCGGTCCATGCGGCCCAGGTTGAAGGTGGTCATCTCGTCGTCGTCGTCCTTCAGCTCGATCTCGTTGCCGTCCTTATCCAGCACCTGGATATCCAGGCACAGGCTCTGGAGCTCCTTGACCAGCACCTTGAAGGACTCGGGCACGCCGGGCTTGGGCACGTTGTGGCCCTTGACAATGGCCTCGTAGGTGTGGACGCGGCCGGTGACGTCGTCGCTCTTCACGGTCAGGATCTCCTGGAGGGTGTAGGACGCGCCGTAGGCCTCCAGGGCCCACACCTCCATCTCGCCGAAGCGCTGGCCGCCGAACTGGGCCTTGCCGCCCAGGGGCTGCTGGGTGACCAGGGAGTAGGGGCCGGTGGAGCGGGCGTGGATCTTGTCGTCCACCAGGTGGTGGAGCTTCATGAAGTAGACGTAGCCCACGGTGACCTTGTTGTCAAAGCGCTCGCCGGTGCGGCCGTCGTAGAGCCAGCTCTTCCCCTCCGGGTCCAGACCCGCCAGCTGGAGGGCGTCGGCGATGTCCTGCTCGTTGGCCCCGTCGAAGATGGGGGTGGCCACCTTCCAGCCCAGGGCCTTGGCGGCGTAGCCCAGGTGGACCTCCAGCACCTGTCCGATGTTCATGCGGCTGGGCACGCCCAGGGGGTTGAGCACGATGTCCAGGGGGGTGCCGTCGGGCAGGAAGGGCATGTCCTCCTGGGGCAGGATGCGGGAGACGACGCCCTTGTTGCCGTGGCGGCCGGCCATCTTGTCGCC
>CANAZG010000068.1 GCA_947365965.1 uncultured Clostridia bacterium
GCTTCCCTCTTCACAGATTGGTGCACTTGACTTGACAAACTAGGTCAAGAAAAAAGAATGGACGCTAAAACGCAAAGTTTCCGTCAATAAAGATGTCCACGTCACGGCCGTCCCGGGTCCGGCCCGTGATGCACAGATCCGCCGTGCCCACCATGAAGTCCACGTGGGTAATGGAGGTGTTGAGGCCATGGGCCTGCCGCTCCTCCTTGGTCATGTCCTCGCCGCCCTTCAGGCACTCCGGATAGGCGTCCCCGAAGGCCAGATGGCAGGAGGCGTTCTCGTCAAAGAGGGTATTGTAGTAGAGCAGATTCTGGTTGCTGATGGGGCTGTCGTAGGGCACCAGGGCCACCTCCCCGAAGTAGGACGCCCCCTCGTCCAGGGTCACGGCGGCGCGCAGGGCCTCCTCTCCAACCTGGGCATGGGCCTCCACGATCTTCCCCTCCCGGACCACCATGTGGAACTTGTCCATAATCACGCCGTTGCGGACCAGGGGCATGGCCGCGTACACCACGCCGTCCACCCCTGTGCGCAGGGGCGCGGTGAAGATCTCCTCCGTGGGCATGTTGGCGATGTAGGTGACGCCGGACCTGGTGACGTTGCTGCCTCCCGCCCAGATGGCCCCCTCCGGCAGGCGGATGGTCAGGTCCGTGCCCAGGCTGTTTTTGTAGTGGAGGCTCTCCAGATTCAGCGCATTGAGCCAGTCTACCCGGCGCTGGAGGGTGTCCAGATGGGTCCGCCAGCGGTCCACCGCGTCCCCGCCGCCCACGCGGACAGCCTGGAGAATGGCGTCCCACAGCTTGTCCACGGCCTCCTCCTCCCCGCAGCCGGGAAATACCTTCTTCGCCCAGGAGGGGATGGGGATGGCGGCGATGCACCAGGGGACTGTGCCGTTTGTGGTCAGCTCCCGGTGGGGCTTAAGGGCCTCGCCGCTGGACCGCTGGGCGCGGGTGATGCGGTCCGACTCCACGCCCACCAGGTTCTCCGGGTCAGAGGCGTAAATGCGGAGGAAAGCCGCGCCCTCCTCGGCGTAGCCGTTCATGAACCTGGCCAGCCAATCGGGAAAGGTATCAAAGACCTCTGGCGCCGCATGGAGAAATTTCTCTCTTGTCAGCGCGTCGTCGTCCCACTTCATGATGACCTCGCGGCAGCCGGCGGCATAGGCCGCCTTGGCGCACAGCCGGGCAAACCAGGCGCAGTCCACCGGCGTATCGATGATTAAATTCTGTCCCTTCTGGATGTTTACGCCCACCTCCACCAGGAGCTTGGCGTACTCTTCAAATCGCTGCATGTTTTTTTCTCCTTCAGTCATTACATTGTCAAAATATGGTGGCCGTCCACTGGTTGACGTACACCTCGCCCGGGAGCAGCGCCATCAGGTCGTTCTGCTGGGAGAGATCCTCCACCACCCCGTCCCGGGAGGGCAGGCTCAGCCAGGGCTCCAGGCAGACGAAGGGCGCGTCGCTCTCCGGCTTGTGCCAGATCCCCAGATACCGCATCCGGGGGTAGGAGACCGTGACGCCCCGGGTCCCCTCTCCGGCGGAGAGGGTGACCGTGCGGTCCATGTTCTTGAGGATGATAGCGTCCCGGTCAAAGAGGTCGTGGCGCAGCGGCAGGACCCGGCCCTCCTCCAGGGGGTAGGGCGCCTCCTGGCCGCCGATCATGTAGTTTTCGCTCAGGAGCACCCGGCTGGGCTGGCAGGGCTGGGCGAAGGTGAGGCGGTAGTCGGTGAAGGACCGCCCCGCCTCCAGGGGAACCCGGAAGCCGGGGTGGGCCCCCAGGCCGAAGTACATCTCCTTTTCGTCCCGGTTTTCCACCCGGTAGGTGACAGAGAGGGTGGGGCCGTCCAGGCGGAAGATGACGTCAAAGGCAAAAGCCCAGGGGTAGCAGGCGCGGGTCTCGGCGCTGTCGGTCATGCGCAGGGTGATCCGGTCCGGGCCCTGGTCCATAGGGGTGAAGACAGTCCGGCCGGCAAAGCCGTGGCGGGTCATGGGGTAGGCTGCGCCGTTGTAGGTGTAGCTGTCCCCGGTGAGGCGGCCCACGTAGGGGAACAGGTTGGGGGCGCGGTTGCGCCAGTAGGCCGGGTCGCCGCTCCAGAGGTACTCCGTTCCGTCGCCGGCGGTGATGGCCATCAGCTGCGCGCCCAGCTCATCAATGGTCACCGTCAGCGCATCGCTGCGGATTGTGTGCTGCATGGTTCGCTCCTCCGTTCGTTTTGGTTGGTCTCCTGCGCTGTATTATAGCACGGAATCATGGCGGTTACAAGGGCGGGGGAGAGGGGGCGGTTTTCCTGCGCTATTGTTGGAGGACTGATGGTGGTAGCTCGCGTTTTAGCGCTTGGAGGCATCGGGAGCCACCCACAAACAGAGCAAAATTTCTCGCATTTCTGGAAAGATCGGTAAATATCAAGAAGAATCTGGACAAAGAGGGGAATATATCATCCCCAAAGAACAATTAAAAAGTGCAGGTAAGAAGTGGGGGGGTGCTGCAAGCAGCCTTTCTGCGTTTGCAGCAACTTGGCATCCTCCCAATCCAAGTAAACGTGGTGAGCTTGGATTCTGCATGTATCAAAGCCCATCCCGACGGAATGGGCACTTTGAAAAAAGCGGCCCACAGTCCGTTGGGAGAAGGCGAGTCGGATGGAACGACAGGATTCCTATGGGGGATAGTGAACAGCGGAAAGGCCGTTTGACTGTCTGCTGCAAAACCCGAGGGGCGCCAGGCCCCTCGGGTTCGCGTATTCAGGGCAGCCCCTCCCCCCGCAGGCCGCTCTGGGCGGGGCCGGTGAGCAGCTTCCCCTGGCAGTCAAACCGGGAGCCGTGGCAGGGGCAGTCCCAGCTTTTCTCGTCCGGGTTCCACTCCAGCTGGCAGCCCAGGTGGGGACACCGGGGATCCACCACATGACACCGGCCCTCCGGGTCCTTGTACACCCCAGCCTTCCGGCCGTCCCACTCCACCACGCCGCCGTGCCCCGGGGGCAGGGCCTCCGCTGCGGCCCTGGGCGGCGTCAGGGGCAGACGGGCCAGATCCCGGGCGGCGTGGAGCCCCTCCTCCAGCAGCCGCCCCGCAGAGGCCGCCGGGGTGAACCGCTGGGGGGAGAACAGCTGGGCCCAGGCGTTCTCCTGGCCCAGAATCTGGTCCCGGATCAGGTGGGCTGCGGCCATGGAGGCGGTCATGCCCCACTTGCCGAAGCCCGTGGCAACGTACCACTGGGGGGTGGAGGCGGAGAACCGGCCCATATAGGGCATCCCGTCCAGGGTCATGCAGTCCTGGGCGGACCAGTGTCCCGCCTCCGATGCGCCGGGAAAATGCAGGCCCGCCCACCGGCGCAGGGCCTCGTATTTTCCGCCCTCCCGGTTCTCCCCCGTCCGGTGGGACCCGCCGCCCACCAGCAGCAGTCCCTCCGCCATGCGCAGGGACGCGCCGCCGGAATCCGCGCTGTAGTACATCCCCGGAACCGCCGGCGTCCCCTCCAGGGCCACCACATAGCTGCGCTCCTGGTGCATCCGCAGGAAGTAGTACCCCGGGGCGTTGACAAGGGGGAAGTGGCAGCAGAAAATGATGTGCTTTGCGCGCACCGTTCCGCCGGTGGTGCGGAGCTGGTCCCCCTCTGCCTCCAGCACCCGGGTCCCCTCCCAGATGGTCAGCTCCTCCGCCAGGGCCCGGAGCAGGCGGAGGGGGTGGAACTGGGCCTGGTTCTCGCAGCGCACCGCCCCCGCCACGGGGAAGGGCAGGCCGGCGTCCTCCGTCAGGCGCACCGGCAGGCCCGCCCGTTCCTGAGCGGCAAACTCCTGGAGCAGCGCGTCCTCTTCCTCCACGGCATAGAGATAGGCCGGGAGACGCTCCCAGCCGCATTCGATCCGGCGGTCCCAGAGGAGCTGCTGGTACCACTCCAGGGCCTGCTGGCCGGCCCCCGCGTACAGCCGGGCAGCATCGGGGCCCAGGGACTGCTCCAGCCGGCGGCAGAACATGCCGTGCTGGCTGGTGACCTTGGCGGTGGTGTTTTCTGTCTGGCCGGAGCCGATTCGGTCCGCCTCCAGCACCACTGTGTCCACACCGGCCTCCTGCAGCAGGGCGGCGGTCAGTATGCCCGCCAGTCCGCCGCCGATGACCGCCGCCTCCGCCCCCAGACCGCCCTGAAGGGGCGGTCTGGGGGCGATGGGGGCGGTTTGACGCCAAAGAGATGGCATCGTATCACCTTCCTCTCCCCCCTAGTCTTTACCAGAAATGAGAGAAATACCCGCCCTTTTGCATAAATCCGCCTGCTGGGAACATAAACTAGCCTGTGCAAAAGGAGGGATTGTATTGAAGAGAATCCATTCCACCCGCCGCCGGGCCCAGCAGATGCGCCGCAGCGCCGGCAGACGGGGCGGCGATGAGAGCCGCACGGCGCTGCGTATGGTGATCTGCGGCGTGGTATTTGTGCTGCTGGTGGCGGTGAAGCTGCTGTTTCCGGAGGCGGTCAGCGGCATCGCCCGGTCCGCCGGGCGGCTCATCGGCCGGGACGCGGACTTCAAGGAGGCCTTTGCCGCCATGGGACGGGCCATCAGCGGCGAGGCCGCAGTCAGCGACTCCCTCCAGGACGCCTACACCGCTGTGTTCAACCCTGCGGCCATCTCCCCGCCGGCGGCGGCCGCTCCATCCGGCGCATCCGTTCCCCTGGACCCCGGCGCGCGTCTTATCCGCTACACCGCCCCCACGTTGCCGGAGATCACGGCCCGGCCTGTCCACAGAGAGGTGGTGGTGGATGCGCCCGCCGCCTCGGAGGACAGGCCGGAGAGCGGCGTCCCCGCCCCATCCTCCCCGGAACCGGATGGGGCGGAGCCGGAGGCGTCCACCCAGGCCCTCTCCTATGTCTACACGATGCCTGCCCTGCCGGACAACGCCAGCCTGGAGCAGCGCAACCTGGGCTTTTCCCATACCACGCCAACCCGTGGCTCCCTCAGCTCCCCCTTTGGCTGGCGGGAGCACCCTGTGGAGGGTGAGGATCGGTTTCACTACGGCGTGGATCTGGCGGCGGAGGAGGGGACGGACGTGGTGGCCTTTGCGGACGGCACGGTGTACGCCACCGGCGAGAGCAGCACCCTGGGCAATTATATCATGCTCCAGCACCAGGGGGGATATATCACCCTGTACGCCCACTGCAGCCGGGTCACCGCCACCGGCGGCCAGGTGGAGCGGGGGGAGAAGATCGCGGAGGTGGGATCCACAGGTCTGGTCACAGGGCCGCACCTCCACTTTGAGCTCCACGACGGGGATCTGTATCTGAACCCGATTTACTATGTGGAAATCGGGTAAGCTGGAGGTGGGATGGGGCTTTGCCGCCACGGTGGTCCTGGCGCTGCTGGCCGGGGCGGGGGGCGTGCTGCCGCTGGTGCTGCTCAGCGCCCTCTGCCACGAGCTGGGGCACCTGGGCGCTCTGCACCTGGCGGGGGCGGAGGTGGAGCGGCTGCGGCTGACCGCCTTTGGCGCGGAGATCCGGGCGGATACCCGCTATCTGCCCTATCCCAAGGAGATTCTGTGTACGCTGGCCGGCCCGGCAGTGAATCTGGTCCTGGCGCTGGTGTTCTCCCGGGGCGCGGGGGACTACGTTCTGGCGGGGGCCAACCTGCTGCTGGGGGCCTTCAACCTGCTGCCCATTCCCTCCCTGGACGGCGGGCGGGCCCTGTATCTGCTGACGAGCTGGTGGGCGGACCCGGGGACAGCGGACCAGCTGTGCCGCCGGGTGGGACTGGGGTGCGCCCTGGGCCTCACCGCCCTGGCCCTGGCGCTGACCCTGTGGCACGGCGCGGGACTGTTCCTGCTGCTGGGAGCACTGGGAACTCTGCTCCCCCAGCTGCCCAGAGGGCGAGGGGAGAGGAGACGGCAGGGGCAGCATAAGTTGACCTGACAGGTGAGAGGAGCTGCTTTTCGACAGAAAGTCCGAAAAGCAGCTCCTTTGTACTTATCCCATCCTCCCGCAGTGCAGATTGCGCCACTCGCCGGCGGAGATGCCCTCCAGCTTCTTGAACACCCGGGAGAAGTGGGCGGTGTCCGCGTAGCCCACCATGTCCGCAATCTCGCTGATGCGCAGGGAAGGGGTCTCCAGCAGCTCCTTTGCCCGGCGGATGCGCTCGGCGTTGAGCAGATCGTAGAAGGGCTGGCCCAGGTGCTTGTTGAGCAGCTTGCTCAGATGCCACTGGCTCACAAAGCAGTGCTCCGCCACATCCTGAAGGGAGAGGCGCTGGGCGCAGTGGGCCGCAATGTAGGTCTGGGCCTGCCGGGCAATGAAGCTGTTGGCGGCGGGATCCTGGTCCTCCGGCTCCTCCTGGGAGGGCAGCCGGTCCAGCACCTCCGTCATGTAGCTCAGCGCCTCCGTCAGCTCGTCCATCTTCGACGGCTTGAGCAGAAACCGGGATACGCCCAGGCGGATGGCCCGCTGGGCGTACTCAAAATCCCGGTATCCGGTGAGTACCGCGATCTGCATTCTGGGGAACTCCCCCTTCAGTCCCGCCAGCATGGTGAGACCGTCCTCCCCCGGCATCTTGATGTCCGTGAAGAGGATGTCCGGCCGGCAGCTGCGGATCTCCTCCGCGCCGGAGGCGGCGTCGCAGGCTGTGGCCACCACCTGGCAGTTGTAGGCCGCCCAGTTCACCACCTTCCGCAGGCCCTCTGAAATGATGGGCTCATCGTCCACCAGCACTACCTTGTACATGATCCATCACCTCTTGTTTCCATCATATCGGAAAAGCGGAGAAAAAGCAAGGGGATCAGCCCTTCACCGCCCCCGCTGTGAGGCCCTTGATGATGTGCTTTTGCAGCATTATATAGACTGCCAGCACCGGGGCCACGATCAGCACCACCGACGCGGCCATCAGGCCATAGTCCACGCCGGCCTGGGAGCTGATCTCGTTGAGCAGCAGGGTGATCGTCTTCTCCCGGGGCACCCGGAGGAAGAAGTTCTGGGTGAAGAGGTCGTTGTAGCTCCACAGGAAGGAGAAGATGGCCACCGTGGCAAAGGAGGACTTGGCCGCCGGCATGATGATGTGGAAGTAGACCTGGAACACGTGGCAGCCGTCCACATAGGCGCTCTCCTCCAGCTCAATGGGCACCGACTCGATGAAGCCCATGAGCACGATGATGGCAAAGCACAGGTTCCCCGCAATCTGGGGCAGGATCACCGCCAGCAGGCTCAGCCAACGGTTGCCGCTGCTGGCAATGCCCCAGGCGGCCTCCATGCGGAACACGGGAATGATGGTGGAGAACACCGGGAACATCATCCCCGCCATAATCAGACTGTAGAGAAATCCCCGCAGGCGGAAGCGGTAGCGCACCAGCCCGTAGGCCGCCAGCCCCGCCAGAATGACCACCGCCACCGTAACGGCCACGGAGACCAGCAGGCTGTTGAGGTAGGCGTTGCCGAAGTCGAAGCGGTCCATGGCCTTGGCGTAGTTGCCCATGGTCAGGCCGCTGCCGGGCAGGGGGATGGAGAAGGATTCCTTCCGGATGAGGCCCTTTTCCCGGAAGGAGTTGAGGATAACCCACACAAAGGGGTACAGGGTGGTCAGCGCCCAGAAGATGAGGACCACATAGGTGGCGATCTTGGCGGGCGTCCATTTTTGCTTCATCATACTCCCTCCTCTCAGATGTCATGGCGGGGCCTGAAGACCCGATTGGCCACATTGGAGAGCACCACGCCCAGCACCACAATGAGGATGGCGATGGTGGAGCCGTAGTCCACGTTGCCCCGGTTGAAGGTCTGATCGTACATGTAGGTGCCGGTGAGCCACCCCTGGTCCTGGGGCATACCGGCTCCGAACATCACCCAGGGCAGGTCAAAGACCTTCAGAGCGCCGGTGATGGCCAGCACCAGGCAGGTACACAGCACGTTGCGCAGCAGGGGCAGGGTGATGTAGCGCACCCGGTGCAGGCCCGTGCAGCCGTCCAGGGCCGCGGCCTCGTAGAGGTCCTGGGAGATGTTGTTCAGCCCCGTAATCATGATGACAAAGTAGAACCCGACGTATTGCCACATGACAGGGGCGAACATGGTGGCCATAAAGTGGCTGGGGTCCTTCCAGTCGATGTTCTCCGTGATGAGGCCCAGGTTGGTCAGCAGCTGGTTGAGCATCCCGCCGTTGTAGAGGAAAATGAGGTTGAACATCAAACCCAGAGCGGTGGCGGAGATGACGATAGGGAAAAAGTACAGGGTCCGGAACAGCTGGGCACCCACCCGGATGGAGTCCACCAGCAGCGCCAGAATGAGGGCGATGCCCACCTGGAAGACCACGGTGCAGACGGTGAGAAGCACCGTGTTGCCCAGGGCGGTGCGCAGCTTGGGATCGGAGAAGAGGGTAACATAGTTGGCGTACCAGGGGGTATTGAGGCCGCTGGCCGGGGCCCCCAGGCCGGTGATGTCGGAAAAGCTGTTGATGATATTCTGAACAAACGGGTAGTACAGAAAAAGGATCAGAAAGAGGAAGGCCGGAACCAGAAAGATCACCAGCGGTCCCTTCCGCTTGTAGAGGGTAGAGCTTGCGTTCATGTGCGATCACTCCCTTGCCCGTTAAAGATAGATGGTGTCTTTTGAAAACAGGGCCGGAGGCCGCCTAGGGCGGTCCCCGGCCCGTGCTGTATGCGCGTCAGTTCAGGGCGATGGCGGAGGCTACGGCGTCCTCGGCGCTCATGGCGCCGGTGACCACGTTCTGCACATTGCCGAACAGGTCCATCTTGGCCTCGCTGGTGATGGTGTCCTGCACCGCGCCCACCACGCCGGTGATGTTGGCGTTGGCGTCAGCGGCGGACTGCTGGAGGGGATTGAGGCCGGAGGGAGCGGCGCCGTTCTTCAGAGCGGTGACCTCGGTGGTGACAAAGGTGCTCATCACATCGTCGCTGGTCATGTGCTCAACAAAGGCCACAGCGGCCTCCCGCTTGGCGGGGTCGTCCCAGGCCTTCTTGGTGATGAAGTAGCCCATGGAGATGCCGCCGATGGCCTGGCCGGCGGTGCGCTGGCCCTTGGCGGGGACATAGGAGATGGCAAAGTTCTCCAGAGCGTCGCCGTAGTTGTCCACGAAGTGGTTCACCTTCCAGGACCCGTCGATGAGGAACGCGGCGTCGCCGTCGCCAAAGAGCTGCACGGTCTCCGCGTCGGTGGCGGTGAGGGTGTTGGCGGGGAAGTAGCCCCGCTCATAGAGGTCCTTGATGTCGCCCAGGGCGGCGGCCCACTTCTGGCCTACGGCGTCCGTGGCCTCAGCGGGAACGTCCAGCTGGTTTTCCAGGGTGCCGTTATTCATGACAGCGAACTCAAACCAGTAGTGGGGCACCTCGAAGAGGGAGCAGGCGATGGGGGCGTAGCCCTTGGCCTTAATGGTCTCGCAGTCGGTGAGGAACTGATCCCAGGTGTAGTCCGGGCCGGGGACCGCCACGCCGCAGTCGGCCAGAACCTTGGTGTTGACAAACATGTTCTCCCAGAAGCCGGAGGAGGGGACGGCGTAGCTCTTGCCGTCGGAGGCCACCGCCAGCATGGAGTCCTTCATGTTGCCCGCGTAGTCGGGGTACTCCGCCCGGATGGCCGCGATGTCCACCACCTTGCCGGCCTTGATGAAGGGCTCCGCGTCGGCGTTGGTGAAGAAAAAGAGCACGTCCGGCTCAGTGCCGGTCTCAAAGTCCGTGAGGACCTTGGCCTTCCACTCCTCGTTGGAGGAGGAGGAGGCGTCCAGGATGGTGTTGCCGGTGGCTGCCTCGTAGGAGGCCACGGCGTTCTCGTAGTTCTTGCGGTTGCCGTCGTCACCGCCGTAGGATGTGACCACGTTCAGCTCCACAGGAGCGGCGGCCGGGGCTTTGGTGTCCTCGGGGGTCTGGGCGCTGGGCGCCTGGGTACTGGGGGCTTGGGTGTTGTCAGGGGCCTTGTCGCCGCAGCCGGCCAGCAGGCTCAGGGCCAGGATACCGGCCAGAAGCAGAGAGAGCATTCTTTTCTTTTTCATCGTATAACCTCCATCATTTTATCCGCGTATCTTGCCCTTTTTTTGTGCAATATCATAATACACCCTTTTGCCCCAGGAGCGAATAGCCTCGATTGCTATTTCTTGTCCGTCCTTGCGGGGACGTGCAGGCGGGGACAATCTGGGGCAAAAATGAGCAAGACAGGCCAACTCAGAACCTGTATTCATAACCGGGGGATACCGGATGGGCGAGGATTTTTCCCGCCAGGCAAGGGACGATTGTGCAATGACCGCATCGAGCGGTCATGCACAATTGCATTCTGCACGGCCCCTCGATGGGGCCGTTGCAGAATCCATAACGCAGTATGACGGGAAAAAGACCGGCCAGACAGCGTTCAACGGTTGGAAATACAGGTTCTCAACCCCGGGACAGGGCGATGGTCAGCCGGGCGGTGACCAGGGTTCCCTCGCCGGGGAAGATGGTCAGGCCGCAGGCCGGGCCGTAGAGAATGCGCAGGCGCAGGTTCACGTTGGCGATGCCGATGTTCCGGGAGGGCTCCCCCAGCACATCGTAGTCCGGGCTCAGCAGGCGGGCGATGTGGGCCTCGTCCTCCGGGGAGAGGCCCCCGTCGTTTTCGATCTCCAGAATGAGAAACCCCTCCCGCAGGCAGCCCCGCAGGGCGATGCGCCCTCTGCCGCCGGGGCCCACGCCGTGCTCCACCGCGTTTTCGATGACTGGCTGGAGGATGAGCCGGGGGACCATGCAGTCCATCAGCTCATCCGGCAGATCAATGTCCACCTGAAGCCGCTTTCCGAACCGCTGAGCGATGATGTAGAGATAGGCGTTGACGTAGGTCATCTCCTCCGCCAGACGCACCTCCGGCCGGCCCTTGCGGTCCAGGGCCGCATCCAGCACCGTGGAGAGGGCCTCGATCATCTTCGACGCCGCCGTGTCTCCGGCCATCCGGGCCTGCCAGTTGATGCTCTCCAGGGTGTTGTTGAGGAAGTGGGGGTTGATGTGGGCCTGGAGGGCCTTGATCTGGGCGTCCCGCCGGGCCAGCTCCTCCTGGTAGAGGCGGTTGAACTGGTTTTGCAGCTGCGCGGACATCTGGTTGAAGGAGTCGGTGAGGTAGGTGAACTCCCTGCTGCCGGTCTGACAGGCGATCTGCCGGCCCAGGGCCCCCTCTCGGATCTCCGATGCGCCGGCCATCAGCGCGTCAATGGGCTGGGAGATCTTTCGCCGGAAGAAGCGGAAGGTCAGCAGCAGAAGCAGCAGCAGCGAGAGCCCCATGGCCCCCAGCAGATAGCGGTAGGGGGCGAACCCGGCCAGGAGCACGTCGTAATCCAGGGCCGCCATGCCGCTGACCCGGCAGCTCCGCCCCTTCACCGCCTGCTCCAGAATGCCCCGGCCCGGCTGGGGCGCCTCGTCCCCCTTGATGGGCAGCCAGGTGTCCGGCTCCAGGTGGACCGTCACCTGGGAGGTCCAGCTCAGAAGGGACAGGTCCTCGAAGTAGTAGGACAGATTCAGCGCCAGGGCCAGTACGCCGATGGGCTCATACCGGGAGTCCATCAGGTTGCGTACCAGATACACCCGCCCATCCTGCTCCAGAAATCCAACGGCGGTGTCCAGCCCGCCGGCCAGCTCCTGGACAGCGGGGAAATCCAGCTGCCAGCAGTCCCGCACCTGGCTGTTGGGAAGACCGGAGGAGCCGCTGACCACGGTGATGGTCCGGCGCTGGGGGTCCTCGGAGAAGCAGAACACGCCGTAGAGGAACCGGCTGTCCGCCTGATAGAGGCGGGTGAACAGGGCAGAGGCCCGGCGGTAGAGGACGGGGTAGAAGCCGTCCCGCTCGTACTGGCTCCAGGCCTCCCGCAGGTCCGGGTCATAGGAGGGCAGCCTGGAGGCCTCGATGGCGCTGTCCACCCGGTCCGCCCCCATCTGCAAATTCAGCTGGAACTGCTCGGCCATGGCCTGTTCCGTCTGCCGGCCCAGACCGAAGGCCAGATAGCCCCCCAGGATGGCCGCCGCCAGCACCATGGGCAGCAGCCAGCAGGTGAGGATGATAAAGGACATCTGCCGGCCCAGGGAGCTGGCGTTGTCGGAATATGCCATGGGACACCTCCACGTCTTTTTCTGACAGTATACCACAAAGAGCCGCCGGATTCCAGGCGGGGATCGATCCTGCCCACGAAAACCACCGCGCAGCCCTTGACGGCTGCGCGGTGGCTTTTTGTGTAACGCAGATGGTTTACTCGATTCCCAGCTCCACCCACAGCTCGGAGTAGAGGGCCAGGGTGTCGGCGGGCAGGTTCTCATAGACCTCGCACCGCTCCAGCACGTCCGCCGGGGCGGCCATGATCTGGTAGAGCGCCGGGTCCAGGGCTTCGCCGTTGTTCTCCTCGTAGTAGGCGGGGTAGGAGGTCAGGGCCTCCTGGTTGGGGGAGGCGTACCAGATGAAGTCCATGTTCGCCAGACAGGATTCCGTGCGGCAGAGGAAGTTGATCCACTCCTCCGCCTCCGCCTTGTGCTCCGCGCCGGCCAGCACGCACATGGCGTCCACAAACCAGTTGCTCCCCTCGTCGGGCACCACGTAGCGCAGGTCGGGGTTGTTGTCGTGCATGGAGAGGAAGTCGCCCGCGTAGTAGGCGCAGACGGCCGTCTCGCCGGCCTCCATCTTATCGTAGAGCTGATCCATGAAGAAGCCCTGGTAGATGCCGTTGGCCTTGGCGTCGGCGATGAGCTGATAGGCCTGCCGGATCTCATCCTCGCTGGTGGTGTTGACCGAGTAACCCAGGTACATCAGGGCCGCGCCGACGGCGTCCCGGGGGTTGCCGATCATGCCCACCTGCCCGGCGTACTTGGGATCAAACAGGGCGGACCAGCTGGTAATCTCCTCATCCACCATGGTGGAGTTATAGATAATGCCCAGGGTGCCCCAGGTGTAAGGAACCGTATATTCGTTCTGGGGGTCGTAGCTGAGGTTCTTGTACTGACTGTCAATGAGGTCAAAATTGGGGATGTTGCTGTAATCCAGCTTCTCCAGCAGCCCCTCGGAGATCATCTGGGCGATCATGTAGTCGCTGGGCACGATGACGTCGTAGTCCGCGCCGCCCTGCTTAATCAGGGAGTACATGGTCTCGTTGCTCTCCGCTGTCTGATAGTTGACATGGATGCCGGTCTCCTCTTCAAACTGACGGATCAGGTCCTCATCAATGTTCTCGCCCCATCCGCACACGTTGACTACCCGCTTGCCGCCTCCGCCGCCGCAGCCGGTCAGACAGAGCGTCAGCACCATGGTGAGCGCCAACAAAGTAGTAAACGATTTTTTCAATTTTTCATTCCTCCAAAAATAAATTTATTGCACGGCGATGCCGTTACAACCTCCGCTGGGCCATCTGCTTCTCCTGCCGCGCTTCCCGGATGTTGACGATGACCAGCAGCGCCAGCACGGTGACAAACAGCAGGGTGGAGATGGCGTTGATCTTGGGACTGATGCGCCGCTTGGTCATGCCATAGACCACCATGGCCAGGGTGGAGGTGGCGGACCCGGCGGTAAAGTAGGAGATGACAAAGTCGTCCACGCTCATGGTGAAGGCAATCAGTGCGCCGGAGACAATGCCCGGCTTGATCTCCGGCAGAACCACCTTCCAGAACGCCTGCATCCAGGTGCAGCCCAGGTCCTGGGCCGCGTCCACCAGGTTTTTGTCCATCTGGCGCAGCTTGGGCAGGACGTTGAGAATCACATAGGGGACATTGAAGGTGATGTGGGCGATCAGAAGGGTCCCAAAGCCCATGTGGAGCCGGGTGGGCAGGCGGATGAGGTCCTGGGCGGCGTTGACGCTCTGGGCGAAGCTCCCCCAGCCGGCGAAGAAGGCCACAAACAGCAGGCAGAGGCTCACGCCGGTGACGATATCCGCGTTGGTCATGGGGATGCTGTTGACGGTCAGCAGCGGCCTCCGCCAGCGCTTTTTCATGCTGAAAAAGCCCACGGCGGCCATGGTCCCCGCCGCGGTGGCGATCACCGTGGAGAGCAGGGAGACCAGCAGGGTGGCGGACAGGGCGCTCATGATCTGCCGGTCCTGCACCAGCTCCACGTACCAGCGCAGGGTGAAGCCCTGCCAGACAGTGCGGCTGCTGGAGTCGTTGAAGGAGAAGACGATAAGCACAAAGATGGGCGCGTAGAGAAAGAGAAACACCAGGGCCATCAACAGGCGGTTGAGCGTGCGTCCATGCCGTCTCATAGCATCACCGCCTGTTCTTCACCCTCGCCAAAGCGGTTCATCACCGCCATGCACACCACCACGATCACCATCATCACCAGGGCGATGGCGGAGCCCAGATAGGGGTTGTAGGCCGTGCCCAGAAACTGCTGCTCAATCAGATCGCCCAGCAGCAGCTCGTTGCTGCCGCCCAGCAGCTTTGAGATGGCAAAGGTGGATACCGACGGGACAAACACCATGGTCACCCCGGAGAGGACCCCGGGCAGGCTCAGGGGCAGGATCACCTTCCGGAACACCCGGGCGGAATTGGCCCCCAGGTCCCGGGCCGCCTCCAGGAGGCTCCCGTCCAGCTTCTCGATCACCGAATAGATGGGGAGGATCATGAAGGGCAGGTAGTTGTACACCATGCCCAGCACCACCGCCCCCTGGG
>CANAZG010000069.1 GCA_947365965.1 uncultured Clostridia bacterium
TGATGGCGAACATCACGTTCCAGGGCGGGCGCAAGCCGAAAAATACCTGGCTGGCTGGAAAGATGAAATGCGGCCACTGTGGGCGGGCGCTGAAAAGCGTAGGCAACCGGGCGGGGACCCACTACCTCTATTGTACCAAGCGGGCGGACAACATGAGCTGCGAGGGCTGCGGAACGCTTCGGACGCCAGAGTTTGAGCAGTTCGTCTATGAGGCCATGGTACAAAAGCTGTCCGAGTTTCAAACCCTGACCGCCCAGGCGGAGACGATCAACCCCAAATTGACCGCCTTAAACGTGGAGCTGGCCCAGGTGGAGGACGAGATTGAAAAGCTGCTGAACACCCTGACCGGGGCCAGCGCGGTTTTGATGTCCTACGCCAACGGGAAGATTGAGGAACTGGACGCCCGCCGTCAAGGGCTGATAAAGGAGATTGCCGCACTGAACGCGGAAAGCGTCTCCCCGCAAAAGATCGAGTATCTGTCCTCCCACCTGGGGAATTGGGACAACATCGACTTTGACGACCGGCGGCAGGTGGCCGACATCATTCTCTCCCAGGTCCAAGCCACCGCCGAGCGCGTTTCTTTTGAGTGGAAAATCTGATTTCTTACCCCCAGCGCCTTATTCAATGGTGTGTTTACCATTGTCAAGCGATGTTTGCGAAATAGTATAAAGCCCCGTATCTATTACGACACACATGGATACGGGGGTGCATCTTTTTTATCTACAGAAGGAATGGCGTTCCACTAAACAGGTCTTATCCGTTTTCCCTTTTTCGTAACTCTTCATTGACAATCCTACACCCGTATTTCTCCGCATATTTCATGAGGGATTGTCTGTACGCCATGTCCTGTGTTATACTCTTTCCCATGAAGGATATGACCTCTTCTCGGTTTTGTTAAGTATGGCAACTCAACTTTAACCGATTTGACCTCATCCTTCTACCCGTTTTCCATACTGTCCAATATCTATTGTATTCCTACATTGTGCAAAATAGAGAATTTCATAGTACGATTGAAAACCGTCAAAGTAACCAGATAAGGATACAGGCAAGACAGACAACAGCCCGGAAATAAAGGGCTTTCTTCTCGTATCTGGTGGCAAAGTGGCGGTTGTTTTTCAGTTTGAGAAACAGATTTCCAAACAGTCTCTAACGGTCTAAGGCTTTTCTACGCAAATAGCTGGACAGACGCCGACAAAAGGCGAATACAGCCTGCCCAACCTGAGAACCTGGGATTATCTTCTCCCCGCAGCTGTGCCACTCTTTATACCGAGTCCTTTGGCGCATTGGAGGCGGCGGGGATTTCCTTGGACTTGTTTATGCTATGGTAGACAAATTTTTGAGCTTGTGAGCAAACATGATGATAGATGAAAGATTAATTTACGAAGTGCTCTCCGTGGTCAATGAGATTCCAGCCGGAAAGATTGCAACCTATGGGCAGATTGCCAGATTGATCGGAAGGGCGAATAACGCCCGGATGGTAGGAAAAATTCTCAGCATAGCCCAGCATTATGGCGACTATCCCTGCCACCGGGTGGTCAACCACGCCGGGCAAACCGCGCCCGGATGGCAGGAACAGCCAGACATTCTCCGTCAGGAGGGGGTGCTGTTTAGGAAAAATGGATGTGTCAATTTACGCCTCTGTCAATGGAAAATTTAAATAATCCCGTGGAACTTCTCAAAAAACGCCTTCAGGCGATCAATAATCCCCTGTTTCTTTGCCGCACGGTTCCCGCCGCCAAAGCGTGACACCGGCGGCATCAGCATGTCAATATCCGTTCCTGTGGTCTTGATCTCTCCAACCTGCAGCGCGGTTTCCATGAATCGCCGGGTATCCTCTGGCTTGAGCTGCTCCTCTGTGATGATGGCCGTCAGCTCCTGCGCCTTCTGCTCCAGCACAAAATCCCGCCACTCCAGAAAAACATCCTCAATATCATTGACCCCGGCAATAAAGCTCTCGATCAGGGCCTTTTTGCTCCGCAGTTCCGGGCTGGCGTCCACGGCCTTTCGGATAGTAATGAGAATTTCCTTGTCCTCACTGTGGGAGTCATGGTATTTCTTTACCAGGAGCAGGATGTAGTCAATATTAATCTCCACCTGCCGGATCAACTCGATCTCAAAAACGATGTCGTCGTCAATATCGGAGCTGGCCCCTCTTTTCCTTCGCTGGCCCCACTCGTCCTTCAAATCCTGATACCGTCCCAAATAGTCCTGCAAATCCCGTTCGGGCAGGATGTCACGGCGCTGGAACTCGTCAAAGGACAACAGAATATTCCGCATCCGCAGGATCGCGCCAAAGAGAGAAATAAAGTCCTTCTCGTTCTGCTCCCCCACAATTTGGGGCTCGGACAGCGGAAACCTTGCCAGCAGCTCCTGAATAAGCGCCTCATATCCCGGGTGATAGGTGTTGTCTGTGTATCCGCTGAAATACTCCTGGAAGCTCCGCAGCAGCACAACGCCGCCCGCCTGACTGTCCCCAAAGCGCGCGATTGCGTCGTCCACCCGTTTTTGCAGGCTGCGGAAGCAGACGATGTTGCCGAATGTCTTAATAGAGTTGAGGATACGGTTTGTGCGGGAAAATGCCTGGATTAAGCCGTGCATCTTGAGGTTCTTGTCCACCCACAGGGTGTTCAGCGTTGTGGCGTCAAAGCCGGTGAGAAACATATTGACGACGATCAGCAGGTCAATCTCCCGGTTTTTCATGCGCAGGGATACGTCCTTGTAGTAGTTCTGAAATTGATCGCCGGAGGTGTCGTAGTTGGTGTGGAACATCTGGTTATAGTCCTGGATGGCCTGCTCCAGAAAATCACGGGAGTTTTGATCCAGGGCGGAGGTGTCCTCCGGATTTTCCTCGTCCAGAATGCCGTCCGTTTCCGCCTCGTTGGCCCCATAGCTATATATCATAGCCACCCGCAGCCCCTTGCCGGGGTCCGCCGCCATCTGCTTTTTGAACTCCGCATAGTAGAGTTTTGCCATGGAGACGGAGGCCACTGCAAAGATGGAGTTGAAGCCGCTGAGCCGCTGCTTTTTCTTGATCTCCTCCACCTGAGATTTTCCCGCAGAGGCGACCTGCGCGATATTGGTGAGGGTGTGAAAAAGGCAGGTCTTATTCCCGCGATAGGTCTTCTGGTCGAAATGCTCCAGAATGTACCGGGTTACAAGCTCGATCCGCTGGGGCGCCATGTACGCCTTTTCCCGGTTGATGTCCCACACCTGCTCGTCGATCATCTCCTCATCTATGTCCATGGTCTTGCAATAGTCCACGTGGAAGGGAAGGACGTTCTTATCGTTGATGGCATCCACGATGGTGTAGGTATGCAGCCGATCCCCAAAGCTCTGGTCCGTGGTGCGGAACTGTGGATTGCCGCTCTTGTTGGCGTTGACTGCAAAAATCGGCGTGCCGGTAAAGCCGAACAGGTGGTACTTTTTGAAGCTCCTCACAATAGCCGCGTGCATATCCCCGAACTGACTGCGGTGGCACTCGTCAAAGATCATCACAATATGCTGGTCATAGACCGTGTGGCCCTTATATCTGTTCACAAAGTTGGATAGCTTTTGAATGGTAGTGATAATAATTTTCGCGTTGGGGTCCTCCAGCTGCTTTTTCAAAATGGCGGTGGAGGCGTTGGAGTTGGCCGCGCCCTTCTCAAAGCGGTCGTACTCCTTCATGGTCTGATAATCCAGATCCTTCCGGTCTACGACAAACAGCACCTTGTCTATGTAAGGCAGCAGGGAGGCCAGCCGGGCGGTTTTGAAGCTGGTGAGGGTCTTGCCGGAGCCGGTGGTGTGCCAGACATACCCGCCGCCAGCGACAGAGCCGTATTTTTGGTAATTATTCGCAATCTCGATGCGATTCAAAATCCGCTCCGTGGCGGTGATTTGGTAGGGACGCATGACCATCAGCATTTGCTCTGAGGTAAAAATACAATACTTCGTCATGACGTTCAAAAGAGTATGCTTGGCAAAAAATGTCCTGGTGAAGTCCATCAGGTCGGGGAGTATCCGATTGTTGGCGTCGGCCCAGAAGGAAGTAAACTCAAAGCTGTTGCTGGTCTTTTTCTTTCTGGCGGCAGAAGCGGCCTCCTTGATGGCGTTCCAGCGGGTGGTGTTGGAGTAATATTTGGTGTTCGTACCGTTGGAGACGACGAAAATCTGCACATACTGATATAGACCGCTGCCCGCCCAAAAGCTGTCCCGCAGATAACGGTCAATCTGATTGAACGCCTCCCGGATGGCTACGCCCCGGCGTTTCAGCTCGACATGAACCAGGGGCAGACCGTTCACCAAAACCGTTACATCGTAACGATTGTCATACCGCGCCCCGCTCTCTTTGCCAATGACGTATTGGTTGATGACTTGGAGGCGGTTGCTGTGGATATTTTTCTTGTCAATGAGGGTGATGTTCTTGCTCTCGCCGGTGTCCCGCCGGAGGACCTGCACATAGTCCTCCTGGATACGCCGGGTCTTGTCCTCGATGCCGTCGTTGGCGTTGGCGATGCACTCGCAGAAAAACCGCTCCCACTCGGAATTGGTGAAGGTATAGCCGTTCAGCTCCTCCAGCTTTTTGCGGAGGTTGGCGATGAGCTCCGCCTCTGAGTGAATGGGAAGATACTCATATCCCTGTTCGCAGAGGAGACGGATAAACTCCTTTTCTAACGCGGCCTCGCTCTGGTAGCTGTCGGAACGGACCTTGACCGGTTCGTATCCTGTTACTACCGTGTTTTCAGTGGTCTGAGCGATGATGTTGAAATAGCTCATGCGGTCAGCTCCTTGAAGGTAAGAAGTTTGTCCCGGTAATATTCGTACTGCCTTTGCCGCGCCGCGATTTCGGCGGGGAGGCCGGAGGTCAGGTCGTTGCAGAGAGCGTCAAAACGGTCGAGGATCGCAACAATGTGTTGTTGGACGGAGAGAGGAGGAATGGGGACGGGAAATTCGTTCAACATCGGCCGTCTGATAGATGCAACCGAACCTTGGAACATATTTTTTTGAATGTAGGGTAGAAACATAGCCTGCATATAGAGGAAATAATATTTGGGAAACACATCCGGGGTATTGATATGTATCCGATATGCACGTTGGTGAAGGGCGTACTTCCCCTCAACATAGTGAAATACTTTCCCAACGCCTACACCGTCACCAGCAGTTATAATTGCAGTTTCATCAAACTCGTATTCGTTTTTTCTTCGCGGCTCCTGTGAACGAACAAAGAAAGGATATAGACCCTCGTCCAAGCCCTCATTGGTATTGCTGCTTCCGGTTCCAATATCTGCGATTTCTCCAAGTGTCCTCCATATAACATCACTCGCCCCCCCCCCCAAGGACGTCAAAGGTCAACAGCTTGTCACGATAGTATTCGTATTGTTTCCTTCTCGCTGTAAGCTCTAAGGTAAGTTGCGCTTGTAGCTGTGTGGTAAGCTCTGCAAAGTGGTCCAGAATTTGGACGATTTCACTCTGTACTGGCAGAGGAGGGACGGGGACTATAACCTTATTCAGCACCGATTGTGTCAGACTAGGGACTCCCCCTGCTTTATTGAGGCGCTCTAAATGCTGCCCAGTCAACCAATAATATACATATTTGGGTATCACCTTGTCGCTATTAATTTCGGTGTAAAAAATGGTATCAACATTCCAAAACGGCGAGTCGACATAATATAATTTGTCAAGCGAACCCTTTCTGGGGATTAAAACAGACGGTTTATCATACATCGCAGTATTGATATATGTCATGATCCCGCCAGAACCATAGACTGGGATGTCCCCTGCAGGGAATGACTTATAGTCCCGTCCGTTTTTTATTGACAAGATATCTTCTAATGTTAGAAATTCCACCCCATCCGGGCAAAGCTCTGCAATCAATTTCCTCAGTCTGCTCATACGCCCACCTCAATCTCCGCAATAATCTTCGCAATCTCCTCCCGCAGTACCTGCTCCCGGGCCACGATCTCCTCGATCTCGGCGTTGAGCTTCACAATGTCGATCTTCTCCCGTGTGTCCTCCGCCTCCACATAGGTGCTGACGGACAGGTTGTACCTGTTCCCGACGATCTCGCTGTACTCCGCCAGATGGGAAAAGTGCCTGACCTCCTCCCGGCTGGCAAAAACAGACACAATCCGCGCAATGTTCGCCGCTGTCAGCCGGTTGTTGTTTGTCACCTTGACGCACTCGCCGGAAGCGTCGATAAACAGAGTCCGGTTGTCCGCCTTGCCCTTTTTCAGCACCATGATGCAGGTGGCGATGCTCGTCCCGAAAAACAGGTTTGCAGGGAGCTGGACCACACAGTCGATAAAGTTGTTGTCCACAAGATACTGCCGTATCTTCTTCTCCGCGCCGCCCCGGTACATGATCCCCGGGAAACAGACGATAGCCGCCGTGCCGCTGGGCGCCAGCCAGGACAGAGAGTGCATGATAAAGGCAAGGTCGGCCTTGGACTTGGGGGCCAGCACGCCGGCAGGGGCAAACCGGGGGTCATTGATGAGGGTGGCATCGCTGTCCCCCGCCCACTTGATGGAGTAGGGGGGATTGCTGACGATCAGCTCAAAGGGCTCGTCGTCCCAGTGCTGGGGCGCGGTCAGCGTGTCCTCGCAGGCAATGTCAAATTTGTCAAAGCCCACGTCGTGGAGAAACATGTTGATGCGGCAGAGGTTGTAGGTGGTGATATTGATCTCCTGCCCGAAGTAGCCGAACTGCACGCCGTCCCTGCCCAGCACCTTGGAGGCTTTCAGCAGCAGCGAACCGGAGCCGCAGGCGGGGTCGTAGACCTTGTTGACCTTTGTCCTGCCCACGGCGCCCAGCCGGGTCAGCAGCTCCGACACCTCAGAGGGCGTGAAGAACTCCCCGCCGGATTTCCCCGCGTTGGACGCGTACATCATCATGAGGTATTCATAGGCGTCCCCAAAGGCGTCAATGCTGTGGCCCTGGACCCTGCCCAGGTTCAGGCCGCCGATGCCGTTGAGGAGCTTCACCAGCTTTTCGTTCCGCCTGGCGACGGTGGCCCCCAGCTTATTGCTGTTTACATCGAAGTCATCAAACAGCCCGGAGAATCCCTGCTCGGAGGAGCTGCCCTTGGCGGAGTCCTCAATGTGGCGAAAGACTGTCTCCAGCGTCTCGTTCAAGTTTTCATCCAGGGGCGCTCTGGCCCGAACGTTGCAGAACAGCTCAGAGGGCAGCATGAAAAAGCCCTTTTCCGGAATCAGCCCATCCCGGGCCTCTTCCGCCTCCGCGTCAGAGAGCCGGGTGTAGTCAAAGCCGTCGTTCCCGGCGGCGATCTCCCCGGCGTTGATGTACTCTGTCAGATTCTCCGAGATGTAGCGGTAGAACATGGCGCCGAGCACATAGCTCTTGAAGTCCCAGCCGTCCACGCTGCCCCGCAGCTCATCGGCGATGGCCCAGATTGCCCGGTGGAGCTCCTCGCGCTCCTGCTCTTTCCTGATGTCTGCCATAAGTTGGTTCCCTCCTGTGCTGCCAGTGTATTGAAAATACGTTACTGATGTGTCAAATTGTAGCATAAATCCTTCCTTTTTTCAATGCGATTGTCTCCACAGCATCTCTTCTCCTCGCCATGGCGGCTTTGGCGCATCCTGCCGAAATTGGCACTCCTGTACGTCGAGTGCTAAAGTTCACAAAATCTACATATCTTTTGCTATATTCGTTCATAATGGAAGAGCATACTGGAGTCATCAACAAAAACACATTGGAGGTAATGAACCATGTTTGAAATGATGCCTTTTACCCGCAGCCGCGGCGTGGACCTGTACCGTCCCTTCCGGGACCTGGAGGAACTGGAGCGCAGTCTCTTCTCCGGCGCCGGCCTGGGGGGCTTCCAGACCGACGTCAAGGACACCGGCGACGCCTTTGTGCTGGAGGCCGACCTGCCGGGCGTGAAGAAGGAGGACATCCACATTGATATTGACGGAGACCGTCTCTCCATCAGCGCTCAGCGCGCCTCCGGCAGGGAGGAGAAGGACCAGGAGGGAAACTATATCCGCTGTGAGCGGTCCTACGGCTCCTTCTCCCGCAGCTTCGACATCTCCGGCGTGCGCTCGGAGGACATCACCGCCGCCTACGAAAACGGCGTGCTGACGCTGACCATGCCCAAGCAGGCCCCGGTGGTGCCGGCGGCCCGGCGGCTGGAGATCCAGTAAAATCCACAGCGCCAGGGGGGAGCTTACGGACGATCCGCCAGCTCCCCCTTTTTCCGGCATTTGCCGGTGGACCCGCCCGGCGGGATATGTTATAATCAACCCACCTGAAAATCGGTAAAGTTCGGCGGTTAAAATAGCACAGGGCGGCGTTGCCGTCTTTGGCGGGCGTCAGCCCGCCTGCATCCGCCGCCTTGCCCTGCGCCATTTTTCCTCGCCTCCTTTTTACCGCTTCTCAAGTGTGTCGACTATATGCTGTAGGGGCGCACCTCGGCCCGCCCCGGCGCATAGGATATCTCGGGGCAGGAAACCCCCGGTGTCATGCGGCTCTTGCGCTGCGGCGCGTCCCCCTGGCGGGACGGAGCGCTGTTTTGAAGGGAGAGCAGTATAAATTCCGCGGTTGCGTGGGAGAATGATAGTGGTCCGGTCAGACCGGACACTTCTTCCGGCGGAGTGTGAACTTTGTGGATACAAGCGTAAAACGCGGCGACATCTATTACGCCGATCTCAGCCCGGTCGTGGGGAGCGAGCAGGGCGGCGTTCGTCCCGTGCTCATCGTTCAAAACGATACAGGGAACCGATACAGCCCCACAGTCATAGCGGCGGCTATCACCAGCCAGACCGGCAAGGCCAAGCTGCCCACACACATTGAACTGGCTGCACAAAAGTATGGACTTACTCGGGATTCTGTGGTACTATTGGAACAGATCCGCACGCTGGATAAGCGTCGTCTGCGGGAAAAAATGGGGCGCGTGGACAAGGAACTGATGGACAGAGTTGACACGGCCATCGCCGTCAGCTTCGGTCTGCACAGCGACAGGCTTGTATAGCCCCCGGTCAGTCCTGGGAATTGTACGCAGGCCCGCGGCGCGGCTGCGCCTCGCGGGCCTGTTCTTTTCCCGCCATCTTGTACATAAGGAGTACCTATGAAAAAGAAGACTTTCCGCACCGCCGCCTGCCTCCTTCTGGCCGCCGTGGTGCTCACCGCCTTCGCCGCCCTGGCATCCGGCGGCGCGGGCTCCCAGGGGGACCCTCTGGTGACCCTCAGCTACCTCAACGACACCTTCCTGCCCCAGGCGCTGGAGAAGGTGGACAAGGCCCTGGAGGACCGGGGGACCAGGCTCCGGGGGGAGATTGACCAGCAGATCGCCCAGCGGGAGCAGGAGCTGCGGGGCCAGCTCTCCGGCGGCGGTTCCCCGGCCGCCCCGGTATCCGCCTATACCGCCGTGACCCTCTCCGCCGGACAGACCCTCTCCGGCGAGGCGGGGTGCGAGGTCCTGCTGCGCAGCGGCAGCGCCGTCTGCGTGGCGGACAGCGCCGGTGTGCCCGGCATGGTGGACGCCACCTCCGGCGGCAGCGTCAACGGCGGCGGCGCGCTCCAGGCCAACCACCTCTACCTCATGCCCGCCTCGGCGGGGGTGCGGGCCTCCGGCGAGGCCACGGTGCTGGTCCGGGGCAGCTACAGCGTCCTCCCCTAAGGGGTGCGTTTGCCTGCCCAAGAAATTCAAAGAGCCTGCTGAGCATTTTGCCGTGTATGGACAGGAGATGCTGAGCAGGCTCTTTGCGCAGGTATCAGCGCCGCCGCTGTTGCCATTTTGATGCCGGGGAGATGTAGGATAGACGGAAAAAGGAGGCGTATCCCTTGATACATGTCTTGATTGTGGAGGACGAGAAGCCCATCTCCAGTCTCATCCGCATGAGCCTGACCAAGGAGGGCTACCGCTGCACCTGCGCCTATGACGGCGGGGAGGCGGCGGATCTGCTGGAGAAAAACCAGTACGATCTGATCCTGCTGGACGTGATGCTGCCGGAGGTGGACGGGTTCGAGCTGATGGAGTACATACGTCCCCTGGAGATTCCGGTCATCTTCCTCACCGCCAAATCCGCCGTGGCGGACCGGGTCAAGGGCCTGCGGCTGGGGGCGGAGGACTACATCGTCAAGCCCTTTGAGACCATCGAGCTGCTGGCCCGGATCGACGTGGTGCTGCGGCGGTACCAGAAGTGCGACATGGTGCTCACCATCGGCGGGCTGACCATCGACACCGGCTCCATGCAGGTGTGGCGGGGGGAGGAGGAGGTCAGCCTGACCCGGACGGAGTACGAGCTGCTGCTGCTCTTCGCCCGCAACCCCCGGCGGGCCATGTACCGGGAGACCATCTACGAGCGGGTGTGGGGGGAGGAATACCCCTTCGGCAGCAAGGCCGTGGACCTCCACGTCCAGCGGCTGCGGAAAAAGGTGGGCTGGGAGCACATGCTCCAGGCGGTCAACAAGGTGGGCTACCGGCTGGAGGTCGGGCCGTGAAATTCCGGGTGAAGATGACGCTGTGGATGCTGGCGGCGCTGAGCCTGCTGTTCGGGACCGGGGGGAGCCTGCTGATCCACGCCTCCTTTCGGGACGCCCTGGAGCGGGAGAAGGACGCGGCCTTTGCCGCCTACCGCATGGCCTGGAGCGCCCTGCAAATCGTTAACGGCCTGGACCCCTACCTGGACGCGGAGGTCATCTCCCAGACCATGGAGCAGCTGTGCGGGCAGAACCGCTCCGCCTGGTCCGCCCTGCGCCTGGACACGGAGACCGGGGCCCTGTACGAGTCGGACACGGTCCTGGCCCCCCTTCTCCAAGGCGGCGAGACGCCGGAGCCGGGGGCGTGCCTGATCCGCATGGAGGAGCTCCGGAGCGGGGCCCCCTATCTGGTCCTCTCCGGGGCGGTGGAGACCAACGGGGAGACCCTCTGCCTCCAGACGGCCCACAACATCTCCGCAGTCTACGAGCTGCGGCAGTCCCATCAGCGCAATTACCTCCGGGTCTTTCTTGTGCTGGACGGGCTGTGCGCCCTGCTCTCCTACACCATCTCCCGGGTGCTGACCGCGCCCCTGGAGCGGCTGAGCCGGGCCTCCCGCCTCATCGCCTCCGGCCAGTTCTCCGCCCGGGTGCCCATCCGCTCCCGGGATGAGATCGGGGCGGTGAGCGCGGATTTCAACGCCATGGCCGCCCGGATGGAGGACACGGTGGTGGCGCTCAGGCAGGCCGTGGAGCGGCAGGAGCGGTTTGTGGGCAGCTTTGCCCACGAGATGAAGACGCCAATGACCAGCCTCATCGGCTACGCGGAGCTGCTGCGCAGCGGCACCCTGACCACCGCCGAGCAGGCCGAGGCGGCGGGCTACCTCTACTCCGAGGGCCGGCGGCTGGAGCGGCTGAGCCGGAAGCTGCTGGAGCTGCTGGTGATCCGGGAGCAGCCCCTCCAGCTGGCGGAGGTCTGCCCGGAGGAGCTGGCGGAGGAGCTGACGGACCGGCTGCGGCCCCTGCTGGCCAAGCGGGACATTACCGTGTCCTGCGCCTGCGAGAGCGGGTCCTGCCGCCTGGAGCCGGACCTCACCTGGTCCCTGCTGCTCAATCTGGCCGACAACGCCCAGAAGGCCATGGCCCGGGGCGGCCAGCTCCAGCTCCGCCAGGAGATGCTCCCGGACGGGTGCCGCTTCCAGGTGACCGACACCGGCCGGGGCATTCCCGACGAGGCCCTGGCCCATCTGACGGAGGCCTTCTACCGGGTGGACAAGGCCAGATCCCGGAAGCAGGGGGGCTTTGGCCTGGGGCTGGCCCTGTGCCAGGAGATCGCGGCGCTCCACCACGGGTCCATCCGCTTTGAGAACCGGACCGACGGGATCCGGGGGACCCGCGTTACCGTGGAGCTGAGAGGAGGACGGTCATGAGATGGCTGAAACGGGCTCTGGCGCCCCTGGCCACGCTGCTGCTGATGGCCGTTGGGGCGGCCATGCCCTGGGCGGTGTTCTATGTGCAGGACCAGTACGAGGAGGAGCGGCAGGAGGAGCGGATTCTGGATCTGTTCAGCCTGACACTGCGGCAGGAGACGGATCTGCGGGAGACCCTGGGGGTGGTCCAGAAGGAGGATTACGGCATGTCGGACCAGGCCGAGGGCGCTGTCCTCACCGAGGAGGAGGCCCTGGCGGCGGTCCGTGAGGCCCTGACCCTGATGGCGGACTGCGGTCTGGCGGAGCCCTGGGCGGCAGAGAACGCGGCAGCCTTCCGGGTCTATTCGGGCTCTCTGTTCCCCATGGATGAGGACGAGAGCTTCTCCATCCCCATATGGACAATCTACTCTGAAGGGTCTGGCAGCGGCTACTATTTCTATCTGGACGACGCCTCCGGAAAGCTCCTCTATGCGTCTGTGCCGATCCCGGGACAGACGCACATAGAGATCGTTCCCGTCCCAGGACAGCAGGTGATGGACGCCTCCGCGGGACAGCAGGCGGGGAAAGAAGACGTGTACATCTGGATGGACCGGTGGCGGAAGTTTATGGAGGTCTACTACGGCGCGGAGATCCTGGAGATCGAGGAGATGTGGTACGATGACGGCTCTGCGGAATTTTTCCTGCCCTTTTATCTGGGAGAGGAGGAGCTGTTCCAGATGGGGCTGTATCTCTACTGCCGGGACGGCATCGCCGTCCTGAGCTCCATGCGGTAAAGTCCTCCGCAAAGCCTCTCTCCGCCGGGATAGATACAGGCTCTTAAGGAAATGGATGCCAAACCGATGCCGAAAAACGGCTGTTTTTAGGAAACGCCGTTCTATGATGGGGACATCCCATCACAGGAAGGTGTTTTACGATGTACAAAAGAGAATTTTCCGTTCCCACCCGCCAGGATCTCCAGCTCTTCCCGGAGGACAGGAGGCCGCCCCGCCGCCGGACGCGGCGGCAGAGCCGGCTGCCCCTGGCCATGCTCCTGCTGTCCCTGGCGTCCTTTGCCATGGCCCTCGCCGTTGGTATGCCGGACGAGGAGGGAGAAGCGCCGTCCGGGCAGACCCGATCCCTGCGGGTTATCTCGGTGTCCAGGGGGGAGGAGCCGGTCCTGCCCAGGGGGGAGGAGCCGGTTCTGCCGGAGGAGGGCTGGAGCCTGCTGCTGGTGAACCCCTGGAACCCCCTGCCGGAGGACTATGACCTCACCCTCACCCAGCTCTCCAACGGACACAGCGTGGACCAGCGGTGCTATCCGGACCTCCAGGAGATGATGGACGACTGCCGGGCCGCCGGGCTCAGCCCTCTGATCTGCTCCTCCTACCGCACCCAGGAGAAGCAGGAACAGCTCTTCCAGAACAAGGTGGACCGGCTGACCGCCCAGGGCCTCTCCACTGAGGAGGCTCGGACCGAGGCGGCCAAATCGGTGGCCGTCCCGGGCACCAGCGAGCACCAGCTGGGGCTGGCGGTGGACATCGTGGCGGCGGCCAACCAGAATCTGGACCAGTCCCAGGAGACCACGGCTGTGCAGAGGTGGCTCATGGAGCACTGCTGGGAGTACGGCTTCATCCTCCGCTATCCGGAGGGCAAGAGCGATGTGACGGGCATCATCTACGAGCCCTGGCACTACCGCTACGTAGGCCGGGAGGCGGCCCAGGCCATCCGGGACCAGGGGGTCTGCCTGGAGGAGTATCTGGAGAGCCTGACCACATAAAAAGGCCAGGGGATGTTTGCGGATTGTCAAACATCCCCTGGCTTCATTCTGTACAAAAATCCTTTACTCTCCGGACAAAATGTGGTATCATTGAACAAAACGAGGGGAGGGCTTTTTATGGCAAATCGTGTCGTCACCATCGGCCGCCAGTGCGGCAGCGGAGGACACACCATCGGCAAGCTGGTGGCCCAGCGGCTGGGTGTGGACTTCTATGACAAGAAGATCGTGGAGCTGACGGCGGCAAAGACCAAGCTGTCGCCGGACTTCATCCGCTCCCACGGGGAGTACTTCCACGGCGGGGCCATCGGCCACATCATCGGCTACGGCACCCGTTTCGGCAGCGGTGCGCTGAAGACGGGCAGCGCCCTCACGGACCAGCTCCAGCAGGCCCAGTCGGAGATCCTGCTGGAGGCGGCGGCAAAGGGGCCCTGCGTGATCGTGGGCCGGTGCGCGGACTGCGTGCTGGCGGGCAAGGCGGACACCCTGAACGTGTTCATCCACTCGGAGATGTCCTTCAAGATCGAGCGCAGCATCGTTGAGCACGGCCTGGAGCGGGAGAAGGCGGCCTCCATTCTCATCCGCCGGGACAAGGCCCGGGCCCAGCACTACCGCTTCTACACGGATCAGCGGTGGGGGGACGCCCGCCACTACGATCTCTGCCTGGACAGCGGCCGGCTGGGGGTGGAGAGCTGCGTGGCCCTCATCGTGGAGGCCTACCGCTGCATGGGGTGAAAAATTTCGTCCTTTCTCTTGCTTTTTCGCCCTGCTTCGTGCATACTGGA
>CANAZG010000070.1 GCA_947365965.1 uncultured Clostridia bacterium
ATTTTCAAGGCCATAAATCAGCCCTTATCCTCAGAGCAGCGTGTGCGCTGGTACAAACAAAGATAAGGACAGAAGATCAAATCGCAAGGCGCAGTGCAGGATGTCGAAATCGTGTATGGGCAATCAGTTTGCTGAGGAGTACTCAAAGCTGGCATTGGGGTTCGTATGCTGAAGCAAGAGGTTATCCCCGTGCCAGAAGCGGTAGCGCACCTCCGCACAGAGGCTTTCATGAATGGTGCGCTCCATGCGGCCCTCTACCGGAGCCCGGAGGGCCTGCCGCCGCTCATTCAGCAATTCGACTTCCAGGCGGTACTTCCCCTGACGGATCACCGCGCTGGAGGGAGACCACTTGTCAATTTTGGCGCCCCGGTAGGTTGCTAGGCGGTATTCCTGGCCACGGTATAAAACAGAGCAGATACAGCCGGTGAAGCCGCCCACAGGCAGGGGGATCGTCGCAATTGCAAGCATCAGACTGCCGCACTCCGGGCCGTCCCAAACGCATTGTGTCCAGAGGTATTTGCTAGGAAAAGAGCGGCCCCGGTCTGTTTCGATGTATCCGATCCCGTCGGAGAAATTCAAACGCTCGCCGTTCAATTCCAGCGTTCCACTCAGGGAATGCCCCATGCTGATGACGCCGTGGGCGCACTGCATCCCTGCGAAAAATCGAAACGGCCCCATGATGTCAGACCGCAGAGCGGTAAAAGGACCATAGCGCAGTGAGCCGCAGAGGGAAAGATTGTCCTGTTGGATATGGAGGTCGATCCCCTGACTGCCAAAGCTGGACTGTCCAATCTGTACCTGGAAAGGCTGCCGGGAGACTTGCAGCTGTGCCTCCGGGTATTCCAGCCACCACGCCTGATCCTTTGAAATGACTTGGAGGGAGGCGGTGCGGCATCCATCTCTATCGATATGGAATGCAGGAATCAGCGCGAGAGTCTGCCCCTGCGGGTTTTGGTGCTTGAAGTACCAGCCCTCAAAATAGGGGCCTGTCCTATTTGTACCGCGGAAAAATCCCATAATTTATCACCCCGGATTCAGTTTTCCCTGAATCTGGGGATTTTATATGGGGTATTCTCCGATGCTGGAGGCCGTCAAAGCTGTCTTGGTGAAAAAGTTTTGCGGATATAAACCGCAAAACTTTTCAGCGAAAGTAAGTGTTACGGTTATAACCATATACTTTAGCAGTATAAAGACATCCATATATCAGCAAACAGATAGACGAAAATTATCAGGGAAACAAAACGACTCGCACCGCAGATTTCTTGCTGAGCGCAGAATATTAAGCCGCTTCCGGTCGGGAAGCGGCTCAATCCTTGCGGGACTTTAGACAAAGAAGAAATCCTGTCACTGAGATTGCAATTGCTGTTGAAAAAGTGTATTATAAATACTAAAATCAATGTCGGCTTTTTGTCACAAATTTCAGTGGATTTGAGGATGTGTTTTTGTGGTGAAGGTATTTGATAATATTACGGACATTGTCCGGGATGATTTGAAAGCGACAATAAAACGTGGCAGCAAGGTTTCTATTGCTGCAGCCTGCTTCTCTATGTATGCATACAAAGAGCTGAAAAGCCATCTGGAGCAGGTCGATGAATTTCGATTTATCTTCACCTCTCCGACTTTTGTTCAGGAGCACGCTGAAAAACAAAGGCGGGAATTCTACATTCCAAGACTCAGCAGGGAGACCAGTCTGTATGGAACGGAATTTGAAATCAAACTGCGCAATGAAATGACCCAGCGGGCTGTTGCCAGAGAATGTGCTGACTGGATCAGGCGCAAAGCTATTTTCAAGTCCAATGTTACCGGGGAAAATATGGGAGGATTTATAACTGTAGATTCCTCAGTGGAACAGGTCGCTTATATGCCCCTGAATGGATTTACCACTGTGGATATCGGTTGTGAACGCGGCAATAACAGCTACAACATGGTCAACCGGATAGAAGCGCCATTTTCCACCCAGTATATGCAGTTGTTTGAAACGCTCTGGAATGACCGAGATAAGATGCAGGACGTGACGGAGATGATCATCTCCAACATCAGCACAGCCTATAATGAAAACTCGCCGGAGTTTATCTACTTTATGGCGCTATACCATGTTTTCAGCGAGTTTTTAAACGATATTTCCGAGGATGTCCTGCCCAATGAGGCAACCGGATTCAAGCAGAGCAAGATCTGGAGTATGCTTTATGATTTCCAGCGGGATGCTGTTCTTGCCATTATCAACAAGCTGGAGCAGTACAACGGCTGTATCTTGGCTGACAGCGTTGGTTTAGGCAAAACTTTTACCGCCCTTGCCGTAATCAAATATTATGAAAACAGGAACAAATCCGTACTTGTCCTCTGTCCCAAAAAGCTAGCGGAAAACTGGAATACCTACAAAGACAACTATGTCAATAATCCCATTGCCGCCGACCGACTCAATTATGATGTGCTGTTTCATACGGACCTGTCCCGCTCCGGCGGTACCTCCAACGGGCTTGATCTTGACCGGCTGAACTGGGGCAATTATGACCTTGTTGTGATTGATGAGTCCCACAATTTCCGCAATGGCGCTGGGACCCATGCCAATACGCAGGAGAACCGATACGTAAGGCTGATGGACAGGGTGATTCGTGCGGGCGTTCGGACGAAAGTGCTGATGTTGTCCGCAACGCCGGTTAATAACCGCTTTACTGACCTTAAAAACCAGCTTGCCATTGCCTATGAGGGCAACCCGGAATTTATCAATGAAGCGCTGGACACAAAAAAGCCCATTGATGAGATCTTCCGACAGGCTCAGAAATCGTTCAACTCCTGGAGCAAACTTGACCCAAATGCACGAACCACCGATGCCCTGCTCCGCACTTTGGACTTTGATTTCTTTGAACTGCTGGACAGTGTGACGATTGCCCGCTCCCGGCGGCACATCGAAAAATATTATGATACGGCGGCGATTGGACGATTCCCGGAACGGCTGAAACCGATCTCCCTGCGCCCCAGTATGACTGATCTGTCCAGCGCCATCAACTACAACCAGATATTTGAACTGCTGACCCAGTTGAGCCTTTGTATCTACACGCCGTCAAACTACATCTTCCCAAGCAAGATTGCCAAGTATATCGACCTGACACACAACAAGGGCACTAACCTTACTCAGCAAGGGCGTGAACAAGGTATCCGGCGTCTGATGAGTATCAACCTTTTAAAACGGCTGGAAAGTTCTGTATACTCGTTTCACCTGACACTCACCCGAATTCTTGACCTGATCACTGGTACGCTCAAAGCCATTGATGACTATGAAAAATATGGTCAGGCTGACATTGATATGGTCGAAGCGTCCGAAGATGACTTTGATCTGGAGGACAGCAGTACCGACTATTTCACCGTGGGCAAAAAGGTGAAAATCGATCTGGCCGATATGGACTACAAGACCTGGCGTACAGAGCTGCAGCAGGATGCGGAGAATCTGGAGCTGCTGACCTTGATGGTGGCCGACGTCACGCCGGAACATGACTTGAAACTCCAAAACCTCCTGCATTTGCTGGACGAAAAGATGCGTAACCCCATCAACGAGGGCAACAAGAAGGTGCTGATTTTCTCGGCGTTCTCCGATACGGCGGAGTATCTGTATGACCAGGTAGCAGGCTATGTCAAAGAAAAGTACGGTTTGGATACGGCGGTCATCACCGGAAGTATTGACGGGCGCACGACTATCAAGGGATTGAAAGCCACCTTGAACAATGTACTGACCTGCTTCTCTCCCATTTCCAAAGGTCGGGATGTACTGATGCCGGGCAGTACAACGGAGATCGACATTCTAATTGCCACCGACTGTATCTCCGAAGGGCAGAATTTACAGGACTGCGACTATCTGGTCAACTACGACATCCATTGGAACCCAGTGCGTATCATCCAGCGGTTCGGACGTATCGACCGTATTGGCAGCAAAAACAAGGTGATCCAGCTGGTGAATTTCTGGCCGGATATGACCCTGGACGAGTACATCAATTTGAAATCCCGTGTGGAGACCCGGATGAAGATATCCGTGATGACTTCCACCGGCGATGACGACTTAATCAACCCGGAAGAAAAAGGAGATCTGGAATACCGCAAGCAGCAGTTGAAACGGCTCCAGGAGGAAGTGGTGGATATGGAGGATATGTCCACTGGCATCTCCATTATGGATCTGGGGCTGAATGAGTTCCGGCTCGATTTGTTGGACTATATCAAGACTCATGGCGACCTGGCAAAGAAACCGAAGGGGCTTCATGCCGTCGTACCTGCAACCGAAGAAAACCCGGAAGGCGTGATCTTTGTCTTGCGGAATATCAACAACAGCGTCAATATTGACAATCAAAACCGTATCCACCCATTTTATATGGTCTATATCCGCACAGATGGTGAGGTGGTCTGTGACTATCTGAATCCCAAAAAACTGCTGGATACCATCCGGTTATTGTGCCGAGGCAAGTCTGAACCAATTATGTCGCTGTGCGCAAAATTCAATGAGGAAACGGATGACGGCAGGAATATGAAGGAAGTGTCGCAGCTTCTTTCCGACGCAATCAACTCTATCATTGATGTGAAAGAAGAGAGCGACATTGACAGCCTGTTCTCCGCTGGCGGCACTTCCGCACTGATGAATGCGGTATCCGGGCTGGATGATTTTGAATTGATTTGCTTTCTGGTGGTCAAATAAGGAGGTTCGGCCATGCTTGGTCTGCCTAAAAGTACCGAATTTAACCGGCGCATACAAAAGCAAAAGTTTTATGAAAATCTTACAGTTTCCTCAGCGATGAAGCGTGTCTTTGTGGAGCAAATCAGGGTGATCTGGTGGCGCAACAAAATTGCTCCCGCCACGATGAACCTTGCCGCCGGGGAGACGGTGACAGAAATAGAAGTCTTCGAGGTTTGCCTGTCCACGCCCCAGCTGGACGAGACTGTCCTGCGGCAGATTGACAAGGAGATACCTTACCACATCCTGTTTTTGCTGGAGTATGAGGGCAAGTATCAGGCATGGTTGGCCTACAAAGAGGCAGCAAACAGTGGGACGAACGCTTTCAAGGTGGGCAGTTACTACCACACCGATTGGATGGAGGAAGCCGCTCTGCCTCTTAAATTGGATGGGCTGAATACCGATAAGGTATATGAGAATTTCGTTCGGCAGATCGCCGGGGAAGCATTGACTTCCGGCGCGGGCGAGACGCTGAAAGAGTCGGTGGAACGGGATACCCACAGGCGGGAACTGCAAAAGCAAATCGCAGCACTGCAAGTGAAGGTTCGGCGGGAGAGGCAACTGAATAAACAGGTACAGTTGAATGCAGAATTAAAACAATTAAGGAGGCGACTTGATAACTTATGAGAAAAAATAACATTGCATTATACATAGCAATTGGTTTATCTGGATTATCAATCGTTTCTCTTTTGGTTTGTATAAATCAGCAAATAACGGTTTCTTTGTCTCTTGCAACACTGCTGTTTACAATTGCCCAAACAATAGAGTCAAAAGCAAATTATATGGATGAGGATATGCAAAATGCAATGGATGTCGCAAATAAAGTGGGAAATTTTAACTTTAACGATGAAATGATGGTGTTTTTTAAGGCGTGGATGAAATATGATACATCTAATATAAAGAAAAAATGGATGGAGCGAGCTGTAATTGCAATAAATTGTGTAGCCTTTATGGTGCTGTTTGTTGGCTTTGCAATTCCGATAACAATACCAGATCAATTGAGTACAGCTGTATCAATTTTATCAACGGCACTGCTATTTTTGAGTATTTGGCTCGTTGACAGACAGCAGCAACGAAAAGAGCAGTGGAACGAAGTGTTGATGCTATCCCTGATTGGTAAAAACACTACTCCAAATACCATACTAGTGGAGGAACCTGAAAATGGACAAGCTGAAAATGGAAACCCCTGACTTAACCCAATCCAACATCGAAAAACTCGCCGCCCTGTTCCCCGCCTGCGTGACCGAGGCCCGGGGCGAGGACGGCAAGCTGAAAAAGGCGGTCAACTTTGAGTTGCTGCGGCAGATGCTGTCCGACGTGGTGCTGGAGGGCGACGAAGCCTACGAGTTCACCTGGGTGGGCAAAAAGGCCGCTATCGTGGAGGCCAACCGCCCAATCCGCAAGACCCTGCGGCCCTGCCCGGCGGAGAGCGTGGACTGGGACACCACCGAAAACCTCTACATCGAGGGCGACAACCTGGAAGTGCTCAAACTGTTGCAGGAGAGTTATCTGGGCAAGGTGAAGATGATTTACATTGACCCGCCCTATAATACTGGCAATGACTTCATCTATCGGGATGATTTTGCGCAGAGCCAGGAGGAGTACAGCGAAGAATCTGGTCAGGTGGATGAAAACGGTGAACGACTGTTTAAAAATACAGACACCAACGGGAGGTTCCATTCTGACTGGTGTAGCATGATTTATTCTCGATTGAACCTTTCAAAGAATTTGCTAAAAGATGATGGTGTAATTTTCATTTCCATCGATGATAGTGAAGTAAAAAATCTCAAGAATGTTTGTGATGAGGTTTTTGGTGCTGCAAACTTTGTTGCGCAGTTGGTTTGGCAAAACAAAAAGGGTGGCGGCAATGACGCAAAACACATAGCCATTGAGCATGAGTATATTCTTGTTTATGCTCGAAACATTACATTGCTGGGCGAATTTTACGAAGCATATTCGGACGCCTATATCAAACGGTACAAAGAAATAGATAGTGTTGGAAGGTTTTTCTGGGATACATTCAAAAGAAAAGCAGGGAAACAATATTATCCAATCACTTGTCCTGATGGAACCGTATTGGAATATGATGATGATGGCAACGCAATAAGCTGGTTGCGTTCTAAGGCTCGATTTGATGCAGATATTAAAACAGGTGAGATTCGTATTGTCAAAATCGGAGAAAAATGGTCCGTTCAATTTAAGCAGAGAATTCCGCTTGGAAAAACTCCTCGCAGTATTTTTACTACTGATCCAGTGATTACAGATCGTGGTACTACAAGTTCTGGAGCAAGCGATGTATATGAATATTTTAAGAAAGATGTCTTCTCAAACCCAAAACCAGTTGATTTGATTCTCTTTCTCCTTGGTTTCGGGTTAACTGATGATGATACTGTTCTTGATTTCTTTAGCGGTTCTGGTACAACTGCGGAAGCCGTAATGCGTTCAAATATCGAAGGCGGAAATCATAAATATATTCTTGTTCAGTTGCCGGAAGATATTGATCCGATGCTGAACAGTTCTTCTGCAAATGCGAAACGTGTAGCAGAAAATGCTGTTTCGGTACTTGATGAACTTGGTTGTTCTCACATTTTGACTGAACTTGCAAAAGAGCGCATCCGCCGGGCGGCGAAGAAAATCGCAACCGACAATCCCGACAAGCCCTTTGACGGCGGCTTCCGTGTGTTCAAGCTGGCCGACACCAACATGACCGATGTGTTCTACTCCGCCGGGGAATACGACCAAGGTATGCTCGACCAGCTGGTGAGCAACATCAAGCCCGACCGCACCGACCTGGACCTGCTGTTCGGCTGTCTGCTGGAGTGGGGCCTGCCCCTGTCCATGCCCTACACCTCCGAAAAAATCGAGGACTGCACCGTCCACACCTACAACGACGGCGACCTGATCGCCTGCTTTGACGAGAATATACCCGACACCGTTATCAAGGAGATCGCCAAGCGCCAGCCTCTCCGGGCGGTGTTCCGGGACAGCAGCTTTGCCGACAGCCCTGCCAAAATCAACGTGGGCGAGATTTTTAAAATGTTGGCCCCAGATACAAGAGTGAAGGTGATATAAATGATTTATTCTGTACATGGATATTACGGAAAGCAGCGCAGTCGAAAGGCACACTCCAAAATTGAAGCCATTGTTTTTGCAAGGAGCCGCGAACTTGCGGAGGAACTTGTAAAGCAGATGTTTGATAATTACCCTGTTGAATTCGAATACTTTTCTGTTGTCGGAGGTCAGGAACAAGACCTTAATGTGATTTATGAACAGCGCCCTGAATTGCGTTACGAGGATCCAGATAGAGGCTATATTTACAATAAATTCAGTCATCAAAATGCTATCTATCGGTATTTCAAGTGAGGAATATTGAGTTATGAGATTGCAATTCAAACACCAGAAATTCCAGGCTGACGCCGCCAAAGCCGTAGTAGATGTCTTTGCTGGGCAGCCCTATCTGACTCCCACCTACATGATGGATAAGGGCATTACGACTCAATATGCAGACCAGTCAGAAGAACTGCAAATATCGGATATGGACTTCACCGGCTTCAGCAACCAGAGGATCGTGCCGGAGCTGTCTGACCAGCGGATTCTGGAGCGGCTGAACAAAATCCAGCGCGCCAACCAGATCAAGCCGTCGGACAAGCTGGAGGGGCGGGCCAACGGCTACAACCTCACCATTGAGATGGAGACCGGCGTGGGCAAGACCTACACCTACATCAAGACCATGTTCGAGCTGAACAAGCACTACGGCTGGAGCAAGTTTATCGTGGTGGTACCCAGCGTAGCTATCCGGGAGGGCGTGTATAAGTCCTTTGAGATGACCCAGGAGCATTTTGCTGAGGAATATGGGAAGAAGATACGCTTTTTTATCTACAACTCCGCCCAACTGACGGAGATTGACCGTTTTGCGTCGGACAGCTCCATCAATGTGATGATTATCAATTCCCAGGCGTTCAATGCAAAAGGCAAGGATGCCCGCCGGATTTACATGAAGCTGGATGAATTTCGTTCTCGCCGACCCATTGATATTATCGCTAAAACTAACCCGATTCTGATCATTGACGAACCCCAGTCGGTGGAGGGCAAACAGACCAGGGAGCGGTTAAAAGAGTTTCATCCGCTTTTGACCCTGCGCTACTCCGCCACCCACAAAAGCGACAGCATCTACAATATGGTGTTCCGTCTGGATGCTATGGAGGCTTACAACCGGCGGCTGGTCAAGAAAATCGCGGTGAAAGGCATCACCGAAAGCGGCAGCACCGCTACCGACAGCTACCTCTATCTGGAAAGCATCAATCTCTCCAAAAGTGACCCCACCGCCACCTTGCAGTTCGAGGTAAAGATGGCCAGTGGCGCTCCGAAGAAAAAGAGCCGCATCGTCAAGATTGGAGACAACCTTTACGACTATTCCGGCGGACTGGAGGAATACAGAAACGGCTTTGTGGTCAAGCAGATCGACGGACGGGATGACTCGGTGGAGTTTATCAACGGCATCAAGATTTTTGCCGGAGATGTGATTGGAGCTGTAGACGAAGATCAGCTACGGCGCATCCAGGTACGGGAAACCATCCTCTCCCACATCCAGCGGGAGCGCCAGCTGTTTTACAAAGGCATTAAGGTGCTTTCCTTGTTCTTTATCGATGAAGTAGCAAACTACCGGGAATATGATGCGGCAGGCCAGCCGGTCAATGGCAAATATGCCGCTATGTTTGAGGAGGAATATGCGGATGTCATAGGAACTATGCAGCTTGCCATTGGCGATGACGAGTATCTCAGGTACTTGCAGTCCATCCCTGCCGCAAAGACCCACGCGGGCTATTTTTCGGTGGACGGCAAGGGCAAAATGGTCAATTCCAAAGTTGGCCGCAAGGAAACCACCTCCGACGATGTGAGCGCTTACGAGCTGATTATGAAGAACAAGGAGTTGCTGCTGGACCGTGACCCGGTGCGGTCTCCGGTGCGGTTCATCTTTTCCCATTCCGCTCTGCGTGAGGGGTGGGACAACCCAAATGTGTTCCAGATCTGCACCTTGAAGCAGAGCGGCAGCGATGTCCGCAAGCGCCAGGAGGTCGGGCGTGGCCTGCGCCTGTGTGTCAACCAGAGTGGCGAGCGGATGGATACCAATGTCCTTGGCAACGACGTGCATAACATCAACATCCTCACTGTCATTGCCAGCGAGAGCTACGACTCTTTTGCCAAAGGCCTGCAAACGGAAATGGCCGAAGCGGTCGCCGACCGTCCCCGCGCTGTTACGGTTGACCTATTTGTTGGCAAGGTTATCAAAGATGAACAGGGCAACGAGCAGGTTATCGACCAGGACACGGCTACTGCCATCCACTTCGATATGATCGTCAACGGCTATATCGACCGCAAGGGCGTGCTGACTGACAAATATTATGAAGATAAGGCAAACGGCAAAATCAAAGTAGCGGAAGAAGTCGCAGACTCCGCCGTTTCTGTGCTTGCGATCATTGATTCTGTTTATGACGCTCGCAGTATGCAGCCGGAAAATGCCCGCAGCAACAATGTGGAACTGCAGGTGGATGAGGACAAATTGGCTATGCCGGAGTTTAGAGCGCTGTGGTCAAAAATCAACGCCAAATCTGTCTATATTGTAGATTTTGATACAGAGGAACTGATTCAAAAAGCCATTGCTGCACTAAACAGCAAACTGCGCGTCTCCAAAATTCATTTTCAAGTAGAGACCGGAGCGATGACGGCGATTCGATCCAAAGAGGAACTATTGTCCGGTGTATCTTTTTTGAAAGAAGAATCCGCCAGCTACGGTGTGACTATAACGGCAAATTCTAATGTAAAGTATGATTTGATTGGAAAGCTGGTCGATGAAACCGGGTTGACACGCAAAGCTCTTGTCACTATTTTGAAGGGTATCCAGCCTGCTGTGTTCAATCAGTTTAAGGATAACCCGGAGGAGTTTATCATCAGAGCCGCGGCCCTCATCAACGATGAAAAAGCAACGGCGGTCATTGAGCATATCACGTATGATGTTCTGGATAACCATTACGACACAGATGTCTTTACTGATCCGACTATCAAGGGCAGGCTTGGTGTAAACGCAATGAAGGCCCAAAAGCACCTGTACGACCATGTCGTATATGACTCGACCGGGGAGCGGGATTTTGCTGCCGAACTTGATATAAACACTAATGTGGCGGTTTATGTGAAACTGCCAGATGGATTTTATATTGCAACGCCGGTCGGCCATTATAACCCGGATTGGGCTATCGCCTTCTATGAGGGAAATGTCAAACACGTTTATTTTGTGGCGGAAACAAAAGGCTCTTTGCGTTCCATGCAATTGCGGCTGATCGAGCAATCCAAAATCCACTGCGCCAGAGAACACTTCAAGGCCATTTCCGGTGACAATGTGGTCTACGATGTAGTAGACAGTTATCAATCGCTGTTAGAAAAGGTTATGAGGTAATTGCTCCCATAATTGAAAACTCCCCGCTGCGGAAATAATTCAATATTTATCAACGATTTTGTTTGGGAGAGCACAGATGCTAAAGAAAAAGTCCAAAGTTCTTCACGTTATTCAGAGCATATAGAATACAACTATGTTTTCGCTGACTTACAAAAAATGTAAATAACGAGGCAAATGGAAAGTAAACTTGTGATTGCCTCCAAGATGAATTGAATTGTGGGAGTGATAAGCGACAATCACTCCCACAAAATTTTATGCAAAGCTACCGAGAAAGCGGCTCAATCCTTGGGGGACTGTATCCAAAGATAAGCAGTGTGATTCCCCACCGATGTGGAGCGGCAGAATCGATAGCCCAGCTGGTCAAAGGCCTGGAGATCCTCCGGGCTTTTGATTTGGTTCTCCGCCAGCCAGCGTACCATCTGCCCACGGGCCATTTTGCACTTGGTGCCTTTCTCAATGACCTTGCCGTCTTTCAATTCTCCAAAGACGCAGGTGACAAACTGCACCGTTTTAGGCAGATGAGCCTCCACCGCTTTGCTGTACTCCTTGGAGGCCAGATTCAGCACTACGTCTGTCTCAGAGGCCAACTGTCGGGCCAGGCGGCTACCCCAAAACTGATAGAGATCCCGGCAGCCGTCCGCCGCCAGCTTTGCCTGCATTTCCAGCCGGTAGGGGGTCACGCCGTTGAAGGGCCGCAACAGACCATAGAAGCCAGAGAGGATGCGCAAGTGCTCCCGGAGGTAGTCCAGGTGAGTCGTCTCCATCACGCTGGGGGCCATGTAGCGGTACTGAATGCCCTCGTAGGAGAGAATCGCCGGAGTGAGATTGCGGCGCAAATCCATCTGTTCCAGCCGCTCTATGTTCAGTTTGGCGATGGAGTCATTGCACTTCCAGAGGGCCTGTAATTCCTTTGGAGACATACCCTGGAGGACAGCTTTCAGCCGCTCTGTCTGCTCCAGAAACTGAGGCAGACTATCCACGGCAAAGCTGTCCGTGTCCACCACCATTTTCTTGGCCGGGGCGATGATGATGCGCATAGAGTCCCCTCCTTTCAGATTTGGGAAAGCATCTCCGTCAGCCGCCTTGCCGCTGTGTCCAGGCCTTCTATTCCCGCGCAGCGGCTGAGTTTAGCGTTGACCAGCTGATCCAGCAGGGGCTGACTTTGGCTGTTTTCGTCCAGGGCCAGCTCCGCGGCCATCACGTCCTCCCAGGAGCGGTTCAAAAAGGCCACCTTCCGGCGGCCATGGGTCTTGGTGAACAGAGGCAGTTCTGAACCGCACAGCTCCTTCGTCCTTTCTGCGGGAAAACCGGCGGCGGATAAACTGAGCCGCAGACCGTCCAGGAAAACGTCCGACAGGCGCTCCCATTCCAGGCGATTGAGATCATACAACACAAATGTGTATCGCGTATGGCAGTGGACCGCCAGCAGACTGGGCCTGCCCCGCAGCGGGATGATGTGGAGATCCCAGCAGAACCGGCGATCCGACTCCTGGCTGTAGGGGAGCGCTTTGATGTGCAAGTGTCGCTGGAGGGGAATGGTCAGGCCCAGTTCTACCGACCCTCGCGCTTTCATGAGAAACGCTCCATTTTTTGCAGCGCCGCCACGATGTCCTTCAAAACCAGAGGCTGCATACTGTCTGGACAACCGCTCAAGTCAGCCTGCTCCAAAGCCGTCCGGATGCGAGGAGCAAGCTCTGGTTTCGCCTCCGCAATTTCCGGAAGCGCCGCCACACACTGACGGGCCGTGATTGGTTTCACATCGGTGACGTGGGACAGAAATTCATCCAGCAGTGCGTCAAATTTACCCTCCCTGTCCCAGCGGGCATTGGCCGCAAGGATGGAGATGGCCCGGTTGCGGATCAGAGAGTTTTTGTGGGACAAGAGAGCGGCAAACCCATCAAAGTGAGGATACCAAACGTCGGATGCCCTGCTTTCGGCGGTGATTTGTTGGGCAAGGGCATAGGTGGCCTTGGCGTCTTTTCCCGTCAGACAGGCAATACAGGCGTTGAAGTCCATATCAAATCAGTACCCCCTCGCAGTGGTCGATTTCGTGCTGGATGATCTGGGCCGTCCAGCCGGTGAAGGTCTTGAAACGGGTCTGGAACTGTTCATTCTGGTACTGTACCTTGATGGACTGCCAGCGTTTGGCCTTCCGGATGCCGGTAAGGGAGAGGCAGCCCTCCTCCGCCTCGTAAGGTTCGGATTTCTTGATGATATCCGGGTTGAACATGACCATGTATTTGCCCTCATTGTCAAAGACGATAATTCGCTTGCACACGCCGATCATATTGGCCGCCATGCCCACACAGCCGTCCTTGTGGGCAGTCAGAGTGTCCAGCAGATCCTGGGCGACAGGCAGGTCCTTCAAAGTGGACGGTTCAGCCTTTTGGGAGAGGAACGCTTCATCTCGCATAATCTCTCGTACCACGGCATTGCACCTCCAATGTACACTTCCCCCAGGGGGAAATTTGTGGTATACTCATATAAAATAGCACAGACAGGAGAAAAAGGCAAATCGAGGGTGGCAGGACAGTATGGAGAAAAAGGTAACCGAAGTTGTGGCGGCGCTGATCTGGGATGGAGACAGGTTTTTAATCTGCCAGCGTCCGGTTCATAAGGCGCGGGGATTGCTGTGGGAGTTTGTCGGTGGTAAGGTGGAACTGGGGGAGACCAAGGAACAAGCTCTCATTCGGGAGTGCCGAGAAGAACTGGCTGTTACCATCTCAGTGAGTGAAGTGTTTATGGAAGTCGACCACGATTACCCGGACCTGAATGTACATCTGACACTGTTCAATGCGGCGATTATCGAGGGAACTCCACGAATGTTGGAACATAATGATATTCGATGGATTACAGTGATGGAAATACCGCAATACGAGTTTTGCCCGGCGGATGAGGAAATATTGAGAAAACTGCGAACAAAAGCATAATAGGGGGGAAGTTATATGGAGAATCATAATGGATAGAGAAAAATGTCTAATTTTAATCAACGGCCAGGACAAAACGGATTCTGTCAAGGAGTTTCGGCCCTGTGGTGACGCTTGTG
>CANAZG010000071.1 GCA_947365965.1 uncultured Clostridia bacterium
CCCTCCTTTGACAACATCGGCATTGAGGCCTATCAGCCCCTGTGATGGGAGAGCTTTTACTGGTCTATGGCGGCAGCGGCAGCGGCAAGTCCGCCTGGGCGGAGCGGGAGCTGCTGGCCCGGGCCCGGGGCCGGGCGGTCTATCTGGCCACCATGGAGCCCTCCGGGGAGGAGGCGGCCCGCCGCATCCGGCGGCACCGGGCCATGCGGGAGGGCCACGGCCGGCTGGCGGGGAGACAGTTTGTGACCCTGGAGCGGCCGGTGGATATTGGGGGCGCGGATGTTCGGCCCGGGAACTGGGCGCTGCTGGAGGACCTGGGGAATCTGCTGGCCAACGAGATCTGGTCCCCTGCCGGGGCCGGCGAGGGGGCCCGGGAGCGGATTCTCTCTGGGATTGGGGCCCTGGCGGACCGGGCGGAGCTGCTGATTGTGGTGAGCAATGACGTGTTCGGAGACGGCGGAGGCTATGACCCGGAGACGGAGCGGTACATCAGGTGGATGGGGGAGCTTCACAGGGAGCTGGCCTGTACTATGGGGGCAGAGATTGTGGAGATCGTATGCGGGCTGCGGTGCAGATAGCCGCTCCCGCCAGAAGCTGCCCCAGGCCCTGGGACAAATGGAAAGAAGAGCGTGTCCCCTGCAAAGAAACCGTTGTTTTCTCCCTGTCCATCCGTTATAATATATTAAAAAACTGGAAAATGAGGAAAAATCTATGAAATGGCTTGCCCTGCACATTGATACCTCCCCTGCCGGCCTGGAGCCTGTGGAAAACATGCTGATCTCCCTGGGCATTGACAGCTTTGCCGTGGAGGATGAGGCGGACTTCCACCAGTTTTTGGAGCAGAACAGGCAGTACTGGGACTATGTGGACGAGGAGCTGGACCGCTCCATGTCCGGCAAGTGCCGGGTCACCTTTTACGCAGAGGAGAGCGACCAGGGCTTCGCCCAGGTGGCCGTTGTACGCATGGCCATGGCGGAGCTGAAAAAGGCCCACCCCGATTACGCCCCCCTCATCATGACTGTGGACGGCATCGAGGACGCGGACTGGGAGAACAACTGGAAGGCTTTCTATAAGCCCATGGAGATCGGTGAACGGCTCATCGTGGTGCCGGACTGGGAGCAGGCCGAGGCCGGGGACCGGGTGGAGCTGCGCCTGAACCCGGGGCTGGCCTTCGGCACCGGCAGCCACGCCACCACCCGGCTGTGTCTCACCGCTCTGGAGAAGCATGTGGAAAAGGGGATGCGGGTGCTGGATCTGGGCTGCGGCAGCGGCATCCTCTCCATCGCCGCCCTGCTGCTGGGGGCGGAGAGCGCCTTTGCCTGCGATATTGACGAGAAGGCTGTGGATATCGCCTATGAGAACGCCGCTCTCAACGGCGTGAACCGGGATCAATACACGGTCCGGGCCGGGGACGTACTGGGCAGTGGGAAGCTCCGCCGGGAGATGGGAGACGGCTACGACATCGTGGTGGCCAACATCGTCTCCGATGTGATTATCGCCCTGGCTCCGGAGGCGGGCCGGTGGATGAAGCCCCAGGGCTGGTTCCTCTGCTCCGGCATTATCGACGACCGGGCTGCGGAGGTGCGGCAGGTTCTGGAGAATAACGGCTTCACTGTGGCGGAGGAGGGCCAGTCCGAGGGCTGGTTTGGCTTCCTGTGCAGACGCGGCGGCTGATTAGCTGATTACTTGACAAAGGGGGCGCGGATACATGTCATATCGCCGGGATTTTACCATCGGTCTCCGGGAGACCAGGAGATTTTACCTCATGCTGGTGCTGGAGAAGTGGAGAAAGGGCCTTCTGGGCTTCGGTCTGGCCGGGGCCCTGGCGGGCTACCTGTACAGCGGCCTGCTGACCCTGCCCCCCTACCTCCAGGCCCTGGCTGTAGCGTCCGGGGCAGCGGCGGCCATACTGGCGGCGGTGGCGGCCCTGGTCCTGTCCACCAGCGGGAAGGTGAAAAACGAGGTGCGCCGGTCCGGCCGGGACAGCTACGTCCAGGAGACGGGGATCGACCCGTTCGGCGTCCACGTGACCGTGGGGAAAAACAGGGCCAAGATGGGCTTTGACAAGCTGGTGCGGGTCCGGGAGACCGCCGGGGCCTTCTATCTCTTTATTGCGGACAATCAGGCGTGGATTCTTCCCAAGGCCCAGATGGAGGACCGGGAGGAGGAGTGCCGCCAGATTCGGGAGATTTTCAACACAGTTGTGGAAAAAGGCAGGCTGAAGCTGAAAAAATGAGGGGGAGAGAGAAATGGGCGCCTTATATGACCGGGCGGATATCTACGATCTCATAGAGACAGAGGAGCGGTTCAGCGTCTACAGGCAGCACTGGGAGCACATGCTGGGAGGGCTGGACGTGGAAACCCTGCTGGACGTGAGCATCGGCTCCGGCAGCGTCACCCTGCCCCTCCTGGAGCTGGGGGTGGCGGTGTATGGGTCCGATCTCAGCGGGGCCATGCTGGAGAGGTGCCGGAAAAAGGCGGAGCGCCGGGGGTGGTCCGTGGACCTGCGGCAGAGCGATTTCCGGGACCTGAGCTGCTGGTCCGGCATGACCTTCGGCTGCGTGGCCAGCACGGGAAATTCCTTGCCCTATGTGGAAAACGATGCGGTGCTGGACGTGCTGGGGAGGATGGACCAGCTGGTGGAGCCGGGCGGGTATCTCTACTTTGATACCCGCAACTGGGACCAGATCCTCCAGGACCGGCAGCGGTTCTACCTCTACAACCCCTTCTTTGACGGCGAGACCCGGGTCAATCTGGTCCAGGCCTGGGACTACCTGGAGGGCGGGGACATGATCTTCCACCTGCTCTACACCTTTGAACGGGAGAACCGGATCTTCCAGAAGGAGATCTTTGACGAGCACTATTTCCCCGTGGCCCGTCAGCTGCTGCTGGACCGGCTGGTGGAGCTGGGGTATGGGGAGATCAGGCAGAGCTGCTTCCCCTCCCTGCTGAAAAAGGACCCGGAGCAGGCGGAGTGGTACTGCGTTCTGGCGAAAAAGGAGCGGCATGGGTGAAAACCCATGCCGCATTTTTGGTCTTTCTAACGATTTACCGCTGTCCCTTGTCATAGGGGATGCCCTCCGCCTTGGGAGCCCGGGACTTCTTGGATGTGAAGGCCAGCACCACCAGGGTAATCACGTAGGGCAGCATGTTGTACACATAGGTGCTCACGCCGATCTGGGCCAGCAGATACACGCCGTCGCCGTTGATGTCCAGGGTGCCGGAGCAGGCAGAGATACACTTGAGCAGGCCGAAGAGGAAGCCCACAATGGCGATGTTCAGGGGCTTCCAGTTGCCGAAGATCATCACCGCCAGGGCCAGGAAGCCGAAGCCCGCCACGTCGCCGTTGGCCGCGCCGTTGGAGGTGGTGAGGGCGTAGATGAACCCGCCCATGCCCGCCAGGGCGCCGCTGATGGAGGTGCCCAGATAGCGCATCCTGTACACGTTGATGCCCACCGAGTCCGCCGCCTGGGGGTGCTCGCCGCAGGCCCGCAGGCGCAGGCCGAAGCGGGTCTTGTAGAGGATGACCGCCAGGACAACATAGATGAGAAGCCCGATGTAGGTGGTCAGATAGGTCTTGTTGAGCAGCAGGTCCCCCACCAGACCCAGCTTTGCCTTGCGCTCAAAGCCGAAATCCGTCTGGAAGAGCATGAACCAGCTGGGCGCGTCGTAGCGCAGGTTCAGGGTGTTCTGCTGGAAGACGATGTTCACCAGGAACAGCACAATGGCCGGGGCCAGCAGGTTCAGGGCCGTGCCGCCGATGGTCTGGTCCGCCTTCATCTTCACCGCTGAGAAGCTCAGCAGCAGGGAGAACAGCGCACCCGCCGCCGCCGTCACCACCAGGGCCAGCAGGAGAAGGCCCTGGGCCGCGTCCTCGTTCCAGCCGCCCTCCTGCATGATGCGCACAAACCAGGCCCCCACAAAGGCCCCGATAATCATGATGCCCTCCAGAGCCAGGTTGATGATGCCGCTGCGCTCGGCAAACACGCCGGCCAGGGCCACCAGGATCAGCGGCACTGTGTAGATGACCGTCTGCTGCAAAAGAAACGTCATTTCCGCTTCATCTCCTCTCCCGCCTTGCTTTTGGCGTCCTCGCTCTTGACCGTGATGGTCTTCTTCTTCGCGCTCATCAGGCCCTTGAAGAACAGGGTGAAGGCGCTCAGGTACACGATCACCGCAATGATGATGTTGGCGATGTACTCGTTGTAGGCTGTGAAAGTACTCAGCTGGCTGCCGGAGATGGTCAGGTAGGCCATGAACATCCCGGAGAAGATGCACCCGATGGGGCTGCAGCTGGCCAGCAGGGCCACCGGGATGCCGTTGAAGCCGGTGGCGGGCAGGGCCATGGAGGTGTGCCAGTAGAACTCCACGTCCCCCTGCAGGAAGTACAGCGCCGCGCCGGCGGCCGACAGGCCCCCCGCGATGGCCATGGAGAGGACGATGTTCCGCTTCTCGTTCATGCCCGCGTAGCGGGCGGCGTTCTTGTTGCTGCCGCAGGCCCGGAGCTCGTAGCCGAAGGTGGTCTTGTTGATGACGATGTAGGCCGCCGCAGCGAAGACGATGGCAATGAGGAAGCCCGCGTTGGCGTTGCCCCCGCCGAAGTCCAGCCCCAGCTTGGCCGTGGCCACGCCGTTGGTGGCGGTCTTGAGGGTGTAGCCGGTCTTGCCGAAGTCCACGTTGTTGATGAAGCGGCTGCCGTCAAAGAGGAGGGTCACCAGATTGGCGGCGATCCAGTTGGTCATGATGGAGGTGATGACCTCGTTGACGTTGAGGTAGGCCTTGAAGAGGCCCGGGATGCAGCCCCACAGCGCCCCCGCGGCAATGGCCGCCAGGAAGGCCAGAATCCACACCAGGAAGGCGGGGACCACGCTGGTGTCGATGGCCAGGGCCACGATGATGGACATGGCCGTGCCCATAAGATACTGGCCCGGAGCGCCGATGTTGAAGAGGCCCGTCTTATAGGCCAGGGCCACGGAGAGACCCGTCATGATGAGGGGCGTGGCCCGGAAGAGCATGTCTCCGATGAGCCGGGCGTTGATGCCGAAGGTGAGGGCGCTGCCGGCGTCGTAGTTCCGGCCCGTGTTGAACACGCCCCCCAGCACGATCCGGAAGCCCTCCCAGGCGGAGGACAGGGGCATCTTCAGGCACAGGGCCACCACGAACAGCAGCACGCCTCCGAAGATCACGCCCATGAGGATGGACAGCAGGGAGGCCACCACGGTCTTGGTCCCGTCGTTCCAGAGAGTTCTGGCAGTATCCTTTTTCACGATGCGCTGGCCTCCTTCCCCTTGTTCCGCTTGGCGCCGGCCATGTAAAGGCCCAGCTCCTCCACAGTGGTGGTCTTGGGATCCAGCTCTCCCACGATCTCCCCCTCGTACATGACCAGAATCCGGTCGGAGAGGTTCATCACCTCATCCAGCTCCAGGCTCACCAGCAGCACCGCCTTGCCCAGGTCCCGCTGGCCCACGATCTGGCTGTGGATGTACTCAATGGCCCCCACGTCCAGGCCCCGGGTGGGCTGGACGGCGATCAGGAGATCCGCGTTCAGGTCGATCTCCCGGGCAATGATGGCCTTCTGCTGGTTGCCGCCGGACATGCTGCGCACCGGGGTCACCGGCCCCTGCCCGGAGCGGATGTCGAACCTGCCGATGAGGTCCTCTGCGTAGGCGCGGATGGGCTCCCGCTGGATGAAGCCCCCCTTCTGGAACCGGGGGTCCATGTACCGCTGGAGCACCAGATTATCCTCCAGAGGGAAGTCCAGCACCAGCCCGTGCTTGTGCCGGTCCTCGGGGATGTGGCTCATGCCGGCCTCGGCTCTCTGGCGGATGGTGGAGCGGGAGATGTCCCTGCCGCAGAGCTCGATTTTGCCGGCGCTGGCCTTCTCCAGACCGGAGAGGGCGTAGACAAACTCGGTCTGGCCGTTGCCGTCAATGCCGGCGATGCACACGATCTCCCCCCGGCGGACCTCAAAGGACACGTCCTTCACCGCGTTATTGTGGTGGAGCTTGCTGGGCACGGTGAGGCCGGACACCTTCAGCACCGTCTCCTTGGGCTGGGCGGGGGCCTTGTCCACAGCGAACTTCACGTCCCGGCCCACCATCATGCGGCTGAGCTCCTCCTTGGAGGTGCCGGCGATGTCCACGGTGCCGATGTACTTGCCCTTGCGCAGCACGCTGCATCGGTCGCAGACCTCCATGATCTCGTTGAGTTTGTGGGTGATGAAGAGGATGGACTTGCCCTCGGCGGCCAGACTCTTCATGATCTGCATCAGCTCGTGGATCTCCTGGGGCGTGAGCACGGCGGTGGGCTCGTCGAAGATGAGGATCTCGTTGTCCCGGTAGAGCATTTTGAGGATCTCCGTGCGCTGCTGCATACCCACGGTGATATCCTCCACCAGCGCGTCCGGGTCCACCAGCAGCCCGTACTTCTCAGAGAGGGCCACCACCTTTTTTCTGGCCTCCTTCTTCTGCAGGAAGCCCAGCTTGTTGGGCTCCACGCCCAGGATGATGTTGTCCAGCACGGTAAAACACTCCACCAGCTTGAAGTGCTGGTGGACCATGCCGATGTGGAGCGTGTTGGCGTCGTTGGGGTCGCGGATCTCCACCCGCTTCCCGTCGATGCGGATCTCCCCCTGCTCCGGCTGGTACAGGCCGAAGAGCACGCTCATGAGGGTGGACTTCCCGGCCCCGTTCTCCCCCAGCAGGGCGTGGATCTCCCCCCGCTTCAATTGCAGGGTGATGTTGTCGTTGGCCACGATGCCCGGAAATACCTTGGTGATGTTCAGCATCTCCACTACGTAGTTGTCAGCCAATCCTGTGTTTCCCCCTTTCCCTCTCCGCTATGTCAGAGAATAGCTCTTATTATATATGATTTTCCGCGCGCTTGCAAGGGCTTTGTCCGAAAATGACAAATCCAGTCGGAGAGGGCGCGGGGATTTTATGGAATTTTGCAAATCCGGCCGGGCGGAAAATTGTCCCGGCGGAGATGGGGATTTGATATTGACGGAAGGGGGGGCGTATGGTATTATGACACAGACTTTGCTGATTTTTTGACAGACCTGGAAAATATGGCAAAAGGGATATCAAATGGTTACCCGGGGGAAAATGACGGCTGCGGCCGGAGAGCTCAATGGGAGGGCAGGCGTATGGAGCATACAAGGGAGCTTTTGGAACAGACCGGCGGCGCGGCGCCGGTTGCCGGGAGCCCGGCGAAAGACAGCGGCCTGCGGAGCGTGCAGGACCTGGAGTCCGTCATCAACGAGGGCCTGCGGGCCGCCCTGCTGGAGGAGTCCCCGGACCAGTCCCTGGAGGTGCTGCTGGAGCACATGGGGAAGGCCCTCAACGGGGAGCGGACCTATATCTTCGAGCGCAACGAGCTGGGGGGCGACGACAACACCTACGAGTGGGTGGCCGAGGGGGTGGAGCCGGAGAAGGAGCTGCTCCAGAATCTTCCCCCGGAGGTGTGCGCCAGCTGGTACCGGAACTTCCGCACCAGCGGACATATTGTTATTGAGAACCTGGAGAACATCCGGGAGAGCGATCCCCTTCAGTACGAGAATCTGAAGCGGCAGAGCATCCACTCCCTGGTGGTGGTCCCCCTCTACGACGGCCAGAAGCTCATCGGCTTTTACGGCGTGGACAATCCCCCTGTGAAGCTGCTGGAGTACGCCTCCAACATGCTCCAGACGGCGGCCTACTTTATCGTCTCCTCCCTGAGACGGCGGAACCTGATTCGGGAGATCCAGAACCGGAGCTACAATGTGCTCCACGCCCTCAGCGTGGACTATCTGGGCATCTATCAGGTGAACCTGGACACAGGTGAATGCGAGACCTACCGGGACAGCGAGCGGGTGGGCATGGACTGGGCCGTCAGCTTCAAGGACGGCTACCAGGAGGCCATGGAGCGGTATATCTCCCAGTACGTGGTCCCCAGTGACCAGGAGCGGCTCCGCGCCCTGACGCGGAAGGACTATGTGCTCGCCCAGCTTCGGGTGGAGAGGAAGTTCTCCGTCCGGTATCAGGTGAGGGAGAGCTCCTGCGGTCTGAAGCACCTGGAGCTCCATTTTTCCGCCACAGAGAGGATGGAGGCGGAGAACTGCGCGATTTTTGCCCAGCGGGACGTCAATGCGGTGGTGGAGCAGGAGGAGAAGTACAAGCGGGAGGCAAGGCGGAGCCTGGAGGACATTTTGGAGGGGGCCAGGACCGGCATCTGGACCATCGAGATGGAGGAGGGCTGCCCGCCCAGAATGTATACGGACCGCACCATGCGGATCCTCCTGGGGGTGCCGGACGGGATCGAGCCGGAGGAGTGCTACCAGCGCTGGTTTGAAAACATCGAGCCGGACTATGTGGAGATGGTGCAGGAGGCGGTGGCGGAGATGCTGGACACCGGCCGCTCCGAGGTGATCTACCCCTGGAACCACCCCAAGCTGGGAAGAATCTATGTCCGCTGCGGCGGCGTGCCGGACAGAACCTTCAAAAAGCCGGGCTTCAGCCTCAACGGATACCACCAGGACATCACAGAGACCATGGTGACGCGGAAGAAACAGGAGCAGGCCATCATGGAGCTGCTGGAGAAGGTGCGGCGGGCCAACTCGGCCAAGAGCGAGTTCCTCTCCCACATGTCCCACGATCTCCGCACCCCTATCAACGGCATTCTGGGGATGCTGGCCATCCAGGAGCGGAGCCAGAGCGATGGGGAGCGCCAGAGGGAGTGCCGGCGGAAGATCCGGGTGTCAACGGAGCACCTGCTTGCCCTGGTCAACGACGTGCTCCAGGTCAGCAAGCTGGAGAGCGGCCGGCCGGCGGAGGTGGAGGAGCCCTTTGACCTCCACGACACCCTGGAGAGCTGCATCACCATCCTCTCCGCCCAGGCGGAGGAGAGGGGGATCCGGCTGGTGCTGGAGGAGGTTGACCTGCGGCACAGCAGGCTCATCGGCAATCCGCTGCACTTGAAGCAGATCCTCATGAACGTCATCGACAACGCCATCCGGTACAACCGGCCCCAGGGCTCCGCCTATGTCCAGGTGAAGGAGATCTCCTGCCAGGGCGGGACCGCCATGTGCCGCTTTGTGGTGGAGGACACCGGCATTGGCATTGGGGAGGACTTCAAAAAGCACATCTTTGAGCCCTTCACCCAGGAGCATCAGGGGGCCAGGACCCACTACAACGGCGTGGGCCTGGGGATGTCCATTGTAAAGAAGCTGGTAGAGCAGATGAAGGGGACCATTGAGCTGGACAGCCAGATCGGCAGAGGCACCGTGATCCAGATCACCCTGCCCCTCCGGGTGGACGGGGCCTGGAGCGCCCGGCCGGTGGACGAGGAGCGGAACCTGCACAGCAATATCGCCGGGATGCGGGTGCTCCTGGTGGAGGACAACGAGATCAACTGCGAGATCGTGGAGTTCATGCTCAAGGAGGCGGGGGCGGAGGTTGTGACCGCCAGAGACGGAAGGGCCGCCGTAGACGCCTTCTCCGCGTCTGAGCCCGGGACCTTTGACTGCGTACTCATGGATCTGATGATGCCGGTGATGAGCGGGTATGAGGCCACCCGCGTGATCCGCCGGCTGGACCGGAAGGACGCGAAGGCCGTGCCCATCATCGCGCTGTCGGCCAACGCCTTTGAGGAGGACGTGGCCCTGGCCAAGGACGCGGGGATGGACGAGCATCTGGCAAAGCCGGTGGACATCGGGAAGATGCTCAAGGTCATGAGCCGCCTGGGGTACCGGCAGGAGGCCGCCCCGGGCCCGTTCGCCCGGTGACCCCAATATGGACGGTATCTGTTACATTGTGGGCTCCCGCCCGCCGGGGGAGATCGTTCTGGCGGCGGGCCGGGAGGCCCTGGTCATTGCTGCGGACGGCGGCCTGCGCCATCTGGAGGACCAGGGGCTGCGGCCGGATCTGATCGTGGGGGACTTTGACTCCCTGGGCCGTGCGCCCCAGGGGGACAACGTCCTGCGCCACCCAGTGGAGAAGGACGACACGGACATGCTTCTGGCCGTGCGCACGGGCCTGGATCGGGGGTACGGCACCTTTGTGCTCTACGGCGGCCTGGGCGGCCGGCTGGACCACACCCTCGCCAATTTGCAGACCCTGCAATTCCTGGCCGGCCGGGGCGCCTCCGGGTGGCTCCTGGGGGAGGGCATGGCCGTCACCGCCGTTTCCGGCGGAGGTGCGCTCTCCTTTGGGCCGGAGCGCAGGGGGATTGTGTCTGTGTTCTGCGCCGGGCCGGACGCGGAGGGGGTCTGCCTGGAGGGGCTCCACTACCCCCTCTCCAACGCCGTCCTCACCAGCGCCTTTCCCCTGGGGGTGAGCAACCAGTTCACCGGCCGGCCCGCCCGGATCTCCCTGGAGCGGGGGACCCTGCTGGTGATGTGGGAGGAGAGCGCGGCCTCGGTGGTGTCCCGGTTAGCTTCGTCTCCTTCGTGAACAGCATCGCCTCCGGCGGGCCTGCGCTCCAGGTGCTCACAGGAGAGGGAGCAGGGGAAAAATTTCAGGGGATCTAATATTCACTGCCGGCAGTCTGATGAAGCGTCAGACTGCCGGCAGTAATGGTATATTCTATGAGGTTCTTAGTCCCTTCCCTTCCGCACCTGTCCCCACAGCCGCTTCATCTCCGCCAGATCCTCCCGGGTGGCCTGGTTGTCGTACCGCGCCCGGCAGTAGATCGCCTCCAGAGCGGAGAGCACCTCCGGGTCCGCCAGCCAGCGGCCGGCCTTGGCGCTGACCTGGGCGCTGGTGTCCGAGGGGGAGATCTCCACGCCCTTTTTCTGGCACAGCTTCAGAAACCGGCGGTACTGGGCCCGGACCCGCCCGGCGTAGGTGGCGGGCAGAACCTCCCGGCGGGGGGGCTCCGCCGCCACAGTCCGCCGCTCCCCCCAGGAAATGGCCTCCGCCTCCGGGCCGGGTCTGCGCCGGAGCAGCCAGCGGAAGAGCAGAAAGGCCGCCAGCGCCGCCGCCAGAATCCCCAGGGCGGCGAGGACCCGTCCGCCCAGATTCCCGCTCTCCCCCGCCAGCTCCCGAGCCAGATCAAGGGGGCCCGCCTCCCCGGCCGGAAAGGCGATGTCGATATCATTCTCCCAGAAGAGATTGGCAAGCAGCTGATAAAAAAGGGGCATCACCGCCGTGAGCACAAGGCCCACCGCCATGGCCAGCCCCAGCAGCAGGGGGGTCACCACATTGTCGTAGATCCAGAAAATACACCCCAGAAACCAGTCCATGCTGGCAAGACAGGCCCCCGCCAGCATCGCCGCCACGGCCAGCCAGTTGCGGACCTGATAGGCCCGCCGGCAGTAGATCTCCGGCCCGTGGCGGATGGAGCGCAGCAGCAGCGCCGAGGACACGGCGGCAGTGAGAAACACGGGCAGGCCCTGGCTCGTCAGACCTTCAAGGGCGCCGAACAGGGCCGCCAGGGGGATGAAGGGCAGAAAGATCTTCCACATCAGGGAGAATACATCCGCCTGCCGCGCCCAGCGCAGGTGGTAGTCCCCCAGCCAGGCCAGACAGATCAGGTAGGCAAGTCCGGGAAGGGACATGATCCGGTCCGGCCCGCCTGAAAAGACCAGCAGCACCGCCGCCGGCAGCAGGGCCGCCAGACGGGCCCAGCGCCGGTTCCGGAGCAGGGCGGACAGGGCGAAACACCCGCTCTGGACCAGCAGGACCGCCATGGCCATGGACGCGCCCCGGGCCCCCGCCACCGTGCCGGCAAAGGCGTAGTAGAGCCCCAGCTCCTCCAGGGCCCGGAGAAAGTACATTAAAACCATCTCACGCCGCCTCCCTTGCCCGCAGGACCAGCACGTTGTCCCCGGCGAGCTCCCGCAGCCGGGCCAGGGCCGGGGAGTCGTCCAGCTCCGGGCCCGGGGTGATGAGGATCCGGCCCCGGTGGGACCGGGTGGCTGCGGACCGCTCCAGCAGCCGCTCCCCCGGGTAGCTGGCCTGACAGCTGGACCGGCCCAGCCGCTCCAGCAGCCCCTCGAAGTGGCGCTGGCCCAGACCGTCGCCCAGCTCGGCAACGGCGAAGAAGGTATTCAGCTCCATGGCGTTGGAGACAAAGTCGTACTGGATCCCCCGCTCTTCCAGGGTCCGGCACACGGTCCTGGCCAGGGAGTAGCAGACCTCCAGATCCCGGGCCAGATCCTCGCCCTGCCCGTCCGCGTTCAGCAGCACGGATACCGAGGGCTGGGCGGTGTGGTCATAGATTTTCACCATCATGCCCAGGCCACGGGCGCTCTGGGTCCAGGAGATAGCCCGCATGGGCTCCCGGCCGGTGTACTCCCGGAACCCTGCGGTCAGCACCGGATCCTCGTGGATGAACCGGCGCACGGACACCTCTCCCAGAAAGCCCCCCAGCACCTCCTCCAGCCCCGGGTCCTCCGCCTCCCGGGGGGCCACGGTGACCGCGCGGAAAAGGGGCGAGACCCGGGTCCGCTCCCGCAGGCCCAGAAAGTCCCCGCCGGAGACCTCCAGGGCGGACAGGGGGTAGTACCCCCGCCGGTCCGCAGACAGGGGCAGGGTGAATCGCGCCTCCTGCCGGGGGCGCAGCCAGGTGGTCAGCTCCAGCCGCTCATCCCCCAGCGGGGCGCGGATCAGGGCGCTGTCCTTAGGATGGAAGGCCTCGGGAAGGTCCTGCCGCAGCCGGAGAAAGAGGACCGGGCGGCGTCTGGCGTTGCGGAGGGTGTAGGTCAGGGCAAAGACCTCGTCCGGGTCCACCAGGGACTCCGTGGGGCCAAAGTCCTCCCGCACCGCGTCCAGACTGCGCTGGGCCGTGAGGCGCTCCAGGACCAGGACCAGCGCCACGGCAAACACCACGATGAGCAGCATCACACCGTCTCCAGAGGCGTCGGGATCTGGTCCAGCAGCTCCGCCACCAGACGCTCCGCGGCCCCGGATCGGTTTCCGCCCCCCACCGCCACCCGGTGGGAGAGGACAAAGGGGGCGGCGTACTTCACGTCCTCGGGGATGACGTAGGCCCGCTCGGAGAGGAGGGCCAGGGCCTGGGAGGCCTTGTAAAGGGCGATGGCCCCCCGGGTGGACACGCCCCTGGCCAGCCGGCCCGCCTGGCGGGTGGCCTCCACGATGTCCATGAGGTAGCCCAGCACGTCCTCGGAGACCTTCACCTCCCGGCAGGCGGCGCGGACATAGGCGGTGTCCTCCGCCGTCACCGCCTGCTCCAGCTCCTCCAGCACCGCCTGGGTGGAGGGCCGGGCCAGCACGGCCATCTCCTGCTCCCGGGTCATGTAGCCCAGGGAGAGGCGCATAAAGAAGCGGTCCAGCTGTGCGTCCGGCAGGGGGAAGGTGCCGCTGGACTCCA
>CANAZG010000072.1 GCA_947365965.1 uncultured Clostridia bacterium
CTTCCACTGGCTGGAGCCGGAGGCCACGGCGTAGGCGGAGCCGGTTACGTCCTGGTCCACCCTCGTCTCGATGCCGTAGGGGGACACGTGGTTGCTGATGATCTCCCGCAGCAGGCCCCGCTCATAGCTCAGGGCCTCCGACTCGTTGTCCACCAGCAGCGCGGCCATGCCCCGCCCCTCCACGCTCAGCAGCAGCCCCTGCCGGTCCAGTGTAATCTCGTAGGCGTCCACAACGCCCCGCAGCATGACCCTGCCCTCCTGGAGGGCGGTGAAGCGGACCGCCCTGGGCAGCACGGCGGCCATGTCCGGGTCATAGGGGCATGTGGCGGTGAGGCTGTCGCAGGGGACGGCCCCGGTGAACTCCATGTCCCACCGCAGCAGGGTGGGCAGCTGGCAGATCTCCCCATCGTAAGTCTCCAGACGCAGGATCATCATGGCAGCGTCACCTGCTCTCCCACCCGAACCAGATTGGGGTTTTTGATGTTTGGATTGGCCCGGAGCAGGTCCTCCAGCGCCACGCCGTACCGCTGGGCGATGCCCCAGAGGGTGTCCCCTCCGGCCACGGTGCAGGTTTTGGCGGCCAGGGCCTCCCGTTTCTCCTCCTTACCGCCCTCCAGGGCGGTGAGCTGGCTGGTGTAGCCGTCGAACCGCTCCTGGAACTCGAAGCTGTAGCGGACATAGTCCGGCAGGGGCTCCTGCTCCAGCTTCAGGGCGGTGAAATAGGCGTTGGCGATCTGCCACTGGGGGTGGATGAGCAGTCCCGGTCCGGCGCCGTAGAAGACCGTGGCCAGACGCTTAAACTCCTCGTAGGCCTCCCTCCCGGCGAACTCCCCCTGGCCCCGCATCACCCGACGGCCCAGGCCCAGATCCTGCATGTAGTACCGCCCGAAGGGCACCTTGTGGACCGCCACCTGCCGCTCATAGGTGATGGAGTAGGTGGCGGGGTTGTGGGGCCAGATGTAGTCCTTGTAGCGCATGGGCGTCAGCCGCACCTTCCTCACCTCCCTCAGTACAGCGGAAATCCGTTGTCATACCGCCGGCCGTCCCGGCGGAAGGCCTGGGATACCGCCTCTGCGGTCAGAGGGGCGGGACCCGCCGCAGCCAGCTCCTCGGTCACGCCGCTCCACCGGCTCTGGAGATCCGCCGGCCCCTCCGACATCCGGAACCCGGCCCCCTCGGGAGCCCGGGGAGCGGAGAGCACTCCGCCTGCGGCGGCCTCCGCCTCCCTCCGGTCCTCCGACGCCTGGACCCACACGGCCTCGGCCTCCGGAATGGCGCTCTCCGGGTCCCCCTCCGCCCTGGGCGGGTCCTCCACTAGGCTATCCGCCCGGGCCCGGACGGCGGGGATGTCCGCCCCACCCTCCGGGGCCTCGGCGCTGACCTCCTCCCGGCTTTCCGGTCTCTCCGGCTCCTCCCGGCCGCCGGCCCTGTCCTCGGGCTTGGGGGCCTCTTCCCCGGAAAAAGACGCCTCTGCCACGGCGGCGTCCAGCGTCTGGCCCCCCTCCAGCGCGATGTCCGGGGCCCCCGCCCTGACGGCCTCCGGGAGCTGGTTCTGGACCTGCCGGGCGGCGGAGGCGGGCTCCTTGGCGCCGGGGCCCTCCTCCGCCTGCGTGCTCCTGGCCGCCGGGGCCTCCCGCATGGCCAGAAACCGCTCCTCATCAAAGGCGGCGTTCTCCTCCCCTCTGTCACCGCCCCGGAACTCCGCCGCCAGCCGCCGCAGCTGCCGGACCATGTCGGTGAACCCCTGCATCGCCTGGGCGGGGAGCTGCACGCTCACCTGGATGACCTTTTCCTCCTCCATCAGGCGCTGACCTCAATTCTGCCGGCGGCCACCACGGTCACCTTCTCCGCCACCATGGAGCCCACCTTGCCCTCCTCCTGGATGGCGCTCCACTGGCAGCCGCTGTAGATGACCTTCCGGTCCGGCTTGCAGATGACCAGGGAGAAGTCGGCCAGGGAGAAGAAGTCGATGCCGTCGCTGATGGCGTCGTCAGTGGCGTAGAGCCGGGTCAGCTCCAGCACGTACTTGTTCTGGCCGTTGATGGTGGCCACGGGCTCGCTCTCGCCGAAGGCCTCCACCACCTGACTGGTCTTGGTGGCCTTGGCGGTGTAGCTCTGGACCACGGCCACCTTCCGTCCGTCCAGCTCCAGATAGATGTCGCAGCTGGTTGGGAATCCCGTCACTTCCATATGTTACCTCCTCAGATTGTGATGTGGGCGGTGAGATAGATCTGGTTGAGCCCGTGGGCCACGGCGAAGCTGAACTCCACCAGACACACGGTGGGGTCCTCGTCATATACGGACACGGTCACATCGCCGTAGCTGTCGATGATCTCGCTTCGCAGCTTGCTCTCCAGCTCCACGATGACCTGGGAGCGGATAGCGCCCCGGGTCTGGCCGGTATTCTTGGTCTTGCTGAACCGGCTGCGCAGGCTCTGGCGGATGGAGGGGATCACGTCGTCCACAATGAGGATGGTGGTCAGCTCCCGCCAGGTGATGTCCGGTGCGCCGCCGGTGCTGGTGCGGGTGGTGATGCCCCGGACCGGGGACACCACGCCCCCCACCGCCTCCAGGGGCGTCACGCCCCCCTGGACCAGCCTGTCGATCTCGTTGTCGCCGTACTGCTCCGTCACGCCCCCCAGGCCGGCCAGGGCCGTGCCGTTGAGGGGCACCGCCGGGTCCCTGGTGACCGCCAGGGCGGCGGCCACGGCGGCGGCGGCGAACATGCCGGGCAGGACCTGTCCGGCGCTGTCCAGGATGTTGGGGCCCACCAGGACCACGCGCTCGCTGTTGAGGGCCTTGGCCCGCTCCGTCAGCGCACCCACGTCCGCCCCGTCCATGCCCACCACGGCGATCCGCTCCCGCCGGGCGGCGCTGGCGGCCTCCACGCTGCTGCGCAGGGCCTGGTGCGCCGCCAGATCCCCGCTGTCGCACACAATTACCTGCACGTCCTCCACCGCCTGGAGGGCGGCGAAGGCGGCGGCGTAGTCCTCCCCCTCCACCCGGACGGCCGCCACTGTGGACGCGCCGCCCAGAAACAGCAGCCGCAGCATGGCGGCCATGCCGGGTGCGCTCTTGGCGTCCTCGCCGAAGGCGCTGATGCCCGCCTCGCAGCTGGTGAGGGTCACGGGCGCGTTGGCGGTGCCGCCGGTGCTCCTGGCGGCCACGCCGATGGTGCGGATGGCCCTGCCGCCCCACACCACGGCGGACGCGTCATAGGAGGAGTAGACCCCCGGACGCTCATGAATGATGCTCTTCATCCCTTTGTCACAACACCTTTCAAAATAAAGTCAGAAATCAGCGTGCCGTCCTCCTCCGCCTGGGCGGTGAAGAAGGCGGTGCATGAGAGGCTGCCCCGCCGGAGGAACATGGACGTGTCCTCATCCCAGCCGGTCTCCTCCCACCGCAGCTCCGTGGGCCGCAGGCCGGAGGGGAGGGAGTCCAGCATCACCTGATGGAGCGTCTCCAGGGCGCTGTCGCACCCCGCCGCCCCCAGGCCGGGGGGACTGTAGATGTCCAGAGACAGTGTCAGCTCCAGACGCATTCCGTAGATCTCCCGGCAGGCCTGGGTCTCCGGGTCCACCCGCTCCCCCAGGTAGCTGCCCATCGCGCCGCCCCGGCTCTCGCCGGTGCGCAGGCCCACCGCCACCACGGGCTCCTCATAGGACCGGGCCCACCCGGGGGCGTAGGCCGCCCGGGCGGCTGTCCCGGCCTGCTCCAGCGCCCGGGCGATGGCGGTCTTGACCTGTTCCAGTCCGTTCATTCCTCCGCCTCCTTCTCCGGCCGCAGGATGGCCCACTGGTAGAGCGTCTCGTCCCGCCACCCCACGGCCCTGGCCTCCTGGACCACCAGCCGCAGCTCTCCCCAGCTCACCCGGTCCCCGGGCGTCAGATGTTGGAGGCCCCGGCCTATGTACCTCCACCGCTGGACGCTCACCGCCCCCAGGGGGGTGGCCCGGGCGGGCAGGCCCTCCCGCCCCTTCAGCTCCGGCTGGAGGAAGGCCCGGGTCTCCCGGGGCTCCTGCCCCCGGCGCTTGAGGGTCACGGTCTGCCCGTGCCGGTCCATCATCCGCTCCAGCCGCCGCCTCATCCCCGCACCCCCGCGAAGGCGAAGCCGTCGTCCTCCCAGTAGGGGGCCATGAGGAGGGCGCTCTGGCGGCGGAGGACGGCAGCGGCCTCGCACGCGCCGCCCCCGGTCCCCAGGCGCAGGGACACGTCCCCGGCCTGCATCTGCTCCACCTCCCCGCCGCTCCGGCAGGTCAGCATCCCCGCCGCCGCCAGCATGGCCGCGGCGCAGCAGAAGGCGTCGCAGCAATCCCCGGCTGTGCAGCCCTTCCGCAGCCGCTGGGCCGTCTGGGCCTCGGCGGCGGTGCACAGGGCCTCCAGCAGGGGGGTCTCCTCCTCCCCCGCCTGGGCGATGACGGCGGCCAGGCGGAAAATCTTTTCGTGTATCATCCCGCCGCCTCCGCTCAGATGGTCAGCACCTTTCCGGCGTCGGCGTAGAGCTTGGCAAAGCCGGAGATGCTGGTAATGGCGGCCCGCTCCACCTGCCGGTCAATGAGCTTGTCGTACTCCACCGTCACGCCGCCCGCGCTGACCATCTCCAGGGCGTAGCTGCGGTCCAGTCCGATGAGCTTGCCGGCGGGCATGGCGCTGGTGCGCAGCAGCGTAGCGCCCAGGGGGGTGGAGAGGGTGCCGGTGCCCTGGAAGTTGAGGCCCGTCAGGGGGTTCTGGAACTCGCTCATCTTCAGCATGTCCAGCATCACGGCGTTGGGCGCCAGGATAGTGTTCATGCTGTAGGGATCGAACTGGCTCCAGAAGTCCAGCAGGGCCTCGTAGGAGAGCCGGCCGCCGGCGCCGCCGATGGGCTCCCTGCCCACCTCGAAGGTCTCGGCGGGGTTGTCGTTGCCGTCGCCGTCCATAATGACCCTGATGGCGTCCTCCAAGTGCATCCTGGCGATGTGCGCGCCGATCTGCCGCAGGGTGATGGAGAACAGGTCCAGCCGCTGGAACCGAATGGCCTCATAGGAGGCCACCAGCATCCGGCCCCGCTTGTGGAGCCTGACCAGATTGCTCTGGGTCCGCACGGCGGTCTGGGGCAGCTGGGCCCCCTCCTCCACCCGCTTCAGGCTCTTCTCCTCCTCGCTGGGCACGGAGGAGATGGAGCGGTAGTCCATGCCGTCGAACTGGGTGGTGGTGGCGGTGATGGCGGGCAGCACATTGTCCTCCTCCATGCCCTGGCGCACCACCCGGGACACGAACTCCGGGAACAGCACCGCCGACTCCGTGGTGCGGAAGAACTTCTCCACCGCGTCGGAGCGGCTGCCTTTCACATGGATGTCGAACCGCTTGAGCTGGCGCTGGAAGGCGTCCAGGCCCTCCAGGGGGGTGCCCCGGTAGCTCTCGCTGGGATCGGCGGCCTCCAGCACCTGGGTGAAGGTTCTGCCGGACTCCCCGTACATGCCCTTTTCCAGTCTCAGATTGTCGTAAGTCATACTCTCTTCCTCCCTTAAAGCAGAATGGTGACGGTCTGGGCGGCGGCGTCCGCGTCCACCACCAGACAGGCTCTTCCGCCGCTCTCGCCGGCGGCGCGGACGCCGCCCTGACCATCAGCGCACAGGCTGACCGTGCCCGCCTCCGGCGCGTCGCCCGTGTACCCCAGGGTGACAAAGCCCCTCACCTGCACCGTGCAGGCGTCCTCCTTGCAGCACAGCGCCGCGCCGCAGAAGCTGTCCCCGTCCCCGCAGGCCTCCACAGCTCCCCCGCCGGCCGCCTTCACCACGCAGCCCTCCGTCAGTCCTGCGCCCAGGAAGGTGGCGCACACCTGCCCGATGCCCTCAAAAGAAACGCTCATAAAATGGTCCTCCTTCTGCCTCTCAAAAATAACCTCAGATCAAAAACGCGCCGTCCTCCGTCTCCCCCTCCAGCCCGGACCGTGCCCGCAGCTGGGGCACAGGGGGATACTTCCCGTCCAGCCGCCGCTGGAACATCCGGGTCAGCTCCAGCAGCTCGTCCTCCTCCATCCTGTCCACGCTCTTGGCGAACAGCTGCAAATTGAGGCTCTCCTCCGCCAGTCCGGCCAGCCGCCTCAGCTCCCCCCGGAGGGAGCGCATGTAGGACCGGCCCATCTCCGCCTCCCGCTCCAGCTCCGCCAGCTCCTCCAGGCACTCCGGCCGCCCAGCGGCCAGCCGCTTGAGGGCCCCGGGCTCCTGGCGGAAGGACTTGATGACCCCGGCCTTCCGCTGGGCGGGTACGGCCACGAAGCTCCACTCATAGGCGTCCGTGGGGTCCTGAAGGGTGAAGAAGCACAGCTTCCCGTCGTACTCCCGTCCCCCCTGGTGGCCGCAGCGCTCCTCCCCGCAGACGGAGCACACCCGCCGGGCCACGCTGCATCCCACGCTGACCTCCTTCTTGATCCCCGCCTCGATCTCATCGATCAGCTCCCGGTTCTTCTCGCTGCGGAGCATGTAGGCCCAGCCCTTGAGGTACAGGCACGGGTCCCCTGCGGCGGTCCGGCCGTCCTCCCGGCAGAGCTCCGTCTTGTAGAGCCTGGCGGTCTGGCCCTGGGCGGACCAGCAGTGGTCAAAGATGCCGCTTTTGCCCGCGAAGAGCTCCCGGAGCCCCTCCAGGGCCTTCTGGTCAAACCGCTCCCAGTCCCTGTCGATCTCGTTGTCGCAGAGCCGGAGGGAGAAGGTGTACACCTGCTCCGCCGTCAGCTCCTCCCGGGCCAGACGGTTGATGAGGGCCATGTCTTCCCTGTCCGGGCTGTGCCGGGCCACGCCGCCCGGCTCCTTTCTGATGTCCATAAAGCGCCTTCCTTTCACTCAGCGGATTCCGCCGGGGCGGCCGCGCCCTGCCGCCGCTCCAGCGCGTCGTTCTCCAGGGCCAGCTTTCTGGTCTGCTCCCGGTACCACCCGGCCTTGGCCTCCTCCAGCAGGTCCTGCAAATTGATGTCGTCCCACACCACCTGGCAGGGGCAGCCGTACCCGTGCATCCGCAGCCACAGCCTGCACACCCGCTCCACCGCCGGCGTGACGGCCCTGCGGATGGCGGTCATCTCGGTGGTCAGCAGATCGGACTGCTGGGCGCTCATCCGCTCGGTGCTGGACCAGTTGAGGCCCAGCATAAAGGGGGGGATGCCGGTCTTGCTGACCAGCTGCTCCAGGATCTGCCGGATGGGCACGGAGCTGTCCAGGATCTGGTTGTCCGCGCCGATGACCTTGATCTCCACGTCGCCCACGGCCACGAAGTCCCGCACGCTGCCGCTCCTGGTGCTCTCCATGGCCCTGCTCCACTCGCTGGCCAGCTGCCGGCTCCGCTCCTGGGCCATGCCCCGCTCCCACTCGCCGCTGCCGGGCTTGTAGACCACGGCAAAGCGCACGTTGCCCATTCTCTCCCAGTTGACGCCGATGGCGTAATAGATTTTCCCCAGGAGCTCTGTGAGAAAGGGCATGGACCGCAGCAGGGACACGCCGTAGGGGGCGTGGGTCTCCGGGTTAAAGGGGGTAAAGAGCAGCAGGTCCTGGCGGGGGAGGGGGGCGAAGCGGCCGCTCCGGTCCATGGCGCACAGGGCGAAGTCCAGGGGCCCCTCCCCCTCCCGCACCTGCACGTCCTCCGCCCGGCCGCACAGCAAGGCGGCGATCTCCCGTCTGTCGGCGCTGAGCACCATCTCCCCCACCCCCTGGCCGAACATCAGCATGGAGTCCAGGTACTGGTCCAGGAAGGCGTTGACGCCCCGCTGTCCCCGGCCCACGTCCACCTGCTCCAAAAAGGCTTTCAGAGCTCTGTTGGCCTCGGGGTCCGCGCACTGGGCCGTCACGCCGCCGCACAGCCGGATGATTTTGTAGATGCACGCGTCTATCACTGGAACGGCCTCCCGGATAGCCCGGTACAGTCTGGCCTCGCCCTGATGCAGGGGCACGTAGGCGTCCAGCTCGCCGAATGGGCGGGCGTCGGCGCGCCGGATCTGTGCCGTGGCCGCCGCCCCGGCCTGTGGTTGTTTTTTTCGATGAAAGATGTTCATCCCTCAGCTCCTCTCCTGTCATACCCGCCGCCGGTCCACGGAGCAGAACACCCCCTCCCGCTCCCCGGACCCCGCCACGGTGACGGCGAAATAGCGCATGTCGTCCATGGCGTGATCGTTTTCCTTGCGGGGCGCGTCCCGCCCCGGGCTCTCCTCGCTCCAGCGGTACAGGGCCATCTCCCGCAGGCAGTCCCCGCAGCCCTCGCAGATGACGATCCGCCCTCTCTTGAGCAGATCGGCGGTGACGCGGATGCCGCAGAGCACGTCGTTGTTGGCCTTGACCACCCGGTACCCGGCCTGGCGCAGGGCGGTGATAAAGCTGGCGGCGGAGGGGTCCGCCACCACGCACCGGACCCTGTGCCCGCCGGCCAGCCGGCCCAGCGCCGATACATACTCCTGATCCGTCAGCTGCACGCCGGTGGTTCTGGAGGCGTAGTAGTACTCGTCAACCCGGTACCAGACGCCCTCCCGCCTCCCCCACAGGCCAAAGGAGCAAGGGTTGGCAGTGCCGTAGTCCACGGAGATGACGTACTCCTCCAGCTCCCCCTCCGGCGCGGGTCTTGCGTCCCTGGCCGGATCGAAGAAGTCGTAGATCAGCCCCTTGGCGGCGGTCCACTCCCCCAGGACGAAGCGGCGGTAGAAGGCGCCGCTGTAGCTGGAGCGGTACCGCTGGCGGATCCGCTGGCTGAGGGCGGGGTTGTCCTCCATGGTGAAATGGAGGTACAGGGCGTTTCTCTCCGCGCATTTGAGAATCCACTCCTGGTAGAACCAGTGCTGGGGCCCCTCGGGGTTGCAGTTGAACCACAGCCTGGACCCGGACACGCTGCACCGGGCGATGGCCTGCTCCACAAAGGAGCGGGGCATCAGGGCCGCCTCGTCCAGCAGCACGCCGGCCAGGGTCACGCCCTGGATGAAGGCGGCGCTGCCCTCGTCCTTGCCGCCCATGAGGTAGAAGCGGTTTTCCCTGCCCCCCTTCCGGATCGCCAGCAGGTTCTCCGCCCGCCGCTCCCTGCACTGGAACCCCAGCTCCTGGAGCACCGGCGAGAGCTCCTGCAAGAGGTTCCTGCGCAGGCTCACCACGCTCTTCCCGCAGAAGGCGAACTGCTGCCCCTGGAAGCAGGCCATGGCCCAGCACACGAAGCTCAGCCCCATGCACAGGGTTTTTCCGCTGCGCACGGCCCCGTCGCAGATGATGGCGTCGTGGTGCCGGTCCGCAGACCTGGGGCCCCACCAGCACATGACCCGCCGCTGCTTGGGGGAGAATCGTTTGATTTTCACCCGCTCTCCGCCTCCAGAGCGGCCAGCAGGGCGTCCATGCCGTCCTCGCCGCCGTTCAGGCGGTCCAGCAGCAGGGAGACCGCCTTCACCCGGTCCGCGAATTTGACCTCCACACCGCCGGTGCTGCTCACCTTGAATTCGCTCACGCCCCACAGGTCCAGCCCGGGCACATCTTGCCCCCTGGGCTCCAGGGCCAGCGCCACCGCGTCGTTGGGCCTGGACAGCGCGATTCTCTCCAGTGCCTCCAGGATGCTGTCCCGATCCAGCTCCATTGTATCCTCCTCCCTTCATCCTCCGGGGGATCGGGGGCAAAGTTGACGGAGGGGCGGAACCCCGGAATAAAAAAATTGCGGAGCGCCGCCGGAAGCGCTGGCGGCCTCTCCGCTGTTTTTCACCTTTTTCACCGCCTTCCGCAGTGATTTCAGGCCCTTTTCCCGTCAATTTCCCTGTTGACATCTCCTCGAAATACCGATATAATGCAAAGAATGGTAAAGTAGCTACCGTGGGTTATTGTGCCCTTTTTGTGTAAGAACCTGTATTCACAACCGCTGCGCGCCGTCTGGGCGGTCTTTTTTCCCGCCATACTGCGTTATGGATTCTGCAGCGGCCCCATCGAAGGGCTGTGCAGAATGCAATTATGCATGACCGCTCGATGCGGTCATTGCACAATCGTCCCTTGCCATCTGTCAGGATTCTGCAGCAGGCGCATCAAGCGCCTGTGCAGAATAATCGTGCACGCCCCCTCGATGGGGTCATTGCACGATATGGATTGCTGCGGAAAACCTCCTTGTCTGACGAGAAAAATCCTCGTCCATCCGGTATCCCCCGGTTATGATTACAGGTTCTAAAATCACTTCCTGTTGGGAAGATGGAAAGGATACTGCCGCTATGAAACAAGAATTTAAGATGAGCCGGACCCGCTTTGACGAGCTGGAGAAGGAGCTCAACTTCCTCAAGACCACCCGCAGCGACGAGGTGGCCGAGATGATTAAGGTGGCCCGTGGCTTTGGCGACCTCAGTGAGAACAGCGAGTACGACGAGGCGAAGAACGAGCAGGGCAAGCTCTACTCCCGCATCAGCGAGCTGGAGAACATCCTTCTCCACGCGGTCATTCTGGAGGAGGGCGACCTGCCCACCGGCCAGGTGACCATCGGCGCCACCGTCACGGTCACGGCCACCCAGAGCGGCGTCAGCCGCAGCTTCAAGATCGTGGGCAGCCAGGAGGCGGACGCCATGCACGGCATCATCAGCGAGGACTCCCCCTTCGGCAAGGCCCTCATGGGCCGCAAGGAGGGGGATACGGTGGTGGTCACCGCCCCTGCCGGGGACATGGAGTACCGCGTGGACAAGATCGAGCGCTGAGGCGCTCTGACATAGAATAGGAGATAGATAGTCATGGCTGAGAAGAACAGCGCGCCGGAGCAGCAGGATATCAGCGAGATCCTCCGGGTCCGCCGGGAGAAGCTGTCCGCCCTCCAGAGCGAGGGGCGGGACCCCTTTCAGGAGACGAAGTTCACAGTGAGCCGCCACGCCCAGGAGATCAAGGACCAGTTTGACGCCCTGGAGGGTACGGAGGTGACCATTGCCGGCCGGCTGATGAGCAAGCGGGGCATGGGCAAGGTGAGCTTCTGCGATCTGCAGGACAAGTCCGGCCGGATCCAGCTCTACGCCCGGAAGGACGAGATGGACGAGGAGGAGTACAACCGCTTCCGGAAGTTCGACATTGGGGACATTGTGGGCGTCAAGGGAGAGGTGTTCCGCACGCAGCGCGGGGAAATGAGTGTGCGGGCGGGGACCATCACCCTGCTGAGCAAGTCCCTGCTGCCCCTGCCGGAGAAGTTCCACGGCCTGACGGACAAGGAGACCCGCTACCGCCAGCGCTATGTGGATCTGATCGTCAACCCGGAGGTCCGGCGGAACTTTGAGGTCCGCAGCGCCTTTGTCAAGTACCTGCGCCGCTTCCTGGATGAGCGCGGGTATATGGAGGTGGAGACGCCGGTGTTGAACACCATCAGCGGCGGGGCCACGGCCCGGCCCTTCATCACCCACCACAACACTTTGGATATTGACATGTACATGCGCATCGCCACGGAGCTGCCCCTCAAGCGGCTGATTGTGGGCGGCATGGAGCGGGTCTACGAGGTGGGCCGCATCTTCCGCAACGAGGGCATGGACACCCGGCACAACCCGGAGTTCACCACCGTGGAGCTCTATGAGGCCTACGCGGACTTCAACGACATGATGGATCTCTTTGAGGCCCTGCTCAGCGGCGCGGCCAAGGAGATCTGCGGCGGCTACCAACTCCAGTGGCAGGGGGAGGAGATTGATCTGACCCCCGGCTGGCCCCGTCTGAGCATGGCGGAGGCGGTGAAGCAGCACCTGGGGGTGGATTTCATGTCCATCACCGACGACGGCGAGGCGGTGGCCGCAGCCAAGAGCGTCGGGGTGGATATGGACGGCGTGGAGCCCACCTGGGGCCACGCGCTCTACGAGTGCTTTGACCAGAAGGTGGAGGGCCGGCTGATCCAGCCCACCTTCATCACCATGCACCCTGTGGACGTGTCCCCTCTGGCCAAGCGGTCCCCCAAGGATCCCCGGGTAACGGAGCGGTTTGAGCTGTTTATCTGCCGCAGCGAGATGGGCAACGCCTTCTCCGAGCTCAACGACCCCATTGACCAGCGCCAGCGCTTCCAGAAGGAGGTGGAGGCCCGCGCCAAAGGCGATGACGAGGCGGGGATGATGGACGAGGACTTCCTGACCGCCCTGGAGTACGGCATGCCCCCCACCGGCGGCCTGGGCATCGGCATCGACCGATGCGTCATGCTGCTGACGGGTAGCGACTCTATCCGCGATGTCATCCTTTTCCCCACCATGAAGCCGCTGGATTAAAAGGCCGTTGTGCTGCAAGGGTTTCAGAGGATTTTGACCCCGTTTTTTGAAAACTTTACCACAAACCCTACGACAAATGAAAAGGATTTTGGTATAGCAAGAGGAGTGCCAGCCGCATGGTTGGCGCTTCTTTTTATCCTGTACTCTTATAAGAGTATCGCCTGCCCGGTATTGTTATAAACGGAAGTGTCCAAAATAAAGATTTAATGGTATAATTGGAAAAATGCGAAAAAGGACAGAAGAGGCATGAAAAAGATGCCCAAAATGCAGAAAGATAGAGAATCAGATCAAGGCAGGGTATAACGCCTTGGGGAGCCAACGCTGCAAATGTAAGGAGTGCGGCATATATTACACCATAGACCCAAAACGGCACACATATCCAGAGGAACCCAGAGAACCGGCAATCAAAATGTACTATGGCGGGATCAGCGGCCGCGGCGTAGGAAAGGCTCTGGGGATAAACAAGTCAAATGTAATGAATTGGATAAAAAAGAGCAGTCAGAGGAAGGCTGAAACAGTATCCACAACAGGTGTAAAAATTGTGGAATTGGATGAGTTATACCGGTTTCTGGAGTACAAATCCCGAATCGAAACCCGGGAAAACATCTACATCATGACGATGGTGAGCCGAAACCACAGAAAAATAGTGGGGTATGTTGTGAGTTAGGATATCGTCGTGGATTCTCCTCCATGCTCGACTTATTTGAGGAGGGGCAGAGGCAGGGGACCAGTGGCGCAAGGATCTGGAGAAGCAGTTTGAGGTCTATCTTCCGGATCTCCCCTGAGGGGCAGCGGGTAGCATAAAAATACATGAATCGCGGTGGGGGGGGGGGGGGGGGCCGCCCCCCCCCCCCCCCCAAAAAAAAAAAAAAAAAAAAAAATAAAAAAAAAAGAAAGAAAAAAAAAAAAAAAAACCAAAAAAAAAAAATTAAAAAAAAAAAAAAACAAAACAAAACAAACACCAGAGAACCAT
>CANAZG010000073.1 GCA_947365965.1 uncultured Clostridia bacterium
GCGTTTAAGTAGATATTGTAATCTCTCATCCTGGTAATGAGCCTGACCCAGAAATTGCAGTGAGTACCCTCCAGATAGAAATGATACTCCTGCTGGAACTCCCGATCCGCACAAGCCTCCGGGTGGGACTCGCAGAACTGCCTGAGCGTGTCCAAGTCAGACAGCGCGTCCTTTGCGGTCAAAGCCACATATATTTCGTCGATTTCCTTTTTGACCTCCTCCGTAGCAAGCGCCGGATGGCAGGGCCAGGCCGTGTTCCACCAGCGCCTGCCATTGTAGTCAGCACGGATGTGTCCGATCTTGAGTCGGGGTACCCTTGAGACGGTGCCCTCCAGTTCCTCCATATCCTGAAACACCTCAAGAAAAGGGCATCCTGTCCGCAGCAATGTAAGAATATTTCCGTTCATATCGCTTACGCTCCTATTCATTTTTTACGAACTATACGGCCATAAGGTTGGCATGGCTGTCAGGATTCTGTCAAGGGCGGCAGGAAGGGGAATTTTCCTTCCCGCCGCCGGTTCCAATCAGTACGGAATCCCCTCGCCGGAGGGCGCGGAAAACGGATCAAATCCAGGCGGAAGGCCGGCTCCCGGGAAGCCGCCGAACCCTTCGTCAGCGACAGGGACCGGCTCCGGCGGTTCATCCTTGGGCTTGGAATCGCCAAAATACGCGTTGTCCACCAGAATCTCCGCGCTGCGGCGCTTGTTCTTCTCCTTATCTACCCAGTCCCGTATCTGAAGCCGTCCGGTGACAGCCATCATACGTCCCTTGGTGAAATACTTGCTGACAAACTCCGCCGTGGAGCGCCATGCCACACAGTCAATGAAGTCAGTCTCCTTCTCCCCGCTGTCCTTGGTCTTGAAATCCCGGTCACAGGCGAGCGTGAAGCTGCACACAGGAGTACCGCTCTGGGTGGAGCGCAGCTCCGGATCGCGGACCATACGGCCCATAAGGGTGATGTGGTTGAGCATAATGTTCCTCCAATTCTTTTACAGATGGACCAGCTGTTCCAGTTGGTCCAGCGGCGCCGGGACGAAACCAACGGAAGTATGCGCCTTATTGGTTATCTTCTCCAGGTCCGCCAAAAGCGCGTCTGTCAGGGCCTTCTCCTTGTCGGTCTGCGCCGCTGCCGCCAGCTCCTGCTGCATCCCATACAGCCGCACAGCTTCGCCGCGCAGCTTGACCAGAGCCTTTTTGCGCTGGTTGGCTGCGGCCGCCTCAAAATCGCTGTACATATCCATCGCCATGCTGCGGATATTGTCCGTTTTGTCCTGCATGGGATTGACGCACATGCGGCTGAGGACTGCCTCTACCATGGTCCGTTCGCCCGGCTTCTGCCACAGGTAGTTCTTCAGCGCCAGTAGGTCCTCCGGCTCCACAGCTGGATGGCCGGAGAGCCACGCCTTGGCCTGGACGATAGGGTAGTAATTGAGATACTTCCGATCCGATACAGGGATGCCGTCTTTACGGAGCTGGCAGAGGATATCGTCTGCCAGTTCGTTGACAGCATCCGGGATGGGGATACCGCCAACTGCCTGCTGCATGTCCAAAAGCTCACCCAGCGTAATGACCGCGGTGATTTGACCAAAGCGGCCCGCCTGCTTGTCCCGCAGTATGGCCAGGCGCTTGTCCCTGTCCGCGATATTCGCTGTGACCACCTTCAGCTCCAGCCGGTCATACAGCGCCTCTAATATCTTTTCCTGGGGGTCTGCGAAATTAGGGATTTCGTTGGACGCCGCGAAAAAGGAGATGGTGGGGATGGGATATGTGCGGCCCTCGTTGGTATATTTGCGCTCATTAAGCGCGGTGAGCAGGGAGTTGAGCACACCGTCATTACACTTGAAAATCTCATCAAGGAACACAACATCCGCCTCCGGTATTTTCCCGGAGGTGTTGACCTGCGGCTCGCCGCTGTGGAGCTCCGCCAAAGCCTTGCGGTGGCGCTCCATCTGGTCAGGCAGGTCATCGGCGCCCTGCCCAATGGCAAGTTGGGCTTTCAACTGACCGTACATCTCCTGATACTGGGGATTCCTCTCCAGTACATCCCTGGGCACACTGCCGGGGATCAGGCTGGCGAGATCAACGCGGCCAAACAGCTGCTCCTCATCGGTCTGCTTGGAGAGCAGCCGCTCAAATTGCCTCGCGCCGGTAATGCGGCTGCGGAAAGCGTTGATCGCGTAGCTCTTGGCCTGTCCAGGCTCACCCAGGATGAACAGGTTCTTCCGGGTGAGCAGGGCAATGGCGATACACTCCACCAATTCCTCACGCTCCGCAACCCGGGCGTTCACATCAGCAATAACCGCCAGCATACGGTCCAGCAGGACTGTGGACTGTTTTTTCATGGTCCTGCCCCCCTTACGCCGCCAGGAGGCCGCCGAATGTCAGCTCGCCGCAGGCGTCCAGGGAGATGACTGCGCCGCGCAGATCATACGGGGCATGGGTGAGGCCATAGCGCCGCTGGCTGCCCTTACAGCTGAGCATTTCATACTGTAGCTGGGCGTTGATGTGCTGGCACAGCTTCCCCTTTTCGGGATCAAAGTTCGCCACCGCCTGAATAAGCCGGATGGCCAGATGCTGATAGACGTCGTCATAGTCCAAATGGGCGGCGCGCATGAGCTGAGCGTTCCTGCGGATTGTTTTGTCGATACGGTGCAGATTTTCCTCTACGATGCGGTTTCTCTCTGCAATAGAATACTGATTTTTCATTATCTTACCCTTTCTGTTTTGGGGGCCCAGAAGCGGCAATAGCCCCGGCCCCAGTCCTCCATGAGCATGTCATGGGTATACGTTGACGCGTTATACGCTCGGCTGCTGCATTTCTGCCTGGGATCATCACGGTCCCGGCAGGCATACAGGCAGGTGTCACAGTGCTTGTCCTCTTTCCTCAATCCATTCCCTCCCGTTTATTCGACTGCGCCCTCGCCGCGTCAAAATGGTGCATGATTTTAACGCCCTCGGGTGTGAGATAGAAAAAAACAGGCATAAGCCCATCATCAATCTCTACAATACTGTAGAGAGGAATGTTTCTGCCCATTAAACTGGCAGGAGGCTCCGACTGACACCGCTCCCAAAACACCTGTGGGGTCAACCCGATGGTGGTCCCAGCTGCTATGGCATAGCGATGCGCGGAGGGGTAGAGGGGATTGTTCGGGTCCTCGCTAAGATATAGGTGCATCAAGCGGTCATTGGCGCTCTTGAAGATATATATCCGCACTTCACACGGATTTTTTCGCTTGGGACACCAGGAGGGAACACCGCGCTTAGGGTCACTCTTCTTAAATCTGTGGGCTTTTTTCCCGCCTGTGCAGAAACGTTCTCCCAGGTGCATCGTGATGCCCTGCTGCGGTTTGGGAATGGGATCATGATAATAATAATTGTAGGGACAGCCGACGCAGGAGGGCTGTCTCAGTGCATTTGTTCGGTATGCCATAGCTATGCGGCCTCCTTATCCCCCGTATGATGACACAGCGAAATCAGCCGCTGGCATTGCTCCATCTCAAAGCCGCCGATGTGCGCAAGCTCCGCTGGCAGTTTCATTTGTTTCGCCAGCCAACGGTAGGCGGCGGTTCTGGACATGCCCTGGCTTCGCCAGAAAGCGTCAAAGATCTGGTGTGTCTCCATCCGCTTGAGCCGCAGCACCTCGTTGGCTACATTGCCCAGGGGACGCTTGGAATCCCTATGGCAGCCCACGCGGGCATTGCAGTTCTGGCACTGATAGATCCACTGACTCTGCTGCTTCAGACGCTCCGTTGCCGCCTGATAGACTTTCTCCGCAGGAACCAGCCGAATCACGCCGCCGCAATAGCGGCAGATTTCAGATACTCGCAAGTAAACTCCTCCTTCCTGTTATGCCGCAGGTTTTAAGGGCTTTTTCGCCGCAGCCTCCGCTTTGGCAGCGGGAGATCTGACAGCGGTTTGCAGATACAGCGCGTCCTCCGTCTCCAGCGCCAGCATTCCGCCGCTGGCTATGCCCAGCCGCACATTTCCGGACAGGGCACGGAGGCAGCACTCCAGCTGTGTGGAGAGAAACCAGCTCTCCCCGCAGGCCGTCCCCTTGAGAGGGATGACTTCGACGGATACAGCAGCGCGGCCAAATACCCCCTGACAACGGAAGGTAAGGCGCTGACCGTCAAAGAGCAGGCCGATCCTTCCATCAGGATCGCAGGAGACCACGGACTCCAGCCCCCGGCGCAGACCGGGTATATCGGTCATCACCTGGAACTGCGGCTGGATGGAGGCGGTCAGACGCTGTGTGTCGATATATGTGCCATCCATAAGACGGGCGCAGTAGATGAAGTTCTCCCGCAGGAACGCCACAGTCTTTCCTGTCGTTCCGACGCGGAATATATCGCCATCCCTGCACATCCTGGCCAGCTTTTCCAGAGACAGCGCCGGCAGCAGCAGGCTCACGTCTCCAGTGCTCTTGCTGTCGCCGCTGGCAGTGATGATACAGGTGCCGTCGCTGCCGGCAGCACGGAGGCCGTCCCTGGTGAACATCAGGTTCACACATTTCAGCAGCGGCCGCTGCTCCTTACTGTCCCTGCTGGCGGCAAACACTGTGCGCCGGGCCATGGAGGGGATGCCGCTGACTGGGACCGTATCCTCCGGAAAGGGAATGGCCGGCTTGGGGAAACTGCCCTTCTCAAAAATGGAAACCGTGTACTCCGTCTCTCCGCTCCTCAAGCAGAGCTGCGGACTACGCCCGCTGCGGCTCAGCTCCACCTTATCCTCTGGAAGCTTTTCTACCATAGCTGCCAACAGCCTGGCAGGAACCGCCAGCGCGTCCTCCTCGCAGGAGACGCAGGGCAGCTTCTGCTCCAGAGACAGCTCCATATTGGTTGCAGTGACCGTCAGCGTCCCAGAGGCGGCGTCCGTCTCCAGAAGCGTGGCGGTCATCTCCTTGATGGGGGAGCTGCCGGGCGCAATGGACGCAGCGCATTGTACCGCGTACAGCAGCTCGGCGCGGTTGATCGTTACCCGCATAAAATTCTCCTCCTTACGCGGCAGCGTCAAACAGTGAGAGCTGATTGTCCAGCTCCTTTTGCTTTGGCCGTGTTCGTTTGGTTTCTTGTATGGATTTTTCCAGAAGGCCGTCGTAAAGGGCCTTTTTCCGCTCGGTATCCGCCTCCCGAATATCCGCCTGCCGTGGGTTCTCCATGGGCGCCGCTACAGCGGCGGATGCTGGTGTGGGCGAGTTATGCTGCCGGTTGGGATTGATAACCGCCATTTTCTTAAAGGCAGCGGCAATATCCTCCACACGGTCCTTGATGCCCAGCGTCAGCTCCTTGGCCATCTGGGAGGTCAGGTCTTTCACATCGCTCATAGCCGCCAGACCTTCCTCGGAGAAGGAGCCCTCAATCAGCCCAGCCACCGCCAGCTTGGAGGCCATCAGCTTGATGGCCTTGGCCTGCATGGTGTCCTTGTAGTAGAGCATGTAGACCTCCACCCTGGGAGCGGCCTGGTTGATCCGCCAGGAGCGGCGGGATGCCTGCCGCAGAGTGAACAGGTTAAACCCCATGCTATAGAATATAATGGTGGTGAAGGCGTTCAGGTCCAAGCCTGTCTCCACACAGGCCGGATTCGTGATAAGCACCTGAAGGCCGGCACGGACCCGCTTCTCCACCCACTCTTCCCGCTTTTCCGGCAGAATACCGGGATTCAGGATAGCGGCATGGATACCCTCCTGGTTCAGCAGGTTCAGCGCCTTGCGCTGCGAGTCCGTCCGCGTCCAGCTGGTGTAGACCATCACCCGCTCCCCGGCGCGGACCTTCGCCCTGATAATCTCCAGCAGCTTTTCTTCTTTGGGCAGAATGCTGCTGAAATCGCCAACACTCTCGGGGGATACAATAACAGAGCCGTCCATGGGGTGGACAATATCCGGCTGGTCATAGGGCTGATCCGGATAGACTGTCAGCAGGTTCATGTAAGCTGATAGCAGCTTCTGTGACACATGCCTGTCCGTCTTCAGGAACCGCAGCAGGGCTTTCTCCGCTTTTTTGTATCCGTACTGCACCTCTTCCGGCATGTCCAACGGTACGGGGATCTCCTCATAGTCCGGGAGATCCTTCCCCATATCAGACAGGGAGAGAAACGCCGTGTACTCCAGCAGAAACCGGGAGAACACCAGTGGGGATACGCCTGGGAGTTGCCTTGTCCTGGTTTTTCGCTTGGTGGTCCGGCGGTTGGAGTTGTACTCGCTGTCGGTGGTCTCGTAGGTATTCTCTACCACGCCATACTCCGTGTTGAAATCTATTAGCCTGGCAAAACTCTTTCCATCCTTTCCCATCAGTCTGGGGAGCAAGCGGTAGAGCAGGTGGAAAATCCCAGCGCTATAGCCGTTAATCAGCGTGGCGGTCATGCCAACAAACTGTTTCGCCGTACCGAATATCTCCGCCATGGCGTCGCCCTGGCCGCTTTTATTATTGTAGTTGTGCAGTTCATCGCAGAGAAAGCCGTCGATCCGGCCTCGGTACTTTTTCTTGATGTAGGTGCTCATAGGACACCGGCGCACCGCTCCTATCGTTGGGAATACACCGTCTGGATTTTCCGCAATCTCTTTGATACGCTCCAGGACAGCGGCAGATTTGGTTCTTTCCAGATGTTGCGCCGCCTGATAGCGGTAGACCCAGCCATAACCGCCAATTTTTACCCAGGGGATTTTCCTGCTGGGATTGACCGGAGCCCACAGGCTGCTGCCGCACTCGCGGCAGGTGTGATTCCCTTTATGCTCCTTCTGGAAAAAGAACTGATCCGCATTGACCAGATATCTTGTGCCGTCCAAGCTGAAATCCGTTTGGATGGGTTTCATGCAGTGCGGGCAGATAAAGGCCCGCTGCCGGCGGGTCCATTTGACAGCGGGATAGCGCATGTAACCATCTCTGGCCCGCTCCTTGCTGATAATCGCGTACACGCTCTTGTCCCCCGCCGCATACATGGCGTAGAGACGGTCCAGTTCTGCGATGCTGCGCACTACGACTCCGTAGGTGTTCGGCAGCGTCTCGCCGATCTCCCGCACCCACTTCTTTGTCACATGGGCGGGGCAGAGAACGAGGTTGAAGGTTTTGGGGGTCCTGCTGCTTGCGGCCGCGAGACCCTGGAGCGCACCCAGAGCGACGGAGCCAATCTTTGTCTTTCCCGTACCGCACTCCGCCACAATGAGGGCAATATTACGGTAGTCCAGCTGCCGCTTCACAGCCTCCGCCACGGCGAGTTGGGCGTCATAGAGGGAGTATCCGGCCTTCTCCTGTACATAGCTGTTGAGGGCCAGCACCTCATCCGACAACGGCTGGGATGCCGGGTCAAAGAGAGGGGTGAACTGGTTCCGGATACGGTCCGCCACAATAACGCCAAAGGTGGTGAGGTAGGAGGTGACGTTATCCACAGCTTCAAAGCCGTCTGACGCCTTATCGGGGACTGCGCCGGGGATGGTTATTTTTCCTTCCCGCAGCCCCTGTTCCAGCACATCTACCACATTCTGGTCATTTGGCAGCAGCTCCAGAACCCACGCGTCCAGCTTCTCTCTGAGGGAGAATACCGCCATCTGCCGCAGGATATTGCGAGCAATCAGCTCATCTAGCACGTAGTCCCGGAATGCCGGAATAAGGGGCGCTATGGTCTTTCGGTCCAATTCCTCAAACAGTCGGTCTTTGTCTCCTGCGGGACAGAAGATGTAGCATCTGCGGGGTTTTGGGCCCTCCAGTTCTTTTGGCTGGCTGTCTTTCCTACCGCTGGATTGGGCCTGGTCTGCGCCGTCATCTTCCTTCAGCGGATCGGCGGACAGGGCATCGTCGTCAATCATGAGCGTGGCGGCGGCGTACATGCCGTCATGGGACAGCTGCCGCCGGTATGCCTTGGGAACGCTCTCCAGATCATAGATTTCATCCTTTTGTGTAGCGGTAATGGCCGCGCCGCCATAGATAGCGTCCGACATGGCGCGGACCACCTCCGGGTATCCACCAAAGCGGATAGCGGTGATGGTTCTGCCTATTTTTCCTTTGTCTGTAATGATGGTATCCGCATAGGCGGTTAGACGTACACATGCTTTGGGATCAAAATAGGTCAGCTCGATCAGATTACTTTGTGACATTCATTTGCGGTCTCCTTTCTTTTGGGGGACAAAAAAAGACCGCAACGGCCCTGGTTCAGGCAATTACGGTCTTTCTTGTCCTTTTATTCTATTCCAGGTCTCCGCGGTGCGGCGGGAAGGGCAGACTCCGCCCCTTCCTTTTGCCATTCCGCCCTAACTTACTCCGCCCTAACTTACTCCACCCTAGAATACGCCCCTATTCTACCATCCAAAGGGGGCGGCGTATAGTTGGAATGTCTCCAACCGTTGTCCTCCACCAAAGCATATTGCATTGTATAATCTTGAGATATTTGTACTGGGTGTCTTGAGCTGCCTTTGTTAATATCATCAAGAGACATGCCGAGAGTTGGAAAATTTTTGTAAAAAATAACTTGACTTTTTACGAGACTTCATATATACTTAAACCTATCAGAAACGTTTTTGATAGCAAAAATCCTTTTACCTGACGAGGTGTACCTACTAGCCTTTTGTTTAGAAATCTCTAAACAACGTATGGACAGGAAAAGGACTATTATATTATGAAGTTGTCAAAGTTTCGTAGGCTGGTGAGCCTTATGTGCGTGGTCTTCATGATGTGCGTCATCGTCGCCCCGGCAGCAGCTGCGGCAAATTACGATGACCAGATTTCCCCGCACTTTATTTCCTGCCCCGAGTGTGGCCGTGGCGACATGGAGCGGGTATATGTAACTGAGGGACATAACTGGAAATCGGCAGGCCAGTGTGCCGATGGTCCTCACTATGAGGCATGGTCTACTGGATACAGGTGGCGGTGCAATCGGTGTAGCGCTAGTGTGGCTGACACATCCAAGGACGGGCATTATTGTGATAGCATGGACAGTGGCAAGCGGCCGCATTACTGCTTTGGTTCCTGCAAATGCTAAAATAGGTATCGTTTCCTTGTAGCAAGGATTATGGCAAAACGCAAATAACAATACCTCTATAAATAAATGAGTGAGCTAACAGGCCGCACAACAATTCGCGTTTTGTGCGGTCTGTTAGCGTTTATTTTTACAATAAACTATATAAGGGAGAACGTATGAGAATGAAGCTACACATATTACTTATCATCACATTGTTAGTGATGACAGCCTGTGGGAGCAAGCCCCAAGAACCAGTGATAGAGCCAACAAACCTGCACTACGGCGCAGAATTTTGGGATTTGGGGATTGTTTGCGACAGTTTTGTTGCCGGATGCGCCGGAGATACAGACGGGCAGGTATTCCTTGCTGTCAGCCGGATGGACACAGAATTTTCCCCACATCATTACCTATATGGCATATCCAGTGACGGCGTACCAAACCTTATCATAGCAGCGGATGACTTTCTGATAAATGGTGCCGAGGGGATTGTCCAAATAAAAAATCTACAGACCGGGGCAGACGGCTCTGTTTGGCTCACTATCTATTGTTTGACATCCAAATATTCCGGAGACTACCTGTGGCATGTGGATCAAGACGGTGCTGAGCTGGACAGGATCAGATTGAACCAGCCGGCGGACGGGACGCTTGTGGATGACAATAAGTGGACCTATATCGTCTCTGGTACGTCGGTATCGGTGCTGAACCAGGGGCAGCAGCTCCAGTTTACGTTGGAGGCTGGAGACAATACAGCTCCGCAGCCTGTACGTCTCAGCAATGGACAGGCGGGCTTTCTGGTCACACGGGATGATATAAGCGCGGAGGTGCGCACCGTTGACACAACAGCGCAGGACTGGGGGGAGACATATAAACTTCCAAAGGAGTGCATGGCAGTTTATCCCGGAAACGGCGAGTATCTGTTTTTCAGCACAGCCAACCAGGTTCTCGGAGGGTGGAATGCAGAGAGAAACTCCTTGGTGGAACTGGTAAGCTGGCTTGAAGCGGGCATCAACACCTCTGCTTTGCTAGGGCTCTCCGTCGATGGGGATGGACAGATATTGGCGGCTGTCAACGAAAACAACTCCGCGCTGTTGGCACTGCTGACGCCTGGCGCTGATATTCCGGAAAAAACCGTGCTGACGCTTGCAAGTATTAGCAACAAATATTATTTAAGAGAATACGTTTCCCAGTTCAATCGGACAAGCAACACTTACCGTATTGTTTATAAACCATACTATACACAGACTGGAGACTGGTTTTCTCCTAGTGAGTACCAACAGGGAATGACACGACTTATGACAGAGATTGGTGCGGGAAAGCTCCCCGATTTATTGTATGTAGACCATTTGCCAGTGCTACGGCTTGGGGCAATGGGTATGTTGGAGGATCTGTGGCCTTACATTGAAAATGACCCGGACCTAGGCAGAGAGGCCGTCATGGAGCATGTCTTGGAGTGTGCGCAGCAGGATGGAAAACTCTACACAATTTTCGACTCCTTTGGAATACTTACTGTTTTGGGATCAAAGGCTGTGGTGGGAGACCGCACCAGCTGGACGCTGGATGACTTGCGCGCGGCATTGGATACTATGCCGGAGGGATGTGCTATCTTTTCTCCGGACTACACAAAGCTGGAAACACTGAAGAATACCATATACGCTGATTTAGGGAGCTATGTAGATTGGGAGAACGGAGTCTGCTCGTTTGACAGTGAGGACTTTAAGGAGGTCCTGTCTTTCTGCAACGAAATGGAGTCTGAGGAAGGTGCTTCGTTTGAGCACTTCACCCTTGTGCCGGAAGGGCGGGAGATGCTGCTTGACGATGTGCTGGGTAACTTTATATGCATTCAAGAACATGAGGCGATTTTTGGTGGGGAGGTTAGTTATGTGGGATATCCCAGGAGCGATGGGGAATGCGGCAGTAGCTTTAGCATAATCAATCCTATAGCAATGACTAGCGCCTGCAAAGACAAGGACGGAGCCTGGTCTTTCTTACGGCAGTTCCTTCTGCCGCAAGAGCTGCCCAGAGATACTTTAGGCGATGTTTATGTATCCAACGCCGCATTCCCGATCAACCGCACGTCATTTGAAGCACTCCTGGATGAGTCAATGAGAGTGAACAGTTCAAACAACGAAGAAGATCGGCCCCCGAAGGGAACAAGTTTTTTGGGACCCGAAGGAATGGTATTTGATTTGACGTATACCCCCACGACCCAGGCGCAGTATGACCAGATTATGGAGCTCTATAACGCGGTCACTACGGTCTATACAGAGGATAACGCTCTGTGGGAGATTATCAGTGAACAGGCACAGCCCTATTTTGCTGGCGATAAATCTGTTGATGAAACTGCAAAGCTGATACAAAGCCGGGCAGAGATATACGTGAATGAGAGGAAGTGATTAGTATACCTATAGAAGTGCTATGATAAACTTGGCAAGTACAATGTTGAGCAATATTACCGAAAAAAGAAAATCAATTTTACATATTTTTTATGCAATTAGTCTTAATACGTTGATTGTTCTAATATATACTTATTACATTGTACAGATGAGTAAGCTACAACAAGAGTTTTATGCGACCTGGTAGCTTTTATTACCAATGAACCTTATACGTGAGGACGATACTATGAAAATGAAGTTACCTATACTGCTTATCATATCCTTGCTAACAATGACGTCTTGCGGGAACAAGCCGGAAGAACCTGTGATAGAGCAAATGAACATACACTACGGTGTAGAATTTTTCGATTTGGGGATTGTTTGCGACAGTTTCGTGGCCGGATGCGCTGGAAATACAGACGGGCAGATATTCGTTGCTGTCAGCCGTATGGACACAGAGTTTTCCCCACATCATTACCTATATGGCGTATCCAGTGACGGCGTACCAAGCCTTATCCTGGCTGCTGACGATTTCCTGGTAAATGGCGCCGAGGGGTTTGTACAAATAAAAAATCTACAGACCGGGGCGGACGGTTCTGTTTGGCTCAACATCTATTGTTTGACATCCCAATATTCCGGAGACTACCTGTGGCACGTGGATCAAGGTGGCACCGAGCTGGACAGGTTCAAGCTGAATCAGCCGGCGGACGGGACCCTTGTGGACGACAATAAGTGGACCTATGTTGTCTCTGGTACAACGGTTTCTGTGCTGAACCAGGGACAACAGCTCCAGTTTAAGCTGGAGGCTGGAGGCAATACGCCTCCGAAGCCTGTACGCCTCAGCAATGGGCAGGCGGGCTTTCTGGTCACACGGGACGATGTAAGCGCGGAGGTGCGCACTGTTGACACAGCGGCGCAGGACTGGGGAGAAACATACAGGCTCCCGAAGGAGTGCGTGGCGGTCTATCCCGGAAGCGGCGAATACCTGTTTTTCAGCACAGCCAATCAGGTTCTTGGAGGGTGGAACGCGGAAAGAAATTCCCTGGTGGAGCTGGTAAGCTGGCTTGAAACAGGTGTCAACACGTCTGCTCTGTTGGGGTTTTCCATCAATGCAGACGGACAGATTTTAGCGGCTGCCAATGAAGCAAGCTCCGCACAGTTGGCAATGCTGACGCCTGGAACGGATATTCCGGAAAAGACTGTGCTGACGCTTGCCGCTATCTCTAGCAACAGCTATTTAAGAGAGCAGGTGGCGCAATTTAATCGGACAAGCACCTCCTGCCGTATTGTTCTAGAACAATATTACACACAGACCGGAGAATGGTTTTCTCCTGACGAGTTCCAACAGGGAATGACACGACTTCTGACAGAACTTAGTGCAGGAAAAATCCCTGACTTACTGTATGTAGATAGTTTACCTGTGCTTCAGTTTGGGCAAATGGGTATGTTGGAGGATCTGTGGCCTTACATCGAAAATGACCCGGAGCTAGGCAGAGAGGCTGTCATGGAGCATGTCTTGGAGTGTGCGGAGCAGGACGATGAACTCTATATGATTTTTAATGCTTTTAGAATAAATACTGTCGTGGGATCAAAGGCCGTGGTAGGAGACCGCACCAGTTGGACGCTTGAGGACTTGCGCACGGCGTTGGATACTATGCCGGAGGGGTGTGCCATCTTCTCTCCCTACTCTACAAAGCTGGAAACACTGAGGGACATCATCTATGCCGATTTAGGGAGCTATGTGGATTGGGAGAATGGAGCCTGCTCATTTGACAG
>CANAZG010000074.1 GCA_947365965.1 uncultured Clostridia bacterium
GAAGTTGCAGAAAGCATACTAAAAGAAATTCCATTATCTGTAAATTCAACGCCGGACATTCGAGCTGAGTGGGTAGAAAAGCTATCTGCTATTCTTGAAAATAGATTTGATAAGGAAACGGTAAAAAACATTCGCCGAGAGTGCTATTGTAATGAAAATGGCAGGTTAGAAGATACAGCAAATAGCTTGAAACAGCTCTATCTCTCTATAGATAAGGATTTGCATAGATTTGTCAATGTTTTGAATGAAAATGGTGCCGGTTGGTTTATTAAAGATAATCAATTGTATACAAAAATGTTTTCTTGTGAATGTCCTATGTTAGAAAAAGCAAAAAATTCAAATTCATTAACATGGTGTCACTGCACTGCTGGATATAACAAAAAATTATTTGAGATTGTTTTTGAAAAACCTGTCTATGTAGAAATTGTGCAAAGCATACGGCAAGGATTTGATTTTTGCCTTTTAAGAATTACAGTTCAATAAATTCCGATTTGTCGGACAGTCATCCATCAACAGGGGATTGCCCGCTTTGGATATTTTGACGCGCGGTTTGACGAAGCGGCTTTTCGTAACACCAATCTGAAAAGGGATTTGGGGGATCTCACCCAGAGATGAAATCTCCCCGACAAACCGGAATCAACCCATCCGCGAGGCAAACACCTCACAGTTAACACGCCATGTTCCATCCTCCAAGACGCGAATATTCTGCCAATGAAACGCAGTCTCTGTCACCTTCAAAAACACCCACTTTTCTGTGGGATCCTCTTGAACCGTACAGACAATTTTCCCCTGTTCCTTCCGAACCTCCAGCCGCTTTGTATACTTGGTGCAGACATCGGTCATGTCATAGCAGCGTTTTGCTGGATGATACATTCTGACCGCCACGCCGTATTCTCCATCCGGCTGCGGATGCAGCGTCTTTGTCTCTCTGGAGGGGCAGATAAAAATATCCTCAATGGCCGTACCCTCCAAAATCCGTCTGAAAAACCACTCGCCCTTCAATTTTCTGCCGTCAGGTTCGGAATAATCAAACTGCCAGTCGCCAAGCAGCGGGGCATACCAGTCATCCTCCGCAGGAATGATGGGGCTCTTATCTGCGCACAACAGCGCCTACCAAACGCATCCATCGGTTTTCCCCCCTTATCAAAACCCAATTTTCAGTTTACTGCAAGCAAAGTATACAGCCGGCAGCTTTCAGGGAAAGGAGCGCCCAGGTCCTCCCCAGACGCTCCCGCTTCGATTCCTCCTGCCGGGCGGTTACTGCCCGTCCGCCGGGGGCTGCTCGGTCCGGTCCTCCGGCCACACCGGCTGATGGGTGGCGTAGCTGGCCGTGGACACCGGCAGACCCTTCCTGCTCAGCCGGTAGGCGGAGTAGGACTTCACCCCCGCGTAGATGCAGGCGAAAATGGGCACGCCCAGGAACATGCCGGCCACGCCCCACAGGCCGCCGCCCACCAGAATGGCCACAATGACCCAGAACCCGGAGATGCCCGTGCTGTCCCCCAGGATCTTGGGCCCCAGGATGTTGCCGTCAAACTGCTGGAGAGCCAGAATGAATACGATGAAATACAGGCACTTGATGGGGCTGTCCAGCAGGATGAGGAACGCGCTGGGGATGGCCCCCAGGAAGGGCCCGAAGAAGGGGATGATGTTGGTCACGCCCACCACCACGCTGACCAGCGGCGCGTAGGGGAATTTGAAGAGACTGGAGAAAAAGAAGCAGAGAATGCCGATAATCAGGGAGTCCAGCAGCTTGCCCCGGACAAAGCCGGAGAAGATCCGGTCCGTGGCCTTCACGCCCCGGATGAACCAGGAGGCCCGGTCCTCGCTGAGCAGGGTGTAGCACAGCCGGCAGCTGATGGCGGAGAAGTTCTCCTTGGCCCCCAGCAGGTACAGGGAGACCATCACGCCGATGAACAGGTTCTTGAAGAAGGTCAGCACCCCCAGCACGCCGCCGGTGACGGCCTGGACCGCCACCTGGAGCTGGGGCACTACGTTCCGGTTGATCCACAGCAGCGCGTCCTGGTAGTACTGGTTGAACAGCTCCTGGGCCTGCTGGGCCAGCTCCGGGTTGTTGTTGAGCAGGCGGATGCTCCACTCCTCAATGGTGTCGTAGTAGCCTTTGGCGTTGGCGGCCAGCTGCTTGATGCTGCCCACCAGCTCCGGCAGCAGGATGCTCATCAGGCCGTAGAGCAGCGTCAGCACCACCAGCCACGTCAGCAGGATGGACAAAAAGCGCAGGGCCGTAGGCGTGGCCTTGCTGCCGCCCCGGCGGAAGATGGCCCGCTCAAACCAGTTGACAATAGGGGCCAGCAGGTAGGCCATGGCGAAGCCGTAGAGAATAGGGGCCAGAATGGAGATCATCTTCTTGGTATAGGCCATGACGATGCTGTCCCGAAAGACCAGATCGTAGATGAGCATCACCGCGCACACCACGGCCACCGCCGTCAGTCCCCAGGCAAAATAGTGGTTGTCCTTCTTCATAGTCGTTTGTATGCCTCCTCGACTTGTTTCGTTCTCATCCCATAATACTCAACTTTTTCCGAGATTGCAATACTCTCTTGAGTATGTTATACTGGAGCGTGGAAAGATTTAACAAAAACTTCATGTTTTGGTTTGGAAAGGCAGTTTCGCTATGGCAAAGACGCTCTTGCTCATTGTCAACCCCCGGGCCGGCCGCACCCGGTCCATGGGCCCCCTGTTCGAGGCGGTGGCCCACTTCGGCCAGGAGGGCTATCTGGTCTCCGTGCGCCAGACCACCCACCCGGGCCACGCCGCGGAGCTGGCGGAGGCGGAGGGGGCCCAGTTTGACCGCATTGTCTGCTGCGGCGGGGACGGCACCCTCAACGAGACGGTCAGCGGCCTCATGCGCCTCCCCGATCCCCCGCCCCTGGGGTACATCCCCGGCGGCAGCACCAACGACTTCGCCGCCAGCCTGGAGCTCTCCCCGGACCCGGCCCAGACCGCCCGGCGCATCACCGCCAGCCAGGGCCGCGCCCTGGACGTGGGGTCCTTCAACGGCCGCCCCTTTGTCTACGTGGCCTCCTTCGGGGCCTTTACCCGGGCCTCCTACAGCGCGCCCCAGTCCATCAAGAACGATCTGGGACACCTGGCCTACCTGCTGGAGGGTGTGAAGGATCTCTCCACCCTGCGGCCCTACCGGGCCACGGTGACCACGGAGGAGGAGATCTTCGACGGCAGCTTCCTCTTCGGCGCGGTCACCAATGCTACCAGCGTGGGCGGGCTCATGAAGCTGCAAAAGGAGAAGGTGGTGCTGGACGACGGCCTCTTTGAGATGCTCCTCATCCCCAACCCCACCAGCGCCGCGGAGCTCCAGGCCCTTGTCCGCAGTCTGGTGCTCCAGGACTTCGGCGGCGGGGGCGTGGTGTTCCGCCACGTGTCCTCCGTCACCGTGGCCACCCCCGAGGGCTTCCCCTGGACCCTGGACGGGGAGTACGGGGCCGGGGCGGAGGAGGTGGAGATCCGGAACATCCCCCGGCGGCTCACCTTTCTGTTATAATTACACGAGGAGGTCATGACAATAAAGGGGAAGGATGTGCGCGCCGGCGTCGGTCTGCTGGCCGGGAACATGGAGAACATGGTCCGATTCTACAGAGACGTCCTGGGCCTTCACACCCAGTGGGACGGCGGCGCATTTGCGGACTTTGAAACGGCAAGCGGCGAATTGTCTCTGTTTATGTACAGCCGGGAGGAATTTGTCAAGTCAATCGGCGTGGCGTATGTTCCGCCGGCGGGGATCAACCAGACCTTTGAAATCGCGCTCTGGCTGCCCAGCTTTGCCGATGTGGACGCGGAGTATGAGCGGCTGTCCAGGCTGGACGTGGCGTTTCCAACAGGGGCGCCCATCACCTACCCCTTTGGCATTCGCAACTTTTATGTGGCGGACCCGGAGGGCAATCTGCTGGAAATCGGAAGCGCCAACCCAATATAGTTCCATGAAAACGGCAGGAATTGCCCGCTCTGGGCAGACGCCTCCCCAAAAGGGGCGTGATACCTGCGGAAAAAGCGCCCGTCCGGGCGCTTTTTCTTATGCTCATTTCCCTCGGACAATGCACTCCAGGGTCTGGCCGTCCACAGTGGCGGTGACGGTGGTGGTGCCCTTGCCGGCCCACTTGACCACGCCGCTCTCGCTGACCGTGGCCACGGCGGTGTTGGCGCTGGACCAGACGGCGGGGCTGTCGGTGCCCTTGACCTTCAGCTGCACGGTCTCCGAGGAGCCGAAGGTGAAGTCGGTCTTGTTCAGGCTCAGCTTGGCGCTGCTGACCCAGGGATCGCCGGTGATGGTGACCGTGCAGGCCGCGCTCTCCTCCCCGGCCGCGGCGGTGATGGTGACCGTGCCGCCGGCCTTGCCGGTGACGGAGCCCCCCTCCACGGTTGCGATGTTCTCATTGGAGGAGGACCAGCTCACCTCGCCTGTGCCGCCGCTGGTGGTGAGCAGGGCGGTCTCCCCGGCGGCAATGGAGAAGGAGGACTGGGAGAGAGTCAGGGGACCGGCGGGCTCCGGCGGGACATCCGGCTGAGCGGGTGCGTCCTCGCCGGACGGATTGGTCTGGTCCCCCTCTGCGGGGGCCGGGGGCTGGTCCGTGCTGTCGGGGGCTGACTGGGCGGGCTCGTCCTCCGTGGGGCCGGCGGGGTCCGGGTCTGCGGCCGGGTCCTCGTCCACCTGGACCGGGTCCGAGCGGATGCCCATGGCGTCCGCCACCTGCTCGCCGAAAAAGACGTAGCCCACCACGCCCAGGATGATGACCCCGGTGAGCAGCAGCATGACCCCGCCCGCGCCGCCGCTGCTGTCCCGCTGGCGCTTCTCCACCCGCTTGCCGCTCCGGCGGCGCAGGGGCTTGCCCTTCTGAATGGCCGCCTCCTCCTCACAGAAGGGGCAGGTCCGGTATGTATCCGAATATTCTTCGCCGCACTTGGGGCACTGGCGATTGCTCATAGAGTGGTTCCTCCTTATGTATATGCTGGCATTTTACATAATACCCAGTTTTTCGGCGGTAGTCAACCGCCATTTTTCAGTTTTGACGGGATTTGGGAAAAAATGTTCCCCTGCCGCCTTGCTTTTCCCTGCCGCTGACTCTATAATAAAGGAGAAACCCGGTCGAAATCCCGGGAATTTAGGGGAGGACGCGCTATGACAGACACAATTTTTATCGGCATCGCCGGCGGCACCGGCAGCGGCAAGACCACGCTGACCGAGCACATCAAAAAGCGGTTCGGTGACGCGGTGGGCGTCATCTACCACGACAACTACTACAAGGACCAGAGCGGAATGCCCTTCGAGGTCCGCTGCCGCCAGAACTATGACCACCCGGACGCCTTTGAAACCGATCTGATGGTCCGCCACCTGAAGGCCCTGAGGGCCGGGGTGAGCATCCAGTGCCCGGTCTACTCCTACACGGACCACAACCGCACGGACAAAACCGTGGAGATCAAGCCCGCCAGCGTCATCATCGTGGAGGGGCTGCTGATCTTCCAGAACCCGGAGCTGCGGGATCTGATGGATATCAAGATCTTCGTGGACACGGACGCGGATGTGCGCATTCTCCGCCGCATCCTCCGGGACGTGAAGGAACGCGGCCGGAATCTGGATTCGGTGGTGGAGCAGTACCTCACCACGGTCAAGCCCATGCACGAGCAGTTCATCGAGCCCTCCAAGCGCTTCGCGGACATCATCGTCCTGGAGGGCGGCCACAATCTGGTGGCCCTGGACATGATTATGCAGCGCATCGCGGGCCATATCGGCCGGCAGGGGGCGTAGCGGGAAATCCCGCCGCCGGGAAATCGATTTTGCGAAAAACGCAGCCTCCTGTAGGGGCGAGCATCGCTCGCCCGCTCTAACGATGCCCTCCAGCGGCCCGAAAGAAGCGGGCGAGCAGTGCTCGCCCCTACACAAATTCCGCGCGGGCGAGCAGTGCTCGCCCCTACACAAATTCCGCAAAGATCCATCTGCCGCTGTAAAAATGGATTTCCCTGATCCTGCCGCCGGCGGGCTTGACAGACCGGGCTTTTTCTGTTATACTTCATAACATACCGTAAGAATGTATTCGATCCCCACGCTGGAAGGAGGTGGGCTATGGCCCGAAACAAGTACCCGGAGGAGACGGTGGAGAGGATCCTCCAGGTGTCCGGACGCCTGTTTCTGGAGAAGGGCTATGAGCAGACCACCATCCAGGACATTGTGGACCAGCTGGGGGGCCTGACCAAGGGGGCCATCTACCACCACTTCAAGTCCAAGGAGGACATCATGGACGCCCTGGGGAACCGGATGTTCGCAGACCACAACCCCTTCGAGGCGGTGCGAAACCGGCGGGATCTGACGGGCCTGGAGAAGATGCGGGAGGTGGTCCGGATCACCCAGTCCCCGGACTGGTCCCAGCTGAGCCGCCAGTCCGTGCCCCTGCTGCGCAATCCCCGGATTCTGGCGGAGAACATCCAGAACAACCAGAAGCTGGCCACGCCCCTGTTCATGGAGCTGATGGAGGAGGGGCTGGCGGACGGCTCCATCACCACCCGGTATCCCCGGGAGCTGGCGGAGCTGCTGACGCTGCTGCCCAACCTGTGGCTGGCCCCGTCGGTGTACCCCGGGACCCGTGAGGACATCCTGCGCCGGTTCCGGTGCCTGGGGGAGATGCTGGCCCACATGGGACTGCCCCTGGTTGACGACGAGATCCTGGCTCTGGCGGAGGACTTTTTCCTGAAGCTGGAGCAGATGCAAGCGGAATAGAGCCGCCCAAAGGGACGGCTTTTTTCCGGAGAGGATACATTCGTGCATTATGTATGATAAGCGGCTCTGGCGGCCGCTTATCATGCCCTCAATTACATACCAACCAAATGTATCAAAGGAGGCCCACCATGTCCCAGAAGCTTTTCAACCGCGATTTCACCCTGGTTGCCATCGGGCAGCTCATCTCCCTGTTCGGAAACGCCATTCTCCGCTTCGCCCTGGCCCTGTACGTCCTGGACGCCACCGGGTCTGCGGCGGTCTTCGGCTCTGTGACGGCCATTGCCGTGATCCCCACCATCCTCCTCTCCCCCTTCGGCGGAATCCTCTCGGACCGGGTGAACCGCAGAAACATCATGGTTGCCCTGGACTTCGCCACGGCCGCCCTGGCGCTGGGCCTCAGCCTGCTGCTCTCGGAGGAGAACGCCGTGGCCCTCATCACGGTCACGCTGCTCCTGCTCTCGGTCATCCAGGCCTGCTACACCCCCTCCGTCAACTCCAGCGTCCCCCTGCTCCAGACAGAGGGGAACCTGGTGAAGGCAAACGCGGTGGTCAGTCAGGTGGCCATGCTGGCCAATCTCATCGGCCCGGTGCTGGGCGGCGTGCTCTACGGCCTTTTCGGGGCTATGCCCATCATCCTGGTCAGCGGTGTGTGCTTTTTCCTGTCCGCCGTGCTGGAGCTGTTCATCCACATCCCCTTCCAGCCCCTGGACGCAAAGACCAGTATCCTTCAGATCGTAAAGGATGACCTCCGGGAGAGCATCCGGTTCATGACCAGGGAACAGCCGGACATTCTGCGCATCACCCTAATGATCGCCGTGTACAGCCTATTTATCGTCTCCACCATTATGGTGGGCCTGCCCTACATGATCCGGACCGTGCTGGGGCTGAGCAGTCAGCTCTACGGAGCCGCCCAGGGGCTCATGGCCGCCGCAGGCATTGCCGGCGGCATCGCCAGCGGCTTTCTGGCGGACCGGCTGAAAACCAGCCGGCTGTACTGGCTGCTGGTTCTGTCGGGGGCGGCCCTTGTTCCGGTGGGGGCGGCGTTTCTGCTGGACTGCGGCCCCATGACCTGCTATATTGTGATTACAATTTGTATTATGGCAATGCAGTTACTCATTGCGTTATTTTCCATCTTCATGCTCTCCCTGGCCCAGAGCCGGACTCCCAGCCATCTGCTGGGGAAGATGACCGCCTACATCATGACCCTGACCATGTGCGCCCAGCCGGTGGGGCAGGCGCTCTACGGCGTTCTGTTTGACCGGTTTGCCGGGAGCCTGTATGTGCCTCTCATCGCCACCGCCCTCATCGCCGCCGCCATCGGTCTGGCCTCCAGGGGTCTGTTCGTCAGACTGGAGCAGTAGGCAAAGAGGAAGGCCCCCGCGCCGAAGCGCGGGGGGCCTTATGTGCGCCAGGATCCTTAGCAGCAGCTGTCATTGCAGCCACAGCTGCAATTGCAGTTGTTGTTGCAGCCGCAGTTGCAGTTGCAACCACAGTTGTTGCCGCAGCCGCAGTTGTTGTTATTGCAGCCACAGTTGCAGCCGCACCCGCAGCTGGAGCCGCACCCGCCGCCGTTGCCGCAGCAGCAGAACAGGATGATAATCAGAATGATTATCCAGCAGCAACCGCCGCCAAAACCGTTGTTGTTCCACATAAAGCAATTACCTCCTGTGAGATGTGAGGCAATGTCGCGCCTCAGTTCATCATATGCGGGAGGTTCCAGGAGGTGTCAGCGGAGGCGGGGAGAGTTTATCTGGGGCAGCTGGGCCTGGGGCAGCGCGCCGGCCTCCTCCAGGCGCTGGGCCAGAGTCTGCCGGCTGCCGCTGAGGGGCATCTCCAGGCTGTAGAAGGACACGTAGGCCACCTGGGCCCGGAGAAAGGGTTCGGACCGGAGCATCTCGTACTCCCGGCTGGTCAGGGCCCCGCAATCCAGGGCCCGCTCCAGGGCCGTGGCGTAGTCATGCACCCCGGCCACGCTGTAGCCCAGCGCCCGGAGGAGAAACTCCTGATACTCCGGCGCGGACAGGGCCTGCTCCGTGCCGAAGAGGGTGGGGGCCACGCCGTTGGTGTAGCCCCGCTGGTAGGCCCAGGCGGCGTACCGATCCAGCCAGGGGGGCACATCGGTAAAGGGGTGGGCGTAGGTGCAGCCCAGGGCGCTGTCCTCCTCCCCCAGAAGGCGCAGGAACATCACCAGCCCCTGGCCCCGGTTGGGGGCCAGATGGAGGTCAAAGCCCTCCCCGATGGAGGACCCTGTGCCCCGCATCAAGCCCAGGTCCCGCAGGGCCCGGGCGATAGCGAAGTAGTCCGGGTCCCCGTAGGAGGGGGAGAGGGCGTAGCCGCCCTCGTAGGACACCACGGCAGTGGGAGAGACCACGGTAAAGGAGGCCAGGGCGTCCTCGGCGGCCAGATAGCGGTGCCGGAGGGCCAGGGTCTGGCCGGAGGGGACCTCCCGGCCCTCGGTGACATCCACCACCGCGCCGCTGGTGATGGTCAGCCGGACCTCGCCGGCCAGGGGGATCACGGAAAGGCCCGTGGAGCCTGTGAGCACGTCTCCGGTCTTCAAATCCGCCTCCGTGGGCTGGGGGGCGAAGCTCTGGCCGGAGGAGGCCAGCAGATTGTCCCCCATGGCGTCCAGCCGGGCCTGGGCCGCAGCCTGGACGGACTGCTCCATGGCCTCCAGACGGCCCTCCACCGCCACGTCCAGGGACTGAGAGAAGGCGCCCTGGAGATGGGAGAGGGAGAGAAGCGCCCCGTCTCCGCCGGACGCCAGGGCGGCGGTGAGACACAGCCCCAGGGTCAGCAGAAGCGCGGCGGCAATGCGGGTCTTTTTCATAGAAACTCCTTCATCGGCTTATCGCTCGGTAATTCGGTAGCTGAGGGTGAGCAGGCTGTCGGCAAAGTGGACGTCCTCGAAGCGGACGCCGGGCGCACCGCTGGAGAGCTCCACATTAGTGAAATTCCAGAACCCCCGGACGCCCAGGTCAATGAGCCGGTTGGCGGTGGCCTGGGCCGCGGACTGGGGCACCGTGAGCACCGCCACGTCCGGCCGGTGGGCAATGACGAAGCGGTCCAGCTCCGTCATGTTCAGAATCGGCGTGCCGCCCACCTTGGAGCCCGCCAGGGCCGGGTTTACGTCAAAGGCCGCCTCCAGGAGGAAGCCGGTGTCGTTGAAGTGGAAGTTCTGCATGAGGGCCCGGCCCAGGTTGCCCACCCCAACGATGATGATGCTGTGCTGATTGTCCACCCCCAGAATATGCCCGATCTCCGTGCGCAGCTCCTCCACGTTGTAGCCGTAGCCCTGCTGGCCGAACTCCCCGAAGCAGCTCAGGTCCTGCCGGATCTGGGAGGCCGTGATTCCCATCTTCTCGCCCAGGGTGCTGGAGGAGATGCGGACCGTGCCCCGGATGTGCAGATCATCCAGATAGCGGTAATAGCGGGGCAGCCGCCGGATTACTGCGTCAGATACATTTTGTCTCTTCATGGGGGCATATCCTCCAGGTTCATTATCTTTTTCGATATATCTTACTACATGGAATACAACTTGTCAATTGAAGTTGTTGACTTTTTTAACGAACTTTCCCCTGGGAGCCGGTCCGGAAATTCCCCCACAAAGCGGTTGACAGGGGCAGAGGTTTCCTCTATTCTATAGAGGAGACAGGCAGTCCCCGGCGGATGCGTCCTGGGGACTGCCGCAAAAAAACAAGGGAGGGGATACTGGTGCGGGAGCAGGTGGAATTTGTTGACCGGCGTGGATCGGCCAGCCTGAAGTGGGACGCGCTGGAGGAGATCTACGGACAGAAGGACATGCTGGGGATGTGGGTGGCGGACATGGATTTTCGCTGCCCGGCGTGTGTGCAGGAGGCGCTGGGGGACTACATGGCCTGCGGGGCCTATGGCTACGCCACCCTCAGCGGCCGGTTTCAGGACGCGTTCATCCGCTGGCAGCGGGAGCGCCACGGGTACGAGGTGGAGCGGGAGTGGCTGCGCTACTCCCCGGGCGTGGTGCCGGCCATCAACTGGTGCGTGGCCTCCATGACCCAGCCCGGGGACGGGGTGTTGGTGCTGCCGCCGGTGTACTTCCCCTTCTTCCAGGCGGTGGAGGACAACGGCCGGCGTCTGGTGGAGAGCCCCCTGGTCTGGGGGGAGGACGGCTTCCGCATCGACTTTGCGGATCTGGAGCAAAAGCTGGAGCAGGTAAAGATGCTCATCTTCTGCTCCCCCCACAACCCGGTGGGCCGGGTGTGGCGGCAGGAGGAGCTGGAGCGGGTGGCGGCCCTGTGCGAGGCCCATGGGGTGCTCATCGTCTGCGACGAGATCCACCAGGACTTCGTCTACGCCGGCGCGCGCCACATCCCTATGGGTACGGTGACGCGGGCCGTGACCCTCACCGCGCCCAGCAAGAGCTTCAATCTGGCGGGCCTGCAAAACGCCGTGGCCATCATTCCGGACGGGGAGCTGCGGGAGAAGTGGGACCGCTTCACCAAGCCCCTCCACCTCGCCTCCGGCAGCTCCTTCGGCTATCTGGCCGGGGAGGCGGCCTACCTGCGGGGCGGGCCGTGGCTGGATCAGGTCCGGGAGATTATCTACGGCAACTACCAGTACCTCCGCACCAGTCTGCTGGAGCGGTGGCCCCTGCTGCGCATCGCGCCCCTGGAGGGGACGTATTTGATGTGGACGGACTTCAGCCCCTACCTGGCCCGGGAGGAGATGAAGGACTTCTTTGAAAAGGAATGCCGTCTGGCGCTGAACTACGGCGGCCAGTTCCGGGGCGGCGGGGAGAGCTGCGTGCGGTGGAATCTGGCCACCAGCCGCGAGCTGGTCCAGCAGGCGGCGGAGGCGGTCCACAGGGCCATGGAGGCCCGGCAGGCGGGGATGTAGCGGGGAGTGTCCCATTCGAAGATTTTATATAGAGGTCCTGTCTAGGTCTCCGTTCCGGGAACCCGGATGAATGGGTAATTACAGGGAACTGCCTCTGTAAATCGTTCCTGTTATAAAATGCGCGAAAGGACACTCCCCGGCCGGAGGCCCCCTTGACATCCCCTGCAAACTATGATAAGCTGATGAAGAAAAGAGCGCAAGCGTATCATCAAATACGTTTGCGCTCTTTTTGTTATGCGCATAATTATTGGAAACGGAGGTTAAAAAATGAGAAGATACTTTTCACTGTTGAACGCGAAAAAACTGGCGGTTAATCTGCTGTGGGAATTGGCTGGAAGCCTCTTTATCGCGGCAGGCATCTATAACTTTGCCGTGCAGGCGGCGTTCCCTATGACGGGCTTTTCCGGCATTGCGCTGATCCTGTACCGGCTGACCAACATCCCCATTGGCCTCTCGACGGTTTTGCTGAACATTCCGGTGGCCATTCTGAGCTGCCGCCTGCTGGGCAGAAAATTCTTTATAAGCTCTGTCCGGTGTATGATCCTCTCCTCAATCCTGATTGACTATGTGGCTCCGCTGTTTCCAACCTACCAGGGGAGCAGGCTTTTGGCAGCCCTCTGTACCGGCGTGTTCGGCGGGATCGGATATGCTCTGATCTACACAAGAAATTCGTCAACCGGGGGTTCTGACTTTATTATTATGGCGGTTAAGGCCGTCAAGCCCCACCTTTCTCTGGGGAAAATCGCCTTCTGGTCCGATGTAGGCATTATTCTGGCAGGCGGCGTCCTCTTTCGTGATGTGGACGGCGTCATCTATGGAATGATTGTCAATTATATTTTCGCTGTTGTGGTGGATAAAGTTATGTATGGCATGAATGCCGGAAAGCTGTCCCTTATTGTCACTGAACAGGGAAAAAAGATCTGCCAGGTAATAGACGACTGCTGTCAGCGGGGAAGTACGATCCTCAGCGCAAGCGGAGGATACTGCGGCGTTGAGAAGCAGGTGGTTATGTGCGCTTGCAGCACAAAGGAGATGTATCAGGTTCAAAAGGCGGTAAAGGAGGCGGATCCCCAGTCCTTTCTGGTGGTGCTGGAATGCAGCGAGGTGCACGGGGAGGGGTTCCATACTGTGCAGATCGGAAATCCCTCCTGACCCCGGTTCGACAGATATTGACGTGAAACGGGCGGTATGCTGGAGAAGCATGCCGCCCGTCAGGCTGACAGAAAACCTCGCCAGAGGCGAGGCTTTTTGTCACGCTGAATAGATCTCTTTGTACCTGATCGCCACATAATAAGTCTGCGCCCCCAGAGCCTCCGTGCTATTGTTGTTATTAAGAGTGTGAATCAATAGTTAAACGAAGAAAAAGGAAGACAAATGATGCAGCAAGGAT
>CANAZG010000075.1 GCA_947365965.1 uncultured Clostridia bacterium
CCGGCGCGGATCATGGCGTTGGTCCATTTCCCTTGGAGGTCCCACTGGATGTGGGGCTGATCCGGGAAGCTGTGCCAGTCCCCGCCCCAGGAGAAGCCCATGCCCTTGGCGATGGCCGCAGCCCGGCGGAAAAAGTCCGGGTCACTGTACTCCTGCCCCTTCACGTTTTTGCAAAAGTCCCAGGCCAGCCCCGCCTTGTCGGAGTGGAAGGTGGGCACGCGTCCGTTGGTGATGATGGGCCCGGGCCGGGTCCTGCCCTGCTGGTAGAGATACTCCTGATAGGCCTGATCCCGGACCGTGCTCGTCACCAGGACGTTCAGCCCCGCCTCACGGCAGCGGTCCAGCCACACCCGGCAGTTGGCCGCCACATCGGGGCGCAGCAGCGCCACGTCTCTGCTATGAAGCATCGCTTCCGCCCCCCGTCTCCTGCGGCTTCCGGCTCTGGGTGCCAAAATAGAACGCGATAATCACTGTATAGATGGTCATGAAGTCCTTGGAGATGTCCCCCTTGCAGGCCAGATAGGCGAAAACCGCCGTCAGGGCCAGGGTCATCAAGGATTTGACGCTGAGCAGATTGCTCAGCCGATGGATGAGAGTCGCTCGCATCTTGAACCCTCCTCTCTCCTCTGCCAGTATATGCGGCAGGGGATCCGGCGTGCGGCGGAGGGGGCTGGAAAAAGTTTTTGGATTTCTGAAAAAATATGTTGACAAAGCGGACATCAGGGATTATAATAACCATCGTTGGTTGTTCCGGAGACGCGGGACGCGAAATGCGAGTGTGCTGGAACTGGTAGACAGGCACGTTTGAGGGGCGTGTGTCAACAGACGTACGGGTTCAAGTCCCGTCACTCGCACCACCCCCCTTCTGTCCGGCAGCCGGCATCTAATATGTGCGCGAGTGGTGGAATTGGCAGACTCGCTAGATTCAGGTTCTAGTGTCCAATACGGACGTGCGGGTTCAAGTCCCGCCTCGCGCACCAAGGGAAGCCCTTGAAGCCGAAAGGCTTTGAGGGTTTTTCTTTTTTTAATGTTGGTTTTCCTGTTTTTCCCTTTTGGTTTCCAGAAAGACGGCTATCGCGCCCGACATCCAGGGGGTGCTGTATCCTGTTCGCTCTTTGCCGTCCTTTAGCGTGGTTTTTGGACACGCCCCTTCCAAAACCTTCTCTTGACTTAGACCCCACTCCAGGGAGTATAATGATACCATCTACCGAATCATTTACAAATCTATAGAAGTATGAAGGAGAAGAACCATGGAAAAGGCAAAGGTTTATTTCACTGAGGAGATCACCCCCGAGGCCCTGCAAAAGATCTACCGCGCCTTGGGCGTGAGCCTGAAGGGCAAGGTGGCTGTAAAGATCTCCACCGGCGAGCCCGGCGGCCACAACTTCCTCCAGCCCGCCCTCATCGCGCCCCTGGTCAAGGAGCTGAACGGCACCATCGTGGAGTGCAACACCGCCTATGAGGGCCGCCGCAACACCAGCGAGGCCCACTGGCAGACCATGAAGGACCACGGCTTCATGGACATCGCCCCCTGCGATCTGATGGATGAGCACGGCGAGATGAGCCTGCCCGTCGCCAACGGCAAGCGCCTGAAGGAGAACTTCGTGGGCGAGAATCTGAAAAATTACAATTCCATGCTCATGCTGTCCCACTTCAAGGGCCACCCCATGGCAGGTCTGGGCGGCGCGCTGAAGAATATGTCCATCGGCGTGGCCTCCGCTCACGGCAAGCAGTGGATCCACACCTCCGGCAGCGGCGAGACCTCCTTTGACGCACTGATGAACGCGGACCACAACGGATTCCTGGAGTCCATGGCGGACGCGGATGAGTCTGTCATGACCTACATGGGCCGGGAGAACATCGTGTATATCAACGTGGCCAACCGCCTGAGCGTGGACTGCGACTGCTGCGCGGACCCGGCGGACCCGGAGATGATGGACATCGGTATTTTCGCCTCTCTGGACCCCGTGGCTGTGGATCAGGCCTGCGTGGACGCGGTGTACGCCTCCAAGGACCCGGGCAAGGCCGCCCTCATTGAGCGCATGGAGTCCCGCAACGGAATCCTGACCGTGGAAGCCGCCGCTGAGCTGGGGCTGGGCTCCAGAGAGTACGAAATCGTCAATATCTAAGCGACTGTGGGGCTGGGACCGCTCTAAGCGAACCCGGCGGCGCTTTTGAAAGCAAAACCCCAGGGACGGCTGCGGCTGTCCCTGGGGTTTTTGTTATCATATGTACTTCTACCTCTGGCTGCGCCGGCGGCGATCCTCCTGAAACACATAGCCCCGCAGCAGAGACTCGTGGCGGGCGGGCAGATCCACAAAGCGGCAGCCGTAGCCAAAGATCTGCTTGGCCGGGTGGGGAGAGAGATCGTCCACCCGGAGAATCTGGGCGGTGAGGGGGATGGTCTCCCCGGCGCCCTTGAAGTCGAACCACAGCCGGCGGTCCGGCTGGAGAGGCAGGGCCGTGCGCAGATACACGCCGCCTGCGCTGATGTTCAGCACCGTGGCGGGATAGCCCTCCTTCACCACCTGGATGTGGTCCCCAGGCTGGCGGGCCACGTGGATGGTCACGTCAGCCCCCGCGGCCACGGACACCTTCACATCCTGACGGCGCTGCTCCTGGTTGAGCCGCTCCAGAATCTCGCATCGGTAGGAGGTCATGTGGTCCGGCAGATCCAGGGGGGCGGACAGCTCGCACCGGCATGTCAGCACCCCCAGCACGGGATCGTAAAATACAATGCGGAATAAGTCGTGCTCCTTGTGGTCCAGACTGTCCGGCGTTATCACAAGGATGCTGTCCATGGGCCCGCTCTGCACCGTCGCCGGACACAGCAGCGTCCCATTCGTATCATAGACCTCTGCCTTGGTGCAGTTCTGTAAAATAGCCATGCGCTGTCTCTCCCCTGTTATCACGCGCCGGCGGCCCCAGAGGCGCGGCGCTGTATTCATACAACATATTATATAGGAAGAAGGCCCCGCATGCAATGTCTTTTTTTGAAAACTTTCCCCCTTTTATATCCCCCGAATGGGGGGCGGAGGGGCGCGAGGGGGGAATCTTACAAAAAATTTCTGAGGGTTCGTTATTTTTTTTGTTTCGAGTCCGATAAAAATAGTACAAAGATATGCCCGTTTTCGTCCACCGGCCGGAGCGGGCAGAGGAGGTCTATACCATGTTGATTACAGGACCGGAGGGCTTTTCCCCCATCCAAAAGAAAACCGCCCGCCCTGTGACCTTCCCCGGCTCCGGCCGGCGGCAGGTGCAGGACGGTTATTATGACCAGTACACATCGTCCGCATCCACTGCCCAGAGCGGCTCCAGCTTCCGCGACGCGGTGGCCAGCCTGTCCTATCAGGTGCGCACCCACAATACCACCGGCAAAATCCAGGAGCTGCGCCAGGAGGTCCGCTCCGGACAGTACCAAATCTCCCCCAGGGAGACCGCCGCCCGGATGCTTCTGCTGGAGGCTGAGGAATGATGGACCCGAAGCTGTGGCAGGACTACCTGCGTCTGCTGGAGCAGCTGACGAGGACCATTCACCAGCTGACCGGCATCGAACAGAGCAAGACCAAGGCCGCCAGCCAGGGGGACCTGGAGGCGCTGGAGGCCTGTATGCGCCAGGAACAGGCCATGAGCCTGTCCCTGCGGGGCCACGACCAGAAGCGGGACGCCATGCTGGCCAAGATGGGCCTGACGGGCGTGCCCCTGCGGGAGCTGGAGAAGCACGCCCCCGAGGAGCTGCTCATGGAGACAAAGCGGGTGGCCGAGACCCTGCGGGGGGAGTACGGCCAGTTCCAGACCGCCTCCCAGGTTGCCCGGAACACCCTGGAGTGCAACCTGCGGGCCATTGAGAAGGCCCGGGCCCAGCTGGAAGGGGAGGCCCCGGCCCCTCAGGGGAGCGGGGACCAGTCCAGTCAGTATGAGCTGCGGGTGTAAGACAGCTTATCAAACTTTCGTACCATGATATAAGGAGAAAACGACTATGGCCGTAATGGGTACCTTCAGCTCCTTCACCGGCGCACGTCTGGCGATCTACGCGTCCCAGGCGTCGCTGAACGTGACGGGCAACAATATCGCCAACATCAACACCAAGGGCTACACCCGCCAGCGCATGGACCTGGTCAGCCTCCACTCCACCGGCTGGCCCGAGTACCGCAACAGCTATCAGGTGGACATCGGCTACGGCGTGCTGTGCGATCAGGTCAGCCAGCTCCGGGACCCCTTCCTGGACATCCGCTACCGGGACGAGAGCGCTGAGCTGGGCTTCTATGAGGCCAAGCAGAACGCCCTCGACCAGCTGGCCAGCATCCTGGACGAGGTGGCCAAGGGCGACGACTACTTCGGCGTGGTGGAGAAGCAACTGGGCGAGGTGTTCAAGACCCTGGAGAACCTCAAGCAGAGGCCGGGCTCCGACGTGTACGACGACCAGTTCCGCGCCGCCTGCTACACCCTCACCGGACTGCTCAACGACAGCGCCAAGCGGCTGGAGACCGTGCGGGACAACAAGGCCAACGAGCTCAAGCAGGACACCAAGCAGGTCAACCTTCTGCTTCAGGAGATCCGGGCCCTCAACGACGAGATCCGCACCCAGGGCATCTGCGGCGACAACGCCCTGGAGCTGCGTGACGCCCGGAACGTGGCCATTGACGAGCTGTCGAAGTATGTGAAGATCGACGTGAAGTACTCCAACGAGTACATTGACCAGTACACCACCGTGGAAAAGCTGACCATCTCCCTGGCCGACACCCAGCCGGAGATCAAGCTCATCGACGGCATCTACGGTACCCAGTTCATGATGAACGAGACCGTGCCCCAGCCCAACCCGGAGTATGATCCCAATGCCCTCACCAGCAAACGGTATATCGGCAGAGACGGCCAGCCCACCGACAACTGGCGGGAAGCGGCGTATATGACGGTGGATAAAAATGATCCGAATAATAAATACACCGATCCTGATTTGCGGTATGTAAAGATCGATAAGGATGGCAACCCGGAAAAAGATCAGAATGGGGCCTATGTTACCACCGATAATCCGGACGAGGCTGCTAAGGTACTGAATCCGGATTACAAACCGGGACTCTCCTCCAGCTGTAAATATCTGATGCCCGGGGCGGTTATAGAGAATGGAAAGGTAAAAAGCGGCTTTACTGACAATCCGAATAAGGCCGCACAGATCCCCGCCTTCTCCACCGATGACGCGAATGTGGACAAAAACACCTACCTCTATCAGCTGGAGCCCCTGCGGGACAAGGACGGCCGCCTCATCCGCGATAAGTACGATCAGGAGATTGACGAGATCGTTGATCTCCTGGACACCACCCTGGTCAGCGGGTCCCTCCAGGCTACCCGGGAGTTCCTGACTGAGGAGGGCGAGTTCTCCAGCGAGTACGACATTGGCGTGGACAAAGACGCCGCCACCAAGCGGGGTGTGCGCTACTACCAGCGCGTACTGGACAGCTGGGCCCGGAAGTTCGCGGAGACCTTTAACGAGACCAACCAGATGCCGCCGTCTGTGGTGTATGAGATGAATGCGGACGGCAAGTTTATAGATGAAAACGGCGATGAGATTTTTACTGCTGACGCGAAGGAAATTGTAAGTACAAAAGACCTGGTGAGCCTTGGCGCCAACAAGACGCTTTCGGAGTATACGGAGACCGCGCTGGCCACCCTGCAAGAGAAGGGGCAGTTCAAGGGAGATATTAAAGATGCGTTTAAGAAAAACGCCAAGGGTGAGTTTGTGGACAGCAAGGGCGAACCGATTCTTAACAGCAAGGGTGAAATTTTAACCGAAGTCAATTATGTTGATGCGGATGACCAAGCCACCCTGCGCAAGCGGGGCGTGCTGGACGGAGAGAAGAAGGCCGAGGAGGTATTTCAAACGGGTACCGACCCGAATGATCCGAATGGAAAGGTTTTTGTTGATGCCAACGGCACCCTCTCCACCCCCAAGGACCCCGAGGACTACAATGCCGCTGAGCTGGAGGCCCTGCGGGCCAAGGGCGTACTCAAGCCGGAGTACAACTACTACAACGGCGGCGTCCTCTTCAGCAACCGCAGCGACGGCAACGATCACACCAACATCACCGCCAAGAACATCTCCATCTCCTACGCCTGGAGCAAGGGCATGGTGCGTGCGCTCCAGACAAAGGAGCCCAACTACGTGGACCCCGACACCGGCGAGATCCAGACCAACACCACCGCCAACGACAACCTGCTGCACATGCTGGCCAAATTCGATGAGAAAATGACCTATGACGCCAAGGACGTGCAGGCGGATTCGGCCTCGGGCGACTTCTTCTTCAAGGGCACCTTCCAGGAGATGTACACCGCCATCTCCGGCACCCTGGGCGCCGACGGCATGGTGACCAACGCCCGGTACAAGAACTATGACCTCTCCGCCCTGGACCTGGATAATCAGCGCGCCAGCGTGTCCGGCGTGGATCTGAACGAGGAAGCCACCAACATGATGCAGTTTTCAAAGTCCTACTCCGCGGCCTGCCGCCTGCTGACGACGCTGGATTCCATGCTCGACAAGCTTATCAACGGCACCGCGATCTGACGCAACGCCCAAAGGAGGTAAACAGATATGGCTATGCGCATTACCACCAGCATGACGATGAACACCTACCGCTATAACCTGATGGGGTCAAACGTCCGGGTGAACGACGCCATGAACAAGATGCTGACCAAGCGCAACTTCACCAGCTATGCCGAGGACCCCGCCGCCGCCGCCCACGCGTGGCGCATCCGCCGGGCCTTCACCAAGAACAACGCTTATATCGCCAACAACAGCGACACCTTCAGCCGCTACCGCATCGCCTACGCGGCCATGGACAAGATCAAGACGGATCTTGCCAACAACGACGGCCTCAAGGACGCGGTGCTGGGCAACAGCGATCCCCTGGCCGCAGGCCGCTACGCCCTGGGCAGCGTGGTGTATAACGGCGCGGAGTCTGTCATCCAGGCCATCAACGGCGCCAAGTACGGAGACCACTTTGTCTTCGCCGGCAAGGACGGGCTGAAGGTGCCCTACTCCTGGAGCGAGGACGGCAAGACCCTCTACTACCGGGGCGTGAACGTGGACGCCGGCGGCGTGCCCGTGCCCAAGGCGGAGGAGATGCAGAAGTTCACAGACGCGCTGAACACTCCTATGCCTCCTCGGGGTCCGGCAGAGACACAAGAAGAGTTCGACGCAAGAACTGAGAACTGGAACGCCTGGAAGGACTACTACAGCCACGCTACGAACACCAAGCCCGAAGGAGCGCCGCCTGCTGAGCTGAAGGACGCGCTGGACGGTGCTCTGAAGGACATAAAGGATGACCCCAATACGTCTGATGAGGAAAAAAAGGTTGCCCAGGGCTGGTACGACTATTATACTCACGCCACCAACGAGAAGCCTGACGATCCCGTGCCCCTGTGGGTCAAGACCGGAGACAAGGACCAGTACGGCTATCCCACCGAGGAGACCATCAAGGCGCGGCAGGCTGCGATTGATGCGGATGCCACACTCACTCCGGAGCAAAGGACGGCGATGAAGGCCAAGGATCAGGAGTGGCTGACCTACCTCAAGGACCAGAGCGACCTCAACCGCCTCAAGGAGATGGACGATGAGCAGACCAACGTGGATCTGGGTCTGGGCCTCCAGGAGGACGAGAACGGCGACGTTATCAACGGCAGCGTGTTCAACATGGCCCTGCCGGGGCTCCGGATGCTGGGCGGCTACGGCGTGGACGAGGACGGGGATCCCCGCAATCTGGCCACGCTGATGAAGAAGTACGCCGCCGTGCTGGAGCGGGCGGACCCCGAGACCGGCCAGTGGAGCGGGGCGGACCGGGCGGAGGCGGACCGGCTGCTGAACAAGATCAACAAAACCAATAACAACGTTATCAAGTCCTACAGCGACGACGTGGCCGCCAGCGCGGAGTTCCTGGAGACCAACGGTGAGCGGCTGAAGGACCAGGGCTACGCCCTCAACCAGGAGCGGGCCGCCATTGAGGACATCGACCCGGCGGACGCGATCAGCGCGTTTATGTACGACTACACCTGCTACAACGCGGCGCTGAAGGTGGGCACGCAGATACTCAGCCAGTCGCTGATCGACTACATGAACTAAGGCTTGAAACTCACTCCCAAAGGGGGCTTGCGCCCCCTTTGGGAGCGCTGGAATTGTGTGTTAACGGCAGGGATGCCGGTAAAATATGAGCAGAAGGGAGCGCGTACCACACAATGAAACCATTAATTGAGATCACTACGGTCCCCATCCAGATCGAGATGAAGACCACCAACGCCAAGCTGGAGTACGCCCGCGGGACTGCTGAGATGGAGATTACACGGGACAAGGGCGGGCTGAGCATCAAGAGCCGCCCCATCCGGGTGAATATCGACACCTTTGAGGCCCGCAGCTCTGTTACGCCCACACTGGCCCGCAGTCTTCAGCAGAACGCACAGAAGGGGCAGCAGGCCGCCTATCAGGCCACCGCCACCTACGCCAAGCAGGGCAAGCTGATGATGGAGACCAAGATCGGCGAGGAGCTGATTACCAAGTTTGCCCAGAGCGCCATGCTGGACACCCGCCAGACGGCGATGACATTCCTGCCGGAGGTGGGGCCGGAGATCACCTGGGATGTGGGAGAGATGAACATCCGCTATGAGATGGATAAGCTCAATTTCGACTGGAAGTTCGGCAAGGGCGACTTCGAGTTCACCCCCGGGGACATTGAGTTCACCGTGACCCAGCGGCCGGAGGTGGTCATCAAGTACGTGGGCGGACCCATCTACGTCCCGCCCTCCTCGGACCCCGACTATGAGCCTGTGGACGTGAAGGGTTAGGATTTTATTTCACACAAAGAACCTGTAAAGTTTTTCTTTTTGATACTTTTTCTTTGTTCACAAAGAAAAAGTATGACAACAAGGAGGATGCAACGTGCTGGTGCAGACAAAGTATTTCGGTCAGGTGGAGTGCAGCGAGGAGCAGGAGCTCCAGTTCCCCCGGGGGCTGTTCGGGTTCGAGGAGGAGAAGCGATTTCTGCTGCTGCCCTTTGAGGGGAGCGGCGGGAGCCTGCTGTGCTTTCAGAGCGCGGTCACGCCGCAGCTGGCCTTCGTGGCCATGAACCCCTTCTACCTCAAACCGGACTACGCCCCTGTGCTCACAGGGGAGGAGCTGCGGGAGCTGGGCGCGGAGCGCAGCGAGGAGCTGTGCTTCTACGTGCTGTGCGTGGTGCGGGACAAGGTGTCCGAGAGCAGCGTCAATCTCCGCTGCCCCATCGCCGTCAACGACCACACCCGCGTGGCCATGCAGGTCATTCTGGAGACAGACGCCTATCAGATGCACCACCCCCTGTCGGAGTTCGGACAGAAGAAGGAGGGAGCCCCATGCTGATTTTGCAGCGAAAGGCGGGGGAATCCCTGTTTATCGGCGACGAGATTGAGGTGTCCGTGCTCTCGGTGGAGGCGGGGCGCGTGCGGCTGGCCATTGACGCGCCCAAGAGCGTGTCCATCCTCCGCAGCGAGCTGAAAAACGCCGCCGCCACCAACCGGGAGGCGGCGGACGAGGAGGCTTCGCCGCTGACCCTGCTGAACGCTCTGCGGGACGCGGGCGGCCCGCAGGGAAGTGAATGATTCACACGATAGAAACCGGCGTCATAGAATGCCCGTGGACAGCATAGGATTGTCTGCGGGCATTCTCCGTTTCCCAGGGAAAAACAACCAGAGGATTTACCAGAAATTGGGGGGATTGTCAAACATTAACACCGAAATTTGTCAACCTACCTAAATGTTCCCTAAAATATTTTCAGATCTGTCCACATTCTACAATTTTTGATTTTTGCCTTGCATATTTGGAGAAAATGTATTATAATGGGGTAAAATCTTGCACGGATTTTAGGACCTTATGGCGAATAAAAGGGAATTAACTCACTTGATTTCTCAGAATTGAGTGCTATAATACCGTACGATGGCATATTTTACGAGAGGAGGACAATCTTGTGTCTGATTTCTTTACATCCAACTCCATGATAATGCTGCAGCAGGCTATGAGCTTCCAGTGGGCCAAGCAGCGGGCCATCTCGGACAATATCGTCAACGCGGAAACCCCCAATTATAAGGTGAAATACGTCACCTTTGAGGAGGCCCTGCGCAAAAATATCCAGGCTGCGGCCCAGGACCGGAACGCGGCCCCCAACGCCATGCGCCTTACCCTGGAGGAGGCCGCGCCCCGTGTGCGGGTGGCGGACGATGAGGTGGCCCGCATGGACGAGAACGGCGTGAACGTGGCGGAACAGCACATTGAGCTGGTGCGCAGCGCCTATCAGACCCAGCACCTCTACCGGGCCTTCAGCAGCGACATGTCCCGGATGCTGATGGCCATTCGTGGTCAGTAGGAATCGGCTATAGAGCAGGAAAAAACCGCGACAGCGGAATAGATAAAAGATGACATCCGCCCCGCCATTGTGAGGGGCTTTCGGGATTGGGAGCAAGGAGGTTTCTTATGGCTTTTATGAGCACAATCAACATCATCGGCTCCGGCATCACAGCCCAGCACCTGCGGCTGGATGTGATCAGTGAGAACGTGACCAATATGAACACCACCCGCACCGAGGAGGGCGGCGCCTACCGGCGCAAGCTGACGGTCTTCCAGGCGGTGGACGGGCGGGACACCTTCCGCAACGTGCTGGCCCTGACCCAGAACGGGATGGTCAGCAATGTGCGCCATGAGAACACCGGAGGGGTGAAGGTGGTGGAGATTGCGGAGGACCCGTCTGATTTCAAACTCAAGTATGATCCCACGGACCCGGACGCCAACGAGGAGGGGTACGTGGAGCTGCCCAATGTGGATCTGGTCAAGGAGGTGGCTGACGCCATGGCCGCCAGTCAGGCGTACTCCGCCAATGTGACGGCCTTCAATGTACTCAAGAGCGTTATCTCCTCGGGCCTGGAGATCGGAAGATAAATAGAGAGAGAACAGGGTCAGGCAGATCAAAAAGATGTTGATTCGCTGGCCCTCTCTTCGCGTCAGGGCTGTCCCCCTCTGGGACGGCCGGCGGGCGATTTACATAATACGACACCTGGAGGATTTCAATATGAGCATGACCACACAAGCCATCTCCCCCCTGTGGGAGACCATGCCCCTGCAGAAGACCGTCCGGACCCAGGAGAAGCCGGCCGCCGGCTCCCTCTTTGCCGATGTGTTCAAGAACGCCATTGAGAACGTCCGGGAGGCGGAGGACGACGTGGCCAAGAAGGAGTATCTGCTGAGCACGGGGCAGCTGGACAACCCTGCGGAGCTGAACATGGCCACCTATAAGGCGGAGGCCGCCCTGTCCATTCTGACCCAGCTGCGGGAGCGGGCCCTGAACGCCTACAGCGAGCTGAGCCGCATCAACCTGTAAGGCGGTTCGCCATGCCATTCGATAGAAAAGGCCGGAGGAATACAGTGTGGAAACAAAGCTGAAAGGCGCCTGGGAAAAAGTAAAGGACTTTTTCAAAAACATGAGCACCAAGGTGCGCATCATATTGGCCGCCGCCCTGGCCGCTGTCATCATTCTTGCCGTGGCGCTGATCGTCTGGAGCAACAACCAGCCCTATACAACCCTGTTCACCGGCCTGAATGCCACGGAGACCAGCTCCATTCTGGGCTATTTCCAGGACAACGGCATCACCGATTACCGGCTGGAGGGGGACTCCATTCTTGTGCGCGAGGGCCAGGAGAGCATTCTCACCGCCCAGCTGGCCATGGCCGGCTACCCTAAGAGCGGCACCCTATACAGCTCCTACTTTGAGAATGTGGGCACCATGTCCACCACCTCTGAGCGGGCCACGGCCTGGCTGGTGGCGGTGCAGGAGCGGCTTCAGGCCACCATCCGCCAGCTGGACGGCGTGGTGGACGCCCTTGTCAACATTGACCTGGGGGAGGAGCGGACCTACGTCTTTGAGAACGTGGACACCAGCTCCAGCGCCTCCGTTACCCTGACCCTCCGGGAGGACTACATCCTCACGGACCAGCAGGCGGACGCCATCCGGGGCATCGTGTCCCACGCCATCCGGGGGATGTCCATTGACACCGTGTACATCACAGACCAGCGCTACAACACCTACTCCGGCGACGACACCGCCACCCTCAGCGACACCAACGCCCTCAAGCGGAAGATGGAGGAGCACTACAACAACCTCATCCGCAGCCAGGTGCTGCTGGCCCTCAACAGCATCTACGGCGATGGCAACGTGAAGGCGGCGGTGACCACCAAGGTGGATGTAAACCGGCGCTACATCGACTCCACCTTCTATGAGCAGCCCGAGGGCTCCTATGAGAGCGGCGGCCTCATCGGGCGGGACATCGAGTACTTCTACATCACCCGGGACGGCCTGGAGCCCGTGGGCGGCGTGGTGGGAACTGCCAGCAACAGCGATTTGCCCACCTACGTGGGGGATCTGGAGCAGTCCATCGGCGACGGCGACACCGCCGGCAGCAGCCGCGACCGGGAGAACAAGATCAACGAGACCCACGAGCAGACGGAGGTGGCGGCCTGCAGCATTACAGCCGTCTCCATCGCCGTCACCATCAATGAAAGCGCAAACAACGCCGCCTCTGTGGAAGTGGACACCCTGCGCAGCCACGTGGCGGCCGCCTCCGGCATCGGCGGAGAGAACCCGGAGCAGTACGTGTCCGTGCTGCTGGCTCCCTTCTACACCGATCCCATCCCCGAGGCGCCTGCCGGCGGACTGTTCTCGCCGGAGAACCTGCCCTATCTCATCATCGCAGCCGCCGTCATCCTGCTGCTGCTGGTGCTGCTGATTGTCATTCTCAGCATCCGCCGCAGAAAGCGTAAGAAGCTGGAGGAGGAGCAGCGGGCTCTGGAGGAGGAGCAGCAGCAGACCGGCGAGGTGGCCGCAATCACCATCACCAGCGACATGACGCCCGAGGAGGTGGAGGCCGCCATGGCGGCTGCCGCCGAGGCCGCGGCCACAGCGCCCACCGGAGGAGCGGACATCATGGATATCAATACGGAAAAGAG